>DAIUDS010000040.1:0-15543 GCA_036845485.1 Jiangellaceae bacterium
AGGCGCAGCTCGAGCAGATGCCGGTAGGCACGGCCCACGACCGGTCCGGGCCGGACTCCCAGGATCGACATGATGGCGTTGCCGTCGAGGTCCGGCCGAATGGCGGCCAGTTCCTCCTGCTCGGCCAGCGTGGCGATCCGCTCCTCCAGGCTGTCGTAGGCACGCCGCAATGCCAGCGCCTTGCGCTCGTTTCGCGTCGTGCAGTCGGCCCGGGTCAGCACGTGGAGGCGATCGAGCAGCGGGCCGGCGTCGCGGACGTATCGCCGTACCGCGGAGTCGGTCCATTCGCCGCCGCCGTACCCATGGAACCGCAGGTGCAGTTCGACCAGCCTCGCGACGTCGTCGGCCACAGCCGTCGGGAACCTCAGCGCCGTCAGTCGCCTGTGCGCAAGCTTCGCGCCCACGACGTCGTGGTGATAGAAGCTCACGCCGCCACCCGGTTCGAAACGGCGGGTCTTGGGCTTGCCGATGTCGTGCAGCAGCGCCGCCAACCGGATCACCAGGTCCGGTCCACCGTCGGTCAGCCGGCCCTCCAGCGCGATGGCCTGCTCCAGCACGGTCAGCGAGTGCTCGTAGACGTCCTTGTGGCGGTGGTGCTCGTCGATCTCGAGCCGAAGCGCCGGCAGTTCAGGAAGCACGAGCGCCGCCAAGCCGGTGTCGACGAGCACGGTCAGGCCGGTCCGCGGCCGGTCGGACAGGACGAGCTTCGACAGCTCGTCGCGTACGCGTTCCGCCGAGACGATCGAGATCCGCTCGGCCATGTCCCGGATCGCCGCGATCACCGTCGGATCGATCTCGAAATGCAGTTGCGACGCGAGACGGGCGGCTCGGAACATCCGCAGCGGGTCGTCGGAAAACGACGACTCCGGTGTCCCGGGCGTACGAATCACCCTCCGGGCAAGGTCACGCAACCCCCCGTACGGGTCGATGAACTCTCGCGAGGGCAGCCGGATCGCCATCGCGTTGACGGTGAAGTCGCGGCGGATCAAGTCGTCGGCAATCGACTCACCGTAGGAAACGGTCGGTTTGCGACTGGACGGGTCGTACGCGTCGGCCCGGTACGTGGTGACCTCGATGTGAAAGCCGTCCTTACGGGCGCCGATCGTGCCGAACGCCCGGCCGACGTCCCACACCGAGTCTGCCCAGCCGGACAACAGTCTCTTGGTCTGCTTCGGCCGTGCGGAGGTCGTGAGGTCGATGTCCGAACCCAGCCGGTCCAGAAGTGCGTCGCGCACGGAGCCGCCGACCAACGCGATCTCGTGGCCGGCCGAGGCGAACCGGGCGCCGAGCTCGTCGACCACCGGAGCGATCCGCAGCAACTGCCGGACCGCTCGGCGCTGTACCGCGGTCAGCGCTGCCGGGGTCGGCTCGTTGCCCTTCGTCGAGGGCGTCACGACGCACCAGAGTACGGGGATCCGGCAGGCCGAAATCGGTCCTCCAAGAGGGCCACGTGTCGCACGTCACACGCTCGTGCAAGGTCTACGCTTGTGCTGCCCTGATCGACGACCTTGGAGGAAGGTCAATTAGCCTCGACGTCCTCGGCGACCTCAACTGGCTCGCTGTGATCGTCGCCGCAATCGCGTACTTCGTCCTCGGCGCGATCTGGTACGCGCCGCCCGTCCTGGGCAATGCCTGGATGCGGGCTGGTGGTGTCGAGATGCCCGAGGGCGAGCGGCCGGGGTCGGGGTATACCTGGTGCCGTTGGTCGGAACCCTGCTGAGCTCGATCGCGCTGGGCATGCTGGCCGAGGCCTCGGGGACGGACACGGCCGGCGAAGGACTCGTGCTCGGGGTCGTGGCGGCCCTCGGGTTCGCGCTCGCCGTCGTTTTGAGCATCGCCAACTTCGAGACCGGCAAGCCAAGGCCGATGACGTGGGGCGCGATCCAGGCCGGCTACTACGGTCTCGGCATCATCATCGCCGCGGTGATCATCGGCGCCTGGCAGTAGGGGCGCTCGCCGCCGCGTCTGTAAATGCTGGCTGCGCAGCGCAGATACCCTGGGGAGATGCCCGGGCCGCCGTTCTCGTCGTCGGACGGCACCGGCAACCGGCGCACACGCCGCACGGGCCGCCGTCGCCGCACGAACACGCAAGGCAACCGGCGCCTGCACTCGGTCCGTGAGACCTCCGCGGGTGGATTGGTCGTCGACCGGCTCGGCGAAGCAACGCAGGGGGCATTGATCGGACGGATCGACCGGCGCGGCCGGCTGGAGTGGGTGCTGCCGAAGGGCCACGTCGAACCCGGCGAGACTCCGGAGCAGACTGCGGTCCGCGAGGTGCGTGAGGAGACCGGTCTGGAGGCACGGGTGGTTTCATTGCTCGGGCCGATCGAGTACTGGTTCGTCAACGACGACCGCCGCGTGCACAAGACCGTGCACCATTACCTCCTGGAGGCCACCGGCGGGGCGCTGGGAACCGAGGATGTGGAAGTGAGCGAGGTGGCCTGGGTGCCGCTGGACGAGCTCGTCGCCCGAATGCGTTACGCGTCGGAACGACGACTGCTCGAGCGGCTGCCCCAGCTGCTGCGAGACGCGAGCCCGACATGAGCCGCCGTTCCGCCCTGGGCGTGGCAGCACTCGCTGTCACCACAGGGATTCTCACGATGCCGGGAGCAGCCGCCCAGGAGAGCCCGAACCCAACCGACGAGCCCGCCGTCCGGGTGTCTCTGACCACCGTCGACCCGGCCACGCCGGAGCCGGGCGGCACGCTCACACTCGGCGGCACCGTCGAGAACGTCGGCGACGAGCCGCTCGGCAATGTCCAGGCGGTTCTTCGCTTCGACGAGGACCCACTCGAAGACCGCACTGACGTGCGGCGTGTCGCCACCGACCCGGAGGTTGCCTGGGGCCTGCGCGACCCGGTGTTCTTCGACGCCGAGCTCGGTGGCGAGGAGTTGTCGCCCGGTGAGACAGACGACTTCACCGTCTCGGTCCTGCTCGACGAGATCGATCTTGTTGAGTTCGGCATCTACGTCATCGGCGTGGACATCCGGGCCACCCCGATCGAGGACGGCGACCTGCTCACCGACGAACGTTTCACGGCTGACACCGCCCGCACCGTGATCCCGTGGCTGCCCGGCGATGACCCGTTGCCGCAGGTCCCGGTGACGTTGCTGTGGCCACTCGCCGCGCAACCGTCGGTCCTGCCCGACGGCACCCTGTTCGGCGACGGCCTCGCCGGACAGCTGGGCCCCGGTGGCTCGCTGTACGGACTGATCGCGGCCCCGGGCGACGCGCCCGTCACCTGGGGAGTCGACCCGGATCTACTCGCGACGGTCGGTGCGATGACGCAGGGATACACGGTCAGTTCGACCGACGGGACGACCACCGATGGCACCGGTGCCGACGACGCGGCCGCGTGGCTGGAGGCCTATACCGCCGCCACCGAGGGAACGCAGCCGCTCCTCCTGCCGTTCGCGAACCCCGACGTCGAGGCCCTCGCGGCCGCCGACTCCGCCATGGCCGCCCAGACCGCACGTGACGCGTTCGCTGCCACCCGGACGTTCGTCGGCGATGAAGCCGGGTCCGCACCGAACGAGGTCGCCTGGCCGGCCGGCGGCGCCGTCGGTGAGGACGCTCTAGCGGCATACGCTTCGGCGAATGCGGCGACGGTCCTCCTCTCCGGCAAGGCTGTGACACCGGAGACCGACGAGGTGCACGCCCGTGTTCGCGCCGCGGAATCCGAGATGGACGCCGTGATCACCGACGGCGGGCTCGACACCGCCATCGCCGACGCGGCCGGCACCGACGATCCGGAGGCCGGAGCCGTCGCACTACGCCAGAGCTGGCTGGCCGAGACCGCGATGGTGGCGCTCGATGCGGCAGAGCCCGCCGGACGCGATGACGGCACGGCCGCTGATGCCGCGCCGCTGGCAGCAACGGCACCGTACGGGTGGCAGCCCGACCCGGCTGTTGCGCAGGCCTTGATCGGCGTCTGGACCGAGACCGCCTGGATCGTACCGACGCCGCTCGCGGCCCTCGCGGTTCCCGAGAGCCCGACTGTCGTCGCACCCCGATCCGTGGACGACACGGTACCGGCGCCGCTCCCGGCGGACTACGTGGCGGCGGTGACGGACTTGCGTGAACGGGGCGCGCAGTTCGCGGCCCTGCTGGCCGAGCCCGACGGCGTCACGAGCCGCCTGGACACCGCCGTGCTGCGCAGCGCGTCGTCCAGCTGGCGCACCGACCTGGCGGTTGGTACTGCATACACCGCCGCCGCAACGGCCACGGCCACGTCCGGGCTCGATCAGGTATCGGTGCAGGTTCCGTCCTCGGTGACACTTTCGAGCAGCAGGGGGACGTTCCCGCTCACGGTCAGCAACGACCTGGACCAGCCGGTACTGGTCGGCCTGCAGCTCCTGCCCGACAATCCGGATCGCATGTCCGTAGCCGAGGTGACGGACATCCGGGTGGAAGCCGGTGAGAAGGCCACGGTCGAGGTCACCGCGGAGGCGGCCGTCAACGGCAAGGTCCCGATGACCGTTCAGCTCACGGACGTCGACGGGTCTCCGCTCGGTGCCTCCCAGCGCACGATCGTCAACGCGACCGACTACGGCACGATCGGCTGGGTCGTGGTGGGCGGGGCTGCGGTGATGTTGCTGGCCGCGACTGCATTCCGGCCGCGCCGTCGTCGAACCGAGCACGACGACGAGCCCGCCACCGTCGAGGTCGCGGCTGAACCACAGCCGCAGCGGGAGACCGCCCGGTGAGCGTGACCACCCAGCGGGGCCTGCTCGGTCCCAGTGTGATCATGGCGGCGGGGACCGTGGTCTCGCGCATCACGGGCTTCGCCCGAGCCGCCATGGTGGCTGCCGCACTCGGGCTCGCAACGGTGACCGCGGACACGTTCATCGTGCCGACGGTCATCCCGACGACGCTCTACATCCTGGTCGGCGGCGGAGTGCTCAACTCGGTTCTGGTGCCGGCCATGGTCCGGGCCATCAAGGAGGATGCAGACGGTGGTCAGGCGTACAGCCAGCGGCTGTTCAGCCTGGTCGTGACCGTTCTCGGCCTCGCGACCGCCACAGCGGTCGCGGCCGCCCCGTGGATCGTCCGCGCGTTCGTCGACGGGAAGTACCTCACCGCCGAACTGCGGCCCTACTTCGATGACATGGTGCTCTTCGCCCGATTCTGCCTGCCACAGATCTTCTTCTACGGGGTGTACGTGCTCGTCGGGCAGATGCTCAACGCGCGTGGCCGCTTCGGGCCGATGATGTGGGCGCCGATCCTCAACAACCTGGTGGGGATCTCGGTGCTCACCGCCTACCTGATCGCCTTCGGCAAGAATGACTCCCGGCCGTTCACCGCAAGTGAGGTGCTCCTTCTCGGGCTCGGGTCGACGCTCGGTGTCGCGGTCCAGGCGCTGTCTCTGGTGCCGGTGCTGCGGCGGACCGGGTTCCGGATGCGCTGGCGCACGGACTGGCGGGGAAGCGGTCTGGGCCATGCGATCCGACTAGGCGGGTGGACGGTCGCCTTTGTTCTTGTCAACCAGTTGGCGTACTTGCTCGTCGTCAAGACAGCAACGGGAGGCTCAGCCGCCGCCGCGTTGGGTGATACCGACGCGTCCGGCGCCGGGGCGTCCGTCTACACCAATGCAATGCTGACCATGATGGTGCCTCATTCGGTGATCACGGTGTCGCTCGCGACCGCGCTTCTTCCCCGCCTGTCCGACCTTGCCGTCGAGGGCAGCCTTGCGCTCGTTCGGGACAGGCTCGTGTCCGCCGTGCGCAGCTGCCTGGCGTTGATCGTCCCGATCACGGCGCTGTTGGCGGCGTTGGCCGGTCCGCTCGCGGCAGTGCTCTTCGGATACGGCGCCGCCGCGGACGACACCAGCGAGCTCGCGTTCACCCTGATCGCGCTGCTGCCGGGGCTCATCGCGTTCACGACCCACTACATGGTGCTGCGCGGCTTCTATGCGCTCCAGGACACGCGCACGCCGTTCTTCGTGCAGCTCTGGGTCTCGGGCACGATGGCGGTTGCGGCGTTGCTCATCGGCCGAGCCGAACATGCCCACACGACGGTGCTGCTCGCATTGGGCTACAGCCTGGCGTACGTGGTCGGTGCCCTGGTGAGCGTCGGCAGCCTGGGCCGCCGTCTCGGCGGCATCCGACGGTGGCCGCTGGTGCGGCACATCCTGTGGTTGTTCGTGCCGGCCGGGATAGGTGCCCTCGCTGCGTACGGCCTGGTGTGGCTCGGTGACGATGTGCTGGACGGGCTTCCGTGGCGCTTCGGCGAGCTCGTGTCCCTGGCGGCCGGGAGCCTGCTCGGGATTGCGCTGTTCGTCGGGTTCGCCTATCTGATGAGGATCGACGAAGTACATGAGGCGGTCGGGATCGTCCGCAGCCGCCTGGGCCGCAGGCGGCCTAGCATGGACTCCCACGGGAGTCCCGGCCGCGGCACGGATGCCGCGGCTGACCCGACCCCCCGCTCGACACCGGGAGAGCAGTGACCGAGCCGGCCGTCGGGCCCGGTCGCGTGCTGGCCGGGCGCTACCGCGTCGAGGATCTCCTCGACGAGGCGGCTGACGTGCGGTCCTGGCGCGCAGTCGACGCCGTCCTCAGTCGCCCGGTACTTGTCCAGACGCTGCCGGCCGACGACCCCCGAGCCGAGGCGATCACCTCGGCCGCCCGGGCAGCCGCGATGGTCCGGGACTCGCGCTTCCTGCAGGTGCTGGATGTCGACGTGGAGGACCACATTGCCTACGTCGTCCGGGAATGGATGTCCGGCCGGGATCTCACAGCGCTGCTGGCCGGCGGACCGCTGAGCTCAGACCAAGCGGGTGCCTTGGCTCGGGAGGTGGCCGAGGCGCTCGCGACGGCACACCACGACGGGTTGACCCACCAGCTGCTGCACCCGGGATCGGTGCTGATCACGCCCGATGGTGGCGTCAAGGTCGCCGGGCTCGCCACCGAGGCCGCCATCCACGGTGCCGGCCCCGGCGATGCCGGTGAGATCGACGCCGCAGGAATCGGACGCGTGCTGTACGCGGCGCTCACCGCACGCTGGCCGGGTGATGGTGGCCATGGGCTGCCGGAGGCACCGCGCATCGACGGCCGGGTCGCATCGCCCCGTCAGGTCCGTTCCGGTGTGCCGCGACTTCTCGACGAGGTGGCCGACCGCGCGCTGGGCAACGCCGCCCGCCACCACGCCACGCCCTTACGGAGTCCGGCCGAGGTGGCCGAGGCGCTCACGTCGCGGGTGGTCACGACCCGCTCGAACGGAATCCTCGCCGGGTTCTCGCAGACAACCGAGGTACCCGGACCGCCGCCAGCCGTGCTCGACGCGCCCGCGCTGTCGCTGACGTCCACCCGCGCCGTACCTGTCGTGCGTGACCCTGAGCCGCCGACGCGTGGCTCAGGCGGGGCGGCGCGAGTCGTCGGAGTTCTCGCCGCCGCGCTGCTCCTGGCCGGTGCCACGTTCGTCGGCCTCCAACTGCTGCTCAGCGCTGTCGACGCGGGCGGTGACGACGATCCCAGCGCCGCCGCCCCGGGTAGCTCCGCGTCGAGCCCGTCCTCGGCGGAGGCCACCCCGGTGCCGCTGGCGATCTCGTCGGCGACGGACTACGACCCGCCTCCTGACGGCAGCGGCGACGAGAACCCGGAGGACACCCCGCTTGCCATCGACGGTGACCCGTCGACCGCATGGAGGACGCAGAACTACTTCGACCCGATGGAGGCGCAGAAACCCGGCGTCGGCCTCTATGTCGACCTGGGGGCCGCCGTGCAGGTCGTCGGGCTCGACCTGGGCTTGGTCGGTGCCGACACCGGCCTGGAGATACGGATCGCCCCCGAGGACGCCACTTCGCCGCCGGAAAGCCCTGACGACTGGACTGCCGTCGCGTCGTCCGCATCCGCCGGTGAGTCGGCCTCATTGGCCCTTGACGAGCCCGTCACGACACGGTACGTCCTGATCTGGTTCACCCGGCTGCCCGCGGAAGGTGGAGACTTCCGTGGCGGCGTCGCGGAGGTGCAGGTGCTGGGATGACCCGCGTGGCCAGGATCTCCCGATGAGTGACCCCGACGACGACGTCACGCTCCTGCGGCGGCATGTCGACGGCGATCACGAGGCGTTCGGTGAGTTGGTGCGCCGTCACCGGGATTGGCTGTGGGCAGTGGCCTTGCGAACGCTCGGTGATCCCGAGGATGCTGCCGACGCCCTCCAGGACGCGCTGATCAACGCGTTCCGGCGGGCCGGCTCGTTCCGCGCCGAGTCGGCAGTGACGACGTGGCTGCATCGCATCGTCGTCAACGCTTGCCTCGATCGGGTTCGTCACGCCGCGGCCCGCCCGGTCACGGCCCTCTCCGAGGAGGTCCCGTCGTCCTCGGCCGTGCCGGACCCCGAGGTCCGGACGGTCCTGCGTCTCGATCTCGAGGCCGCGCTCGCGACCCTGCCGGACGAGCAGCGCGTTCCACTCGTCCTGGTCGACGTCGTGGGTTACGCCGTCGCCGAGGTGGCCGAACTGCTCGCGATCCCGGTCGGCACGGTCAAGAGCAGATGCGCCCGGGCCCGGGCTCGGCTCCTCCCCCTGCTGTCGGACGTGGCCGCCCCTGGCGCCGCGTCGATCCGTGCTCCAGAACCACTGGCCGGGAACCCAGTCGGCGTCGCGGACGTCTCATCCACGCCAGCGAATCGATCCGGAGGTGAGCCCCTGTGACCAGCGGCCACCTCGGGCTTGTTGTCCTGGCCGAGTACGACGAAGGGCTGCTTCCCGACCGTCAGGCCAGGCAGGTCCGCGCCCACCTAGCCGAGTGCGACGCCTGCTCGGTCCTGCACGCGCAGATCGAAGCCCTTCCGGAGCGGCTGCGAACTGCGCCGAAAGGGCTCCCGGTTCCGGGCCATGTCGTCCGGCAGATCGACGAGGCGCTGGCGGCCGAGCGGGACCGCATCGCCGAGCCTGCACAGGCACGCCCGGCGAAAGTCGTTCACCTCGGCCGACGTCGTCCGCTTCTGCGCCGAGCCCCTGCGCTCTTGGGTGCGGCTGCGCTGGTCGGCGCCATCGCGTTCGTGGGATCCGCCGTCCTCGTCGGATCCGACGACGGATCCGGGGACGGCGTGCTCGGTTCCGCCGACGCACCGGAGTCCACGTCCAGGGACTTTGCCGCCGGCGCGGAGGCTCCGGCCTCGGAGGACCTGTCCCAGTCCGACAGCGCTCGCCTCGACGATCAGATCCGGGCCATCGCCGCTGGCCGCATTGTTTTTGACAACCTGATGCCCAGCTCCGGGGTACCCGAATCGGACCAGGACGACGCCAGGGCCCGGCTCGGCAGCGACTGCGGGGCGGGACTGGCCCGCGAGGTCGGCCGTGACCGGATCGGCGCCGCTCCCACCGACGTCGGCGGCGGCAACGTCCTGGTCGTCGTCGCGGGCGCCGGCCCGGGAAGCGCACAGGGATGGGTGGTACCGGGCTGCGACGCGTCCACCGACGACGCAATAGCCGAGCGCACCGTCGGGCTGGAGTAGGGCCGCTTCACGCGCACAGAACTCGGGCAATTGCACCGCTCGCGCTGGCGTTCGGGGCGGGAATGCCGTGCACCCTAGGATCCGTTGAGCCACCAGGACGCGCTGTACCGGCGTGTCAGCACCAAAGCGCGAAAGGACGAGCGTGACGGACGTCCGCAACCTGATCATCATCGGCTCCGGCCCGGCGGGCTACACCGCCGCGCTCTATGCCGCCCGAGCTCGGCTGCACCCCCTGTTGCTCGAAGGATCGGTCACCTGGGGCGGCGCCCTGATGAACACGACCGAGGTCGAGAACTACCCGGGCTTCCGCGACGGTCTGATGGGGCCGGCGTTGATGGACGAGATGCGTGCACAAGCCGAGCGGTTCGGCGCCGAGATCGTCACCGACGACGCCGAGGAGGTTGATCTCACCGGCGAGATCAAGGTCGTCCGCGACGGCTCCGGGCGCGAGTACCGCTCTCGCGCGGTCATTCTCGCGATGGGGTCCCGCTATCGCGAGCTCGGACTCGCGAACGAGAAGCGGCTCTCCGGTCACGGTGTCTCGTGGTGCGCGACGTGCGACGGGTTCTTCTTCCGTGACCAGGACATCGCGGTCATCGGCGGAGGGGACTCCGCCATGGAGGAATCTACTTTCTTGACCCGTTTTGCCCGAAAGGTCTATGTGATCCATCGGCGGGATGAGTTGCGTGCGTCCAAGGTCATGCAGGAGCGGGCCTTCGCCAACGACAAGATCGAGTTCATCTGGAACACCGAGGTCGTCGATGTGCTGGGCGACGACAAGGTCACCGGAGTGCACCTTCGCGACAACGTGACCGGCGCAGAACGCATCTTGGTCGTCACCGGGATGTTCGTCGCGATCGGGCACGACCCCCGATCCGACCTCGTGGCCGACCAGGTGCGCCGCGACGAGGCCGGTTACGTCATCGTCGACCACCCGTCCACGCGGACGAACCTGCCGGGCGTCTTCGCAGCGGGCGATCTCGTCGACCACACGTACCGGCAGGCAGTCACCGCTGCCGGCACGGGCTGCCAGGCCGCGCTGGACGCCGAGCGCTTCCTCGCCGCCTTCGACGAAGCGACGACCGTTGCCGAATCCGCCGCGGAGCTCGCGGCGGCCGAACACTGAGATACGACTCGTGGAGGAACCCACTGTGGGCACTATCAAGCACGTCACCGACACCGACTTCTCCGAGAACGTGCTGCAGAACGACAAGCCGGTCCTGGTCGACTTCTGGGCCGAGTGGTGCGGCCCGTGCCGCATGATCGCCCCGGTGCTCGAGGAGATCGCGTCCACACAGAACAATCTCGACATCGTCAAGCTCAACGTCGACGAGAACCCGCAAACGGCGGCGACGTACCGCATAACGTCGATCCCGGCGCTCAACGTGTTCTCGGGTGGCAAGGTGGTCAAGCAGATCATCGGCGCCAAGCCGAAGGCAGCGCTGCTCCGCGACCTCCAGGAGTACACCACCGTCTGAGGCCCGGACGGGCTGGGTGGTGGTAGTACCGGCGGGTACGATGCGGGCCAACATCCCGCGAAGGGACGGCGCCGACCCATGACCCCGCTGCGCTATCGGCTCGGCGATGCCGGGCCTGCGGTAGTCGAGATCCGGGCCAAGCTCACCCAACTCGGTCTGCTCGACGATGGCGCCTCCTCCGACACGTACGACG
The DNA here is from genome assembly GCA_036845485.1 of Jiangellaceae bacterium. GTDB lineage: Bacteria > Actinomycetota > Actinomycetes > Jiangellales > Jiangellaceae > DAIUDS01. The sequence goes on from DAIUDS010000040.1 coordinate 11,128, forward strand.
ACGACGTCGATCGTGCAGTCCGGCAGTTCCAGCAGGAGCGCGGCCTCTCCGCCGACGGCATCGTCGGTCCGACGACATACCGGGTGCTGGACGAGGCCCGATGGCGGCTGGGCGATCGACTGCTCTCCTACGTGGTCGCGAACCCGCAGGCCGGCGACGACGTCCTCGGTCTGCAGCGCCGCCTGTCCGAACTCGGATTCCTCGTCGGCCGGGTCGACGGAGTGTTCGGGCCCCGGACCGGCGAGGCGCTTCGTGAATTCCAACGCAACGTCGGGCTGCCTGCGGACGGCACCTGCGGGCCCGGCACGTTCAAGGCCCTCGCGCGGCTTGCGCCCATCGTCACCGGTGGGAGACCAGACAACCTACGAGCCTCCGAGGCCCTACGCAGAGCCGGGAAGCGGTTGCCAGGCAAGATCGTGGTCATCGATCCCGGGCACGGCGGGCCAGACCGCGGCAACGTCGGGCACGGACTCGAGGAAGCGGCGATCGTCGAGGACCTCGCCGCCCGAGTCGAAGGCCGACTAGCGGCAACCGGTGTCCAGGCGTACCTGACCCGGGGACGGGCCATGGACGAAGAGCTGGAGGAGATCACCCGGGCCCATTTCGCCAACGAGGCGGAAGCCAACCTCGTCATCTCCCTGCACGTCGATGCGCACCCGAACCCTCAGTGCTCGGGTGTTGCCACCTACTTCTACGGCAGCGACCGGCCGGGCCTCAACAGCGCCATCGGTGAGACGTTTGCCGGCCTGATCCAGCGCGAGATCGTCGCGCGCACCGACCTGGTCGATTGTCGCAGTCACGCGAAGACGTGGGATCTGCTCCGGCACACGCGCATGGCCGCGGTTCGCGTCGAGTTGGGCTACATCACCAACGAACGCGACGCGGCCCGACTGGCCGATCCTGACTTCCGTGACGTCGTTGCCGAAGCGATCGTCGTCGCGGTCCAGCGCGTGTATCTGCCCTCACACGAGGATGCGCAGACAGGTGCGTTGAGGCTGCAGGATCTCGCCGACGCCTGACGTCTTGCCCAGCATGGAACCAGCACACGATGACCCGCCTGCTGCGGTGCCCGACAACGGCTGCCGGTCGTCACCCTCAGCCGACGTCAGGAACGATCGTTTCGACGATCCGTTCGAGATCGTCGATGCTCGCGAACTCGATCGTGACCTTGCCCTTGCTTCGGCCCAGGTCGACCTTCACCCGTGTCTCGAGCCGATCGGACAACGTCGCGGCTATGTCCGCGAGGCGCGGTGCGACCGGCTTCGACGGGTGGGGACCGCGGGGTCGTGCAAGCTTTCCTTCCCCCACCGCGACTATCTCCTCCACCGACCGCACGCTCAGCCCTTCGGCCACGATCCGCTGAGCCAGACGCTCCTGACCGGCGGCGTCGAGCAATCCGAGCAGTGCTCGAGCGTGGCCGGCCGACAACACGCCGGCAGCCAGCCGCCGCTGGACGAGGAGTGGCAGCTTCAGGAGCCGCAGGGTGTTGGAGATCTGCGGACGTGAGCGCCTGATCCGCAAGGCGAGCTCTTCGTGCGTGCAGCCGAAATCGTCGAGCAGCTGTTGGTAGGCGGCCGCCTCCTCGAGTGGGTTCAAGTCGCTGCGGTGGAGGTTCTCGAGCAGCGCGTCCCGCAGCATCGCGTCGTCGCGGGTGTCTCGAACGATCGCCGGAATCGTCGTGAGGCCGGCCTGCAGCGCGGCGCGCCAGCGCCGTTCTCCCATGACCAGCTCGTAGCGTCCGGCTTCGAGGGAGCGCAGAACGACCGGCTGCAGCAGACCGACCTCACGGATCGACTCGACGAGCTCCCCCATTGCTTCCTCGTCGAATACCTCCCGAGGCTGCTTCGCATTGGGACTGATGGCATCGACCGGGACCTCCGCGAAATGCGCCCCCGCGACGGGCAGGAGATCGGGTTCCGGCTGAGGCGGCACACCATTGGTCGGCGGGGTTTCACGTGAAACCGAGCCCGGCGCACCGTCATCCGATCGATCCGGGATGTAGACGTCGACTGGAGTAGGCCTTGCTGCTTCGCTCACTCTCCCGTCTCGGCTCGGTCCGGTCGGAATCAGGGCACCGAGCCCCCTGCCGAGGCCACGCCGACGCTCGCTCACCGCATCTCCTCCGAGGTCTGCTGCTCAGCACTTCCGGTGGGCGCCATGCTGCGCTCGGCCATCTCTCTGGCCGCTTCCAGATAGGACAGGGCGCCGCTCGAGCTGGGATCGTAGGTCATTACCGTCTGGCCGTAGCTGGGCGCTTCACTGATGCGCACAGAGCGCGGGATCGTGGTGCGAAGCACGGTCTCCCCGAAATGCCGGCGAACCTCCTCGGCCACCTGAGCGGAAAGACGGGTGCGCGCGTCGAACATCGTGAGCAGGATCGTGGACACGGCCAGCGATGGATTGAGGTGGGCCCGGACCAGGTCGATGTTCTTCAGCAGCTGGCTCAGGCCCTCCAGCGCGTAGTACTCGCACTGGATCGGGATGAGAACCTCATCGCCGCCGACCAGGGCGTTGACGGTCAGCAGGCCGAGCGACGGCGGGCAGTCGATGAAGATGTAGTCGTAGCTTTCTCCGTCACCAAGTGTCGACAGGTGAGCCGTCAACGCTCGTCGCAGCCTGGACTCCCGTGCCACCAGGGAGACGAGCTCGATCTCTGCGCCGGCCAGGTCGATCGTTGCTGGCACGCAGGTCAGGAGATCGAAGCCGTCGACCTTCGCGACGACGTCGCCGATCGGAGCTTCCTCGATCAGCACGTCATAGACACTGGGGATGTCTGCATGGTGGTCGATTCCCAGCGCCGTCGACGCGTTGCCTTGTGGGTCGAGGTCGATGACAAGGACCCGCAGTCCGCTGCCGGCCAACGCGGCGGCGATGTTCACCGTCGTCGTCGTCTTGCCGACCCCACCTTTCTGGTTGGCGACCACCATCACCCGGGTGGAAGCGGGCGCTGGCAACGGCTGACGCCGGCGACTCACCGCGATCAGCGCCACCGCGGCCTGCTGTGCGATCGGAGGGTCGATGTCGGCGAGCACACCCGTCACGTCGCCCGGGTCCGCAGCGATGTCGGCCGCGGTGAGGAACTGCTCGGACGGCCTCGTGTGGCCGTCCGGCGCAGCGTCGATCACACGCTCGTCATCGGACTCGGGGGCGGTCAGCGTGGGACTCCCGTCGTCATGTGAGGCGGCTTCGTCGGCGGCCGCCGCGTACGCCTGTGCGTCCGGGCCGGTGTCAGAGCTTGCCATGTTCGCGACTTCCAGGCTGCCCGAGTCGTCGCCCGCATCGGCTGCGTCGCTCCGGCCGGCATCCTCGTCCGGCCAGCCGAGGTGTGCGCCCGCAACCGCCTCGTACCCCGGGCCCGTCTGAGCTACGGAAGCCGGTCGGTCGGTGTCGGCCTCGGGCCAGCCCAAACCGGAAACCGCATCGGACACGGTCATCTGGCACCCTTCCTTCGTCGCGGCCGAGCAACAGCCTCCCTCACCCGGGGCCCGACTTCGACCACCACGACGCGTGTCGGCGGCTGGACGACTCCGTGGCCGAACTCTCGGATCGTGCAGGAGACGGCGCCCATTCTGGCCAATGTGTCCGCCGCCTCGGCAACCTCTTCCACGGCGGAGTCACCTTTCAGGGCCAGCAACCGGCCACCTGTGGACAAAAGTGGCAGCGTCCAGCACGTCAGCTGTTCGAGTCGAGCCACCGCCCGAGCCGTCACGACATCCACGGCGACTCTGTCGGCGAGCTCCTCCGCCCTCGCACGCACAACGTCGACGTTCGTCAGGCCCAGGTCCACGACCACCTCGTCGAGGAAGCTCGATCGACGCTGTAGTGGCTCCACCAGCGTCATGCGCACGTCGGGCCGAACGATTGCGAGCACGAGACCCGGAAGGCCCGCACCGGACCCGATGTCGGCGACGGTGGCCCCCACCGGCAGCGCCTCCCTCACGACCGCGCAGTTGAGCACGTGCCGCTCCCACAGCCTTGGGAGTTCCCGTGGCCCGATCAGGCCCCGTTCCAGTCCTGGTCCCGCCAGCCAGCCCACGTAGCGTTCCATCAGCGCCAAGCGTTCTGCGAAGAAGGGGACCGCCTCGGCCGGCGTCGCAGCGGCCTTCACGGCCGCCGGCCCGAAGGATGCCGACGCGTCCCGACCACCACGTTGGAGTCCGCACCTCGCATATACGTCGCAGAGCGCGGCACCGCGCTGTCAGCCGTCATGGGACTCCGCCCCGGCCATGTGTCGATCAACCTGCCGAACCGTCGGCTGCAGGCGCATGTTTCACGTGAAACGGCGCACCCATCCCCATGGCGCGCCGCTCGCGTGATCAAGTACCGCAGTCCTCAAATAGGAAGCACGACCACATGTCGGGACGGCTCCTCACCCTCGGACTCGCTGCGCACCCCGGCCACCGACGCGATGACGTC
>DAIUDS010000041.1:0-15242 GCA_036845485.1 Jiangellaceae bacterium
CAGCGGCTTGAGCGCCTCGCGGTTCTCGACGCCCTCTAGGGCGCTGTCCTCGCTGCCCAACAAGTCGAGCACCGAAGGCCCGTCGACCTCGGAGTTGTCCGGAGCGTCGAGCGACAGGGTGCTGTAGGCGTTGGCGGACTCGAGCCCCTGGAGGACGTCGTCCTCGCTGGCTGCGAGCCGCTCCGCGAGCTCGGCTACCGTCGGGGACCGGCCCAGCTCCTGGGTGAGCGTTCCGGTGGCGGATCCGATCGCGAGGCGGAGCTCCTGAAGGCGCCGCGGCACACGCACGGCCCAGCCCTTGTCGCGGAACCATCGCTTGATCTCACCGACGATGGTGGGCGTGGCGTACGTCGAGAACTCGACACCCCGTTCGGGGTCGTACCTGTCGATCGCCTTGATCAGGCCGATCGTTGCGACCTGCACGAGATCGTCGTAAGGCTCGCCACGATTGCGGAAGCGTCGGGCCAGGTGCTCGACCAAGGGCTGGTGCAGGGTCACCAGCGTGTTGCGGGTGTCCTCTCGGCGCGGATCGCCGGAGGGAAGACCGGAGAGCAGGTCGAGCAGCTCACGGCTCTGCTGCCGATCCACGCCCATGCCGGTGGAGGAGTTCACCCGCTGGTCACCACCCGGTGCTTACGCAGGACCAGCGTCAGGTTGCCGTCGGCCACCGCCGCGTCGATCTCGCCGGCGAGCGCCGTCAGGACGGTCCACGCAAAGCTGTCGTGACTGGGCGGCTCGGTCGACGCCGACGGGACCGAGACGGCGACCTCCAACAGATCGGGGGCCAGGTCGAACCGGCAGGTGAGCTGCCCGTCGCCCTCCACCAGAGGCAACAGCAGCGCGCAGGCTTCGTCGACGGCGATCCGCAGGTCCTCGATGTCGTCGAGGGTGAAGTCGAGCCTGGCTGCCAGGCCGGCGGCCGCGGTGCGGAGCACCGCGAGATAGGCACTGGAGGCAGGCACGCGCAGTTCGACGTGGTCGCGGGCCACATCATGGGTCTCGGTCACAGCTCTCCTTGGCCTAACGTGAGGGCAGAGGCACCACGGCGCCGCAGCGGTGGTGCCTCTGCCCCGAGTTCGACGCGCTCGAGCCTAGGGTCAGGCGGCCTTCGTTTCGGCAAAGATCTCGGCTATCTCGTCGATCTTGGCGAGCAGCTGGTCGGCGACCGCTGGATCGGTGGAGGACTTGGAGCCGCCGGGGCCCCCTCCCGCGAGCTTGGTCGCTTCGTTGAAGAGTTCGTGCAGCTGCGGGTACTTCTCGAAGTGCGGCGGCTTGAAGTAGTCGGTCCACAGCACCCAGAGGTGATGCTTGACGAGGTCCGCCCGCTGTTCCTTGATGATCAAAGCTCGGGTGCGGAAGTCCGGGTCGTCGTTGTCGGCGTATTTCTCGCAGATCGCCTTTACCGACTGCGCCTCGATCCGGGCCTGGGCCGGGTCGTAGACGCCGCAGGGCAGGTCGCAGTGGGCATCGACCACGATGGTGCGAGCGAGCAGACGCGCGAGCATCCTTGGTGTCCCTCCGTGTGGGTCTTATGACGTCGAGCCTGTCTACCTGGGCGACACTACTCCCGGATCTGCGACCCTTCGGAAAGGGGCACATCGGTGCCGCGCTTCGGGCTCGCCGTCGTGCGCGGGCGGTCGATGGAGCCCACGCTGCGCGAGGGTGACCGGCTCCTGGTGCGGTACGGCGTACAGCCCAGGCCGGGCCGGATCGCCGTCGTGCGCCTACCCGGTCGGCCGGGGTTGTCGGTCAAGCGGATCGGCTGGATGGACGCCGAGGGCTGGTGGATCGAGCGGGACAACCCGCGTGAGGGCGTGGACTCCTGGCAGATCGGGGCCGTTGGGCGGGACGCCGTCGTAGCCGTTGCCCTGGGCCGGGTGTGGCCCCGACCCGGGCGGCTACGGCGGCGGGGAGCCGGCGCGTGATCACGTCAGCCGTAGGGCGGCGAAGCTGGGTTCGATGTCGATGACCAGGATCACGCCGGCCGGCTCGCCGTCCGGACTCGTCGCCGACATCATGGCGTAGCCGCGAGCAGCCTCCCTGAGTGCCGGGTCGGTGTCGAAGAACGACGACGCCTCCTCCTCGACGGAAGCCGGCAGCGGCATAGGCTCGAACCCGGTGAGCGCCTCGATGTAGGCCTGCGCCTGATTGGACGTGCCGATCTCGGCGTCGCCGTCCGGTTCGGCGGTTCCAGCCGGCTCCGACCGCGACGGATCCGACGGGCTCTCGGTGGACTCCGGCAACCTGGAGGCCGTATCCGACGAGCAGCCGGCGCCGGCCAGGAGAATGCCCACGGCGGTCAGAGTGGCGAGCGCGGGCATGACGTGGCGGCGCATGGCAGGGTTCCTCCTAGAGCGGCTGCGTCGCAACCGACTTGCTGCTCGGAGCCGGCGGAGCATAACAACGGCGAACGGGTTCCTGACAAGACCGGTACTAGGGTCGTGGGATGTTCGCCGTCTACGCCGAGAGCATCGACGCCGACGATCCTCTGACCGGCCTCGCGCTCGCTGATCGGCCCGAGCCCAGGGTGCCGGACGGCTGGACCGTCGTGACCGTGCGTGCCAGCGCGCTCAACCATCACGATCTCTGGTCGCTACGGGGCGTGGGTCTGAAGCCCGACCAGCTCCCGATGATCCTCGGCTGCGACGCCGCCGGTGTCGACGAGCACGGCGACGAGGTCGTGATCCATTCGGTCATCCCGTCGGCCGACTGGATGGGCGACGAGACGCTCGATCCCAAGCGCACGCTCCTCTCCGAGCTCCACCCGGGCACGCTCGCCGAGCGCGTGGCTGTGCCGCGCCGAAACCTGCTGCCCAAGCCGGCAGGCCTGTCGTTCGAGGAGGCGGCCTGTCTGCCGACCGCCTGGCTCACCGCGTACCGGATGTTGTTCACCCAGGCCCAGGTCGCTCCGGGTTCGACCGTCCTGGTGCAGGGCGCGAGTGGCGGCGTAGCAACGGCTCTCGTGGCACTCGGCGCGGCCGCCGGTGCCCGGATGTGGGTCACGACACGCGACCTGGACAACGGCTCGCGTGCGCTGGACCTCGGCGCCGCCGAGGTCTTCGAGTCCGGGGCACGCCTTCCCGATCGCGTCGACGCCGTCATGGAGACGGTCGGCGCGGCGACCTGGAAGCACTCGATCAGGTCGCTGCGGCCCGGCGGCACCCTGGTGGTGTCCGGCGCCACGTCCGGGCGCAGTGCTGAGACCGAGCTGAGCCGCGTGTACTACCTGCAGCTTCGCGTGCTGGGTTCGACCATGGGCTCGAAGGCCGAGCTGGCCCAGCTGCTCCGGTTCTGCGACTACAGCGGGGTCCGGCCCGTCATCGACCGGGTGCTGTCACTCGACCGGGCCAGGGACGGGTTTGCCGCTCTCGCGCGAGGCGACGTCTTCGGCAAGGTCGTGTTCACTGCGCCGTGAGGGGGCGGCCGCGGGCGATCGAGGGATCAGACTCCGCCCGACCCTGTGTCGCCGCGGCGTTTTCGATCGGGTGTCACCGGAGCCTCGACACCGAGCCAGTCGTACCAACCGCCATGCAGCACCACGTAGGCGAGCATGCCGTAGCCGGCCTGACCGGGGTGCAGTCCGTCGGTGAACGCCTGCTCCAACCACGGACGGTGGTCGGCGAGCGGCCGTTGAGTCGACACGTACGGCACGGCCAGCCGGGCACAGACCTCCTCGAACGCAACGTCGAGATCCGCGATTCGCGCCCGCACGTCAGACGAGCCCACCGGCGGCGGGCCGACCACCAGGCGGCGCATGTCCGTGGACCCGAGACCGAATTCCAGGGTGGCGGCCGAGCGCTCTGCCGGAATGCGGGCATGCGCGTCGGCGACCCCGACCGAGACGACGACGCCGTGCTGGTCTCCCCGGGCGAACCGCGGCGCGCTCTCTACCGGCATCCGCACGACGACGTCCTCGACCGACTCGCCACGCACGCCGAGCTGGTACACCGTGAGGTCTACTCCGGTGGACGACGGCGTGCGGGCGACGACTCGCCCGACCCACCCGAGCGCCTTGGGATCACCCACTCCGGCGACGAAGGAGTCGCCGAAGACGCACAACCGCACATCCCGCACAGAGGCCATCGTGCCGGATGAACGGCTCTGATCAAGCCGGTTCAGTCATCGTCGAGGCGGGCAAGCCACGTGGCCAGCCGCTCGACCGGAGTCTCGAACTCCGGGTTGAGGTCGACGAAGTTGCGCAGCCGCTCGGCAACCCAGGCCAGGGTCACCGTGTCGTCTCCGCGCCTGTCCTCGAGCTCTTCGATTCCGCGGTCGGTGAAGTACAACTACGCCCTCCGTGAGACCTATGCGAAGGAGTCGTCCATCAGCTGACGCTGCTGCTCGACGTGCCGGGCGTGCGAGCCGACCGACGGAGCCGAGCCCGCCGGCCGGGCGAGGCCGGTCAGCTCCACGCCGGAGAGCTGTGGCGCCAGATGCAGCGCGACGAACGGCCAGGCGCCCATGTTGTACGGCTCGTCCTGGACCCAGCGGACCTGTTTCGCGCCGGGGAACCGACCGACCTCGGCCACGATCTGGTCGGCGGGCAACGGGTTGAGCTGCTCGACCGGCAGGATCGCGGTGTGGTCGTCCGAGCGCTTGGTCCGCTCGGCGCGCAGGTCCCACACGATCTTGCCCGAGCAGAGCAGCACCCGGTCGACCCGGGACTCGTCGACCTCGGTGTCGGAGATCACCGGCTGGAACGTCGTCTCACCGGTGAGATCGGCCGGTGCCGAGACGGCGTTCTTGTTGCGCAGCATCGACTTCGGCGTGAAGACGATCAGCGGCCTGTGGTCCGCCCGCAACGTGTGCAGGCGGAGCAGGTGGAAGTACGAGGCCGGCGTGGACGGCTGAGCGACCCGGAAGGCGTCGTCCCCGGCCATGGTGAGGAAGCGCTCGATCCGCCCGGATGAGTGGTCGGGCCCCTGGCCCTCATAGCCATGGGGAAGCAGAAGCACGACTCCGCAGCGCTGGTTCCACTTCGGTTCCCCGGCGACGATGAACTCGTCGATGATGACCTGGGCGCCGTTCGCGAAGTCGCCGAACTGCGCTTCCCACAGCACCAGCGCATCGGATCGGGCGACCGAGTAGCCGTACTCGAAGCCCATCGCGGCGAACTCCGAGAGCAGCGAGTCGTACACATAGAACTTTGCCTGCTCGGGATCCAGGTTCTGCAACGGCACGTACGACTCGCCCGTCACTCGATCGACGATGGCGGCGAATCGCTGCACGAATGTGCCCCGCCGGGTGTCCTGGCCGGACAGTCGGATCGGCCGGCCGTCGAGCAGCAGGGAACCGAACGCCGCAATCTCGGCCGTGCCCCAGTCCATGCCGCCCTCGGTGAACATCGCCGCCCGCCGCTGCAACTGCGGCAGCACCTTCGGGTGGACTGTGAATCCCTCGGGCAGGCTCAGGTGCGCGTCGCCGATACGCTTGAGCGTCTCCTCACTGACGGCGGTGACCGCCTTCCCGGTCGGCTCCGGCTTGTCCGGGTAGGACGGCACCGTCATCGGTTTCGGCGGTTGGTCCTCGGCCTCACGGGTCTCGGCGAAGACCCGCTCGAGCTGTTGCTGGTAGTCCCGCAGTGCCTGCTCGGCCTCTTCGACGGAGATGTCGCCGCGGCCGATCAGCGCCTCGGTGTAGAGCTTGCGCACGGAGCGCTTCTGCTCGATCAGGTCGTACATCAGCGGCTGCGTGTACGAGGGGTCGTCGCCTTCGTTGTGGCCGCGCCGGCGGTAGCAGACCAGGTCGATGACGACGTCCTTGCGGAACTCCTGCCGGAACTCGAACGCCAGCCGCGCCACCCGGGTGCATGCCTCGGGGTCGTCGCCGTTGACGTGGAAGATCGGCGCCTGCACCATCCGGGCCACGTCGGTGCAGTACATCGACGAACGGGACTGCTCCGGGGACGTGGTGAACCCGACCTGGTTGTTGACGACCACGTGGATCGTCCCGCCGGTGCGGTAGCCGCGCAGCTGGGAGAGGTTGAGTGTCTCGGCCACCACGCCCTGGCCGGCGAAGGCGGCGTCGCCGTGGACCAGGATCGGCAGCACGGGGAACTCCTCGCCCCGGTCGAGGATGTCCTGCTTGGCCCGTGCGATGCCCTCGAGGACGGGGTTTACAGCCTCGAGGTGGCTCGGGTTGGCGGTGAGGGAGACCTTGATCCGCTCGCCGTTCTGACCTACGAACTCGCCGTCGGCTCCGAGGTGGTACTTGACGTCGCCCGAGCCCTGGACGGTCCGGGGGTCGATGTTGCCCTCGAACTCGCGGAAGATCTGGGCGTAGCTCTTGCCGACGATGTTGGCCAGCACGTTCAGCCGGCCACGGTGTGCCATGCCGACGCAGACCTCGTCGAGCTCCTCCTCGGCGGCGGACTCGCAGATCTCGTCGAGGATCGGGATCATCGACTCGCCACCCTCGAGGGAGAAGCGCTTCTGCCCGACGTACTTCGTTTGCAGGAATGTCTCGAAAGCCTCTGCCTGGTTGAGCTTGAGCAGGATCCGCATCTGGTCGTCACGGTTCATCCGGTCGCCGGGCTTCTCGACGCGTTCCTGGATCCAACGCCGCTGCTCGGGCTCCTGGATGTGCATGTACTCGATGCCGACCGTGCGGCAGTAGGCGTTGCGGAGCACGCCGAGGATGTCGCGTAGCAGCATGAACCGCTTGCCGCCGCCGAAGGAGCCGGTGGCGAACTCCCGGTCGAGATCCCACAAGGTGAGCCCGTGGGTCGTGACGTCGAGGTCGGGATGGCTGCGCTGCTTGTACTCCAACGGGTCAGTGTCGGCCATCAGGTGGCCGCGGACTCGGTACGCGTGGATCAGCTCGAGGACCCTGGCTTGCTTGCCGACCTCGTCCTCGTGGCTGGCCGTGACGTCTGCGGCCCATCGGATCGGCTCGTACGGGATGCGTAGAGCCTGGAAGATCTCGTCGTAGAACTCCTGCTCCCCGAGGAGGAGACCGTGGACGATACGCAGGAAGTCGCCGCTCTGGGCGCCCTGGATCACCCGGTGGTCGTACGTACTGGTGAGCGTCATGGCCTTCGAGATGCCGAGCCGGGCCAGCGTCTCCGGAGCGGCGCCCTGGAACTCGGCCGGGTACTCCATGGCGCCGACGCCGATGATCGTGCCCTGGCCCTTCATCAGCCGGGGCACCGAGTGGACGGTGCCGATCGTGCCGGGATTCGTCAGCGTGATGGTGGTGCCGGCGAAGTCGTCGATCCCGAGCTGGCCGCTCCGGGCACGCCGGACGAGGTCCTCGTACGCGGACCAGAACTGGGCGAAGTCGAGGGTCTCGGCCTTCTTGATGCTGGGTACCAGCAGCTGGCGGGTGCCGTCCTTCTTCTTCATGTCGATCGCGAGCCCGAGATTGACGTGGCCCGGCTTGACGAGGACCGGCTTGCCGTCGGTCTCGCCGTAGGCGTAGTTCATCTCAGGCATCCGGGCCAACGCCTTGACCAGCGCGAACCCGATGACGTGGGTGAACGACACCTTGCCGCCACGTGAGCGGGCCAGATGGTTGTTGATGACGATCCGGTTGTCGACCAGGAGCTTCGCCGGCACCGCGCGCACGCTGGTGGCCGTGGGTACGTCGAGGCTGGACTCCATGTTGGTGACGACACGCGCCGAAGCACCCCGCAACGGCGTCGTCTCGACGACGGCGGCATCCCCCGCCTGCGGTGGTGGTGCAGCCGAAACCGTCGGGTCCGGGACCGTCGCTCCGGTCGGCGTCGTCGCGCGGGTCGGGGCCGGCTCGGCTCGCCCCGCCGCGGGCTGCTCGGTGTCGGCCACTGCACGGGTGCCCGCGACACCGGCAACTGGCGCCGGCTGGTCCTGGGCGGCGCCGGCCTCCTCCGGCGTGGCCGTCGTCGCGTCTCTCGATGCGGCCGTGGTCACGTCTTTCCCCCTGCTGGGCTGGACGGCGCCAGGCTGGCGCCCGTTCGGCGAGTTGGGTGCGGTGTAGTCATCGAAGAAGTCGGACCAGGCCTTGTCGACGGTGCTCGGGTCCTCGAGCCAGCTCTGATAGAGCTCCTCGACGAGCCACTCGTTCGGTCCGAAACCCGCGAGCGGGCCGGTCTGAGAGGCCACTGGGGCGTTCGCCTTCTTCCAGTTCGAGAGAATCGCCGCTGCTGTGCCTACAGGCTAGTCTCCGCCTCGGCGTGACGCAGGCTCGCACAGGTGGCCCGGCCGAGCAGGCTCTTGCGCCGGGTTCGAGGTCCATCGGTTCGGGTAGCCGAGTTCATGTGACCGACCTACGCTCCGAGGAAGATCGACACAGGCATTCGGGGTCGGCAGAGAGGCAGACATGCGGGCGTGGTTCGTTCGAGGAGCGGCTGTGGCCATCGGGTTGCTGTGGCTCACGACGCCCGGCATAGCGCGTGCCGAGGATCCGGTCGAGCTCGAATCCGGGCAGATAACCGACCGGGTGGACGCGCTCGACGAGCGACGCGGCGAGGTCGAGGACGCACTCGACCGGCTCAACACCGATCACCGGCTCCAACTCTTCGTCGTGTACGTCGACTCGTTCTCAGGCATGGACGCGCAGGAGTGGGCCGACGAGACGGCGGACCGCAACGGTCTTGGGCTCAACGACGCCCTCCTGACGGTCGCCACCGGCGACCGGCGATACGCCTACTCGGTCGATGAGGACTATCCGCTGACCGACGCCCAGTTGGCCGAGGTGGCCACCGTCGCGATCGAGCCGCCCCTGCAGCAGAACGACTGGGCGGGCGCGGCGGTAGGGGCAGCCGAGGGCTACCGCGCCGTTCTGGCCGGCGAAGAGGTGCGGACACCGGCCATCACACCCGGCGAGGCGAACCCGAGCGCCGCCGGCGGGTTCCCGTGGGGCCCGGTGGCCGCCGCCGTCGGAGTCGGCGTCGTCGGTGCAGGCGGATATGTATTCGTCCGTTCTCGCCGCCGCCGGACGTCCGTGCCGGGAGCAGGCGTGGATGCCGGCCAGATGCCGCTCGACCAGCTCGACCTGCGCGCGAGCCGGCTACTCGTCGAGACCGACGACTCGATCAAGACCAGCGAGCAGGAGTTGGGCTTCGCCACGGCACAGTTCGGCGAACCGGCGGCGGCGCCGTTCGCCGCGGCCCTCGACGAGGCGAAGGCGCATCTGAACGCCTCGTTCATGCTCCGCCAGCAGCTCGACGACTCCGAGCCGGAGGACGATGCCACGAAGCGGACGATGCTCACCCAGATCATCAGCCGTTGTGAGGAGGCCAACGCCCGGCTCGACGCCGAAGCCGAGGCGTTCGACCGGCTTCGCGAGCTGGAGAAGAACGCTCCTCAGGTGATCGCCGAGGTCGAGCAGAAGACCGTGGACATCGAGGCCCGGTTGGGACGGACCACCGCCACGCTGCACGGTATGGCCAGGCGATATGCGGAGAGTGCGCTGGCGCCGATCGCGGCCAATCCCGATCAGGTTCGGGAACGGCTGGCATTCGTACGAACGTCTGTCGCCGGGGCCCGGCAAGACCTCGAGAACGGCGACACCGCCGATGCGGCGGTCGCGGTACGGGCTGCGGAGGAAGCCGCCGGGCAGGCGGGACAACTGCTCGAAGCCGTGGACCGTCTCGCCGCCGGCCTCGACGAGGCCGCGACCAGCGTTGAGGGGAGGATCGCGGAGACCACGCAGGACCTGGCCGAGGCCAAGGCGCTGCTGGCGAGCGGGCAGGTCCCCGATCTGGCCGGTCATGTCGCGGCCGCGGAGGCGGCCGTCGTCAGCGTGCAGCAGGAGATCGCCGGTGGGCGGTACGACCCGCTCGCTGCCGTTCGCCGGATCGAGGAGGCCGGCGGTCGTCTGGACCGGGCGCTGGAGGGCGTCCGTGACCAGCAGCAGAGAATCCAGCGGGCGCGCGCGTCGCTCGAGCAGGCCCTGCTTGCGGCACGCAGCGAGGTCTCGGCCACCCAGGACTTCATCACGACCCGCCGTGGCGGAATCGGCGGCGAGGCGCGCACCCGCCTGGCCGAGGCGCAGCGACATCTCGACCAGGCGATGGCGCTTGCACGGACCGACCCCGTGTCGGCGCTGGCGGCGGCCCAGCAGGCCGACGCGTTGGCCGAGCAGGCCGGACAGCTCGCGCGGGCCGACGTCGGTGCTTTCGCCGGGGGTGGAGCAGGCGGGGGCGGAGGCATCGGCGGCCTCGGCGGAGCGATTCTCGGAGGCATCCTCATCGACAGCATCTTCGGCGGTGGAGGGCGCGGAGGTGGAGGCTTCGGAGGCGGCGGTTTCGGCGGCCTCGGAGGGAGTGGCGGTGGACGCCGCGGCCCCGCAAGCTTCGGCGGCAGTGGTACGCGTGGCCGCCGCGGTGGTGGCGGCAGGTTCTAGGAGCGATAGGAGCGACAGCCGAGACCGTGGGCACACGATCGGGCAACGAGTCCCCAGGAGGGTAGGAACATGAGCAAACAGTCCATTTTCGGTCGCGTGGCACAGATGGCGAAGGCCAACATCAACGCGCTTCTCGACTCGGCCGAAGATCCCGAGATGATGCTCGACCAGATGGTCCGTGACTACACCAACAGCATCGCGGAGGCCGAGGGCGCGGTCGCGCAGACCATAGGCAACCTGCGCATGCTCGAGGCCGACTACGCCGAGGACCAGAACGCGGTGGTCGAATGGGGCCGCAAGGCGCTGGCGGCGAGCCAGAAGGCCGACGAGTTCAGGTCCGCCGGCAACGCGGCCGACGCGGAGAAGTTCGACAACCTGGCCAAGGTCGCGATCGGCAAGCAAATGTCCGCGGAGAACGAGGTCAAGGCGGCCGAGCCGCACCTGGCTGCCCAGCGGGATGTCGTCGAGAAGCTGAAGTCGGGCCTCGCGTCGATGAAGGACAAGCTGGACGAGTTGACCAGCAAGCGCGACGAGCTGGTCGCACGCGCGAAGTCGGCCCAGGCCCAGGCCCAGGTCCACGACGCGGTGAAGAGCATCGACATACTCGACCCGACCAGTGAGGTCAGCCGGTTCGAAGACAAGATCAGGCGCGAGGAGGCCAGGGTCCAGGGGCAGGCGGAGCTGGCTGCGTCGTCCCTGGATGCCCAGTTCGAGCGACTCGACGACCTCGACGCGCAGGCCGAAGTGGAGGCGCGGCTCGCGGAGCTCAAGGCCAGTACTGGAGGCGGCGCCGCGTCCGTGACGGCCGCTCCGAGTGCTCCCGCGCTCGGATCCACCGGTGCCGGCGGATCGTCGTCTGCCTATGACGAGTACACCACCGGCTCGAGCTCGCCGGAGGGTCGCTCCGGCTCGTCCGGTCGCTGACCCGGCAGGCGTCCGGCTGGATGATGAGTCAGCGTCGTCCGACGTGGACGCTGCGGCCATCGAGCACGAATGTGTCGTCACGACGGGCCAGCCAGTCCGGACTTGCCGGGTCGAGCAGCCGGTCCCATACCTCGAGCTCGGCGGACTCGAGCAGACCCGTGTCACGAAGATGGTCGACGCGATGTGCGAGCTTGTCGACTATCCGGCTCCGATCCGGCTCGGACAGCGGCGCTGACCGCTCGATGAGCATGCTCCGGGTGGTGATGTCCCTGAGCCCGGCTCGCTCCAGCGCCACCGTCCAGCCGTACGGCATTCGAACCGCTCCGGGCAGCCCGTCCCGCATGGCGGCGAACCACCGGTCCTGGACCGCCTCGAGGCGCAGTTCGAGGCCCGGCCGGCCGACGCCGAGGTCCCATGGCAGGTGGCGACTGGTCAGCCCGCCCTCGGCGAGCGCGAGCCGGCCTCCGGGAGCCAGCAGGCCGGCGAGCAGATCGACGGCAGCCTGCTGGTCCGGCGCGTGGTGGACGACGTGGGAGGCCCAGACGACGTCGGCACCGCCGCCGACGACGTCGGCGAGAGCAGCCGGCTCGTTCAGGTCGGCACGGGAAGTCCGCACCCGGGGGGCGACCTGGTTGAGGTGGGCACGTGCCGCGTCCAGCACCTCCGCCTCGCCGTCTATCGCGACGACGTCGGCTCTCGGCGCCGCCAGCGCGAGTGCCGCGGCCATCCCCGCGCCGCCACAGCCGACATCGACGAGCAGGCCGTCGTCCGGACCGACGAGGCTTCGCGCCACATCCGCGTACCACTCGGCGTCGTCGCGCGACGCCTGTGCGAGGTACTCGGCATGATCAGCCCAGACGACGTCGGGTGTCTCGGTCATCACCGCGTCCCGAGCGGTACCGAGATTCCCACCCCGCCCCGCGTGTCTGCGCCGTATCGAGCAATTTCTGCGTCGAGGTCGAGTGGCCGGATCGTCTTTCGGGCATCGAGAGCGGCGGCGTCGAGCCGATCGGCAGGCACGATCCAGGCGATCTCGAACTCGAGCCCGTCGGGATCCTTCCCGTAGAGGCTCTTGGTGGTGCCGTGGTCCGACGTCCCCCCGAGCGCGCCATGCTCGGCCAGCGTGCGAGCGAGGCCGCTCAGGTCCGCTAATGTCTCGACCTCCCAAGCCAGGTGGTAGAGACCCACCGTCGACCGTCCGGCCGCCGACGAGCCTGCCGACGCTCCGATCTCGAACAGCCCGAGGTCGTGGTCGTTGGTCGAGGCCGGCGCCTGTAGGAAGGCTGCGCCGCGGAACCCCTCGGGTGTCATGTCGATGCGTTGGAAGCCGAGGACGTCGGAGTAGAAGGCAACGCTCCGCTCGAGATCACGCACGTAGAGAACGGCGTGGTTCAACCTGCTGATGCCCATCATCGGCCTCCAGTGACGTGCAATCGCTACGCTGCCATCCCGCCGGCACAAACCCCGCTGACGCTCCGGGTATTTCGTAACGAAGCCCTGCTCGTGGCCGGGCCTCGGGAAGAACGAGCCGGTCGGTGCGGCTTCCCTCGCAGGGATAGCACCGGGAGGGAGTCGCATGCGAGCTGTGGTGTTCAACGAACCCGGACGTCCAGACGTGCTGGTGGTCGTGGAACGTCCCGATCCCACGCCCGGGCCTGGACAACTGCTGGTGGAGACAGTGGCCGCGGGGGTCAACTACGTCGACACCTACCAGCGCTCGGGGCGATACCGGGTCGAGCTTCCCGCAATTCCCGGCCAGGAAGGCACGGGCCGGGTCGTAGCCGTGGGGTCCGAGGTCGAAGGCTGGCGGGTCGGGGATCGGGTGGCCTGGACGGGCCAGGGCGGCAGTTATGCCGAACTGGTGGTGATCTCCGCGCTGCGAGCGTTGCGGGTCCCCGACGGTGTCGACGACCTCCTGGCAGCCGCAGTTCCGGTGCAAGGGATGACCGCTCAGTACCTCGCGACGTCGACCTTCCCGGTGGCGGAGGGACACGACGTGCTTGTCCATGCCGCGGCCGGCGGGGTCGGCCTGCTGCTGACCCAGGTCGTCACCCGGCGTGGCGGGCGGGTGATCGCCACCGTGTCGACTCCGGAGAAGGCCGAATTCGCCCGACAGGCGGGCGCCACCGATGTGGTCCTCTATCGCGACGAGGACTTCACCGCCAGAGCTCGTGAGCTGACCGAGGGGCGAGGCGTGGACGTCGTCTACGACGGCGTGGGTGCATCGACGTTCGACGGCAGCCTGGCCAGCCTCGCGGTCCGTGGCACCCTCGTGCTCTACGGTGCCGCCAGCGGACCGGTTCCGCCGGTCGACTTGATGCGCCTGGAGAACCAGGGGTCACTGTTCGTCACCCGTCCGAGCCTGCGCCACTACACCGCCGACCCGCCGGAGCTGCACCGACGCGCCGATGAGGTGTTCGGGTGGGTCGCCGACGGATCGCTCTCCCTGCGGATCGGCGGCACGTACCCGCTGGCGCACGCGGCTCGGGCCCATACGGATCTCGAGGGACGACGCACGACCGGCAAGATCCTGCTTCTGACCCGGTGACCGGCGCCGCCGGGAACCCTGCCGCAGCCGTGCGGCATCCACACCTGGGGGTCACGACGCTCCGGGACCGACGGGCCAGCGCAGCAGGGCGGCCACGCCGTCGGGCCTGGCCAGCCGTTCCGCGTCGACCACGAGAACGTCAGCATCGGTCAGCGCGCCCGCCCGAAGCAGCGCCTGCGTCGCCGGGACCTCCGCGAGCACCTCGGCGCCGGTCGCCTCATCGGGTGCGATCGCGACCCAGGGAGCGGCTTCGAGAGCGAGCAGGTGGCGGCCATCGAGAGCGGCGGGATCCAGCAGCAAGGTCTCGACCTGGCCCTGTCGCAGCGCGTCAACCGTGGCACCCAGGCCCACGGCGGAGGTTCGTTGACCCTCACCGGCCTTCGTGGCCAGCCGGTCGAGCAGGTGGCGCTCCTCGGCTTCGGCCTTGTCATCGAGGTGTTCGTGTAGCGCGCTGTCCAGCGCGCCGTGGTCGGCGCCGGGAGCACGGGTGTGTACGTCGACCTGGACCAGCAGGCTCCTGACCCCCGGGGGCAGACTGTCGGTCAGCAATTCGCGGGCGCGGACATCGCCGGCGAGCACGACGACATCGGCGCCGGTCTGCTGGACGGTGCGGGCGACATCCTCGGCTACCGCTGCTGCATTGCGTGCCCACACCTCCTCGGCGTGCTGCTGATAGCGCCGGTGCGACCAGCCGCCGGCCTGAACCTTTCTCATGCGATCTGTCTCGCCGGCCACGTCGTGTTCGGCGACCGTGGTGGGCCGACTGGCGCGGTGCGCCGAGACGTGGGCACCCTCGCGGCCGGCTTCGACGACCACGTAGGGCACCTCGTGCAATCGGTGCAGGACGAGAGGGAGGACGTCCGGAAGCGCGCCGTGAACGGCGACGTCGGGACCGACGGGTGCTCCGGGCATCACCTCGTCGAGCACCACCCGACCCTGTCCTGCCAGCAGATAGCGGCATGCCTCGCCACCGATCTCGGTGGGCGCCGCGACCGCGGCATCGAGCGCAGCAAGGTCCTCCTCCGGCGCACCCCGGTCCGTCAGTGCTTGGCGAACGGCTCGCCACCTGAGCTGGCCCGCATGGGGTGCGTCTTCTGTGTCGTGCCGAGCGTCGACGTAGGCAGTGCTCCACGGGCCAGGCGCGCCGAAGACGTCGGCCAGTTGCCGCAGCGGATAAGTCATGCGTCACTCCGCCGGGGTGCGCCCTGGTCTCGTCGGCTCGGTCATCGAGAAACACCTCCGCAGGTGCCCGATTCCCTGCACCGAGGGCCGTAAAACGGGATCACACCTACACGACGCGGCATTGGGGCGAAGTCCTGCCATCCGGTAGCGACATCGGCAAACGGCGATCAGCCAGCAGTCCGGCGACTGCCGTATCAAGATCACTAAGCGCCCCCGGCAGGATTCGAACCTGCGCTCCCGCCTCCGGAGGGCGGTGCTCTAT
>DAIUDS010000042.1:0-15081 GCA_036845485.1 Jiangellaceae bacterium
CACGCCGGTCCGGAGCAGGCCGGCGAGCTGGTCTCGGCCGGTCGACGGCGAGCCGAGGGCGGCTAGCGCACGGTCCAGGTCGGCCCGCAGCGCGGTCAGGACGTCGGACACAGCCGCAGCATTGGCCGTGAGGATCTCGGTCCACAGGCCGGGGTCGCCGGCCGCCACCCGGGTGACGTCGGCGAAACCGGTGCCGGCCAGCCGGACCTCGTGAGCCGGTGCTTCGGCCAGCCGCGCAGCGACCAGTGAGGCAACCAGGTGCGGCGCGTGTGAGACGAGCGCGACGGCTGCATCGTGGTCCGCCGCCGGCATGGTGACTGGGGTCGCGCCGACGGTGCGGGTCACGGCGAGCGCACGAGTCACGGCTTGTGGATCGGTGCCCTCGTCCGGACACAGCACCCACGGCCGCCCTTCGAACAGGTCCACGAGGGCCGAGCTCGGCCCGGACACCTCCCGGCCCGCCATCGGGTGGCCGCCCACGTAGCGGCCCGGCGAGGTGGCGAGGGACCGCACCTGCTCGCCGGTCTGAACCTTGACGCTCGCGACGTCGGTCGCGTACTCGGCGAGCCCGGCGTCCAGCACTTCGGCCACGACGGCGGCGGTCGCCGCTGGCGGAACTGCCACGACCGCGAGCCCGGCCGGGGGCCCGCCGGTGAAGGGTCGGCCGGCTCCCAGACTGCCGGCCTGCGCCAGGGCGTCGGCGTCCTGGTCACGGAGCCAGACCTCGACGCCGGCCCGCCGCAGCGCCAGCCCGAGGGAGGTGCCCAGCAGGCCCGTCCCGACGACCAGGACGCCATCGTCCAGCGGTCCGGTCCACTCGGCTGCCATGATCACGAACGATATGCCTCCGGGTGCCGCCGCGAAACGCCCGCGATCACTCGGGCAGCCGCGGAAGGTCGGTGCGCAACTCCCGGGCGCCGTGCAGGTACACATGGCGGACGTCGGCGCGGGCGAGGGGCGTCTCGACGTGGGCCAGCAGCCGGATGACCCGCGGCAGGGCGCCCGCGACATCGATCTCCTGTGCGCACAGCAGCGGGACGTCGCTGATGCCGATCGCGCGCGCGGCATAGGCCGGAAACTCGGCGCGCACGTCCGGGGTCGCAGTGAACAGGATGCTCACCAGATCGTCGGTGCCGATTTGGTTGTGCGCGAGCACCTCACGCACCAGCTCGGTGACCCGGTCGAGCAGGTGGTCACGCTCGTCGACCTCGAGCTGGGTGGCGCCGCGGACCGCTCGCAGGCTCATCTAGAGTCCGACCTCGCGGTACAGGAGCCCGACCTCGCCACGAGTCAGCGATCTGGTGCGTCCCGGGCGCAGCTCGCCAAGGGTGATGGGGCCGATGTCGGTGCGCACCAGGCGCTGGACCGGATGGCCCACCGCCTCGAGGAGGCGCCGCACCACGTGCTTGCGGCCCTCGTGCAGCACTAGCTCCACCATGACCCGGCCGGCCGAGCTTCCGACGACGCGGAAACCGTCCACCGCGACCACCCCGTCGTCGAGCTCGATCCCGGAACGAAGGCGTCTGCCGACGTCGCGGGCCACGGGACCGGCCACCTCGGCGAGATAGGTCTTGGTCACGCCGTAGCTCGGATGCGCCAGCCGGTGCGCGAGCTCACCGTCGTTGGTCAGCAGGATCAGGCCCTCGGTGTCGGCGTCGAGCCGCCCCACGTGGAACAGTCGCTCCTTCCGGCCCTCCACGTAGTCGCCGAGACTCGGCCGCCCATGGGTGTCGCTCATCGTGCTGACCACGCCGCGTGGCTTGTTCAGCGCCAGGTGGACCAGGTCTGATTCCGGGGGCGCGACCCGCATCCCGTCGACCTTGATGACCGCGGTCGCGGGATCGACGCGGGTTCCCATCTCGCGCACGAGCGCGCCGTCGACCTCGACCCGGCCGGCCGCGATCAGCTCCTCGCAGGCGCGCCGGCTGCCGACGCCGGCGGCGGCCAGTACCTTCTGGAGCCGGACACCGGTCTCACTCGACACCGTCGACGTCCCCGACGTCCGGCAGGAACGGCGCCAGCGGCGGAAGCTCCTCCAACGACGACATGCCCAGCCGCTCGAGGAAGAACGACGATGTCCGGTAGAGCGTCGCGCCGGTCTCAACGTCCATTCCCGCTTGCTCGACGAGTCCACGCGTGATGAGCGTGCGCATGACCCCGTCGCAGTTGACCCCCCGCACGGCCGAGACCCGCGACCGGCTCACCGGCTGCCGGTATGCGACGACGGCCAGCGTCTCCAGGGCGGCCTGGGAGAGCCGGGCATGCTGGCCGTCGAGCACGAAGCGCTCGACGATCGGCGCACATTCCGCGCGGGTGTAGAGCCGCCAGCCGCCCGCGATCTCACGCAGCTCGAACCCACGCCCGGTCGCGGTGTAGTCGGCCGCCAGCCGGCGCAACGTCTCGGCCACCTCCGACCGTGGGCGTTCGAGCAGCTGGGCCAGCGTGATCTCGGCCACCGGTTCGTCGACGATGAGAAGCACGGCCTCGATGGCTGCGGACGTCGTCGGCTCGGACAGGTCGGGCATGGGCACACTCACGGCGTCCGGCCGCCCCAGGGAAGCGCGACCCACCCGGACGTCTCGTCGTACTCGTTGATGTCCGGCGCGTCGCCGTCGTCGCCGGTCCACCGTACTGTCAGCTCTCCCAACTGCGTGACCTGCTCGAACGCCACCACGCGCTCGCGGTACAGCTCCAGCAGGGCCAGGAACCGGGCGACCACGTACACGATGCTCGGACAGTCGGCCGACAGCCGCCGGAAGGTCTCGGTCCGTGATCGACGCAGCCGATCGACCAGTACCGCGGCCTGTTCGCGCACGCTCACACGTGGATGGTGCAGGTGGGCCGTCGCGATGACAGGTGTCGGCTTGGGCTCGAGTGCCCTGGCGGCCAGCGCGGCAAGCTCGGCCGGCCCGAGACCGACGACGACCTCCGGCAGTACTGCGACGTACCGCTCCTCGAGGCCGACTGCACGCGGGAACCGGAGCGACTCCTCCCGGATCCGTGCCGCGAGTACGCCGGCGACCTCCTTGTAGGCTTTGTACTGCAACAGCCGGGCGAACAGCAGGTCACGTGCCTCCAGCGCGGCGAGGTCGTCCTCGTCGTCGGCCTGTCCGCTGGGCAGCAGACGCGCGGCCTTGAGGTCGAGAAGCGTCGCGGCGACGACCAGGAACTCGCTGGCCAGGTCGAGGTCCCACTCCGGCCCGCCGGCCCTGATGTGCTCGATGAACTCGTCGGTGACCTTGTGGAGTGCGACCTCGGTGACGTCGAGTTGGTGCTTGGCGATCAGGCCCAGCAGCAGGTCGAACGGGCCTTCGAAGTTGTCGAGGTGGACTTCGAAGCTGTCGGAGGTCGCGTCCGGCGAGGCGGTCATCTCTTGGACGGCACTTGCCACCGGGCGAGCACCTCCCTGGCGAGCTGACGGTAAGCGGCCGCACCGGGTGACTCGGGTGCGAAGCTGGTGATCGGCAGCCCGGCCACGGTGGTCTCGGGGAAGCGCACGGTACGGGTGACGACGGTGTGGAACACCCTGTCGCCGAAGGCCTCGACCAGACGCGTTAGGACTTCGCGGCCGTGCACGGTCCGCGAGTCGTACATGGTGGCCAGCAGCCCCTCGATCTCGAGCCGTGGGTTGAGCCGGTCGCGGACCTTCTCGATGGTCTCCTGCAACAGAGCCACGCCGCGCAACGCGAAGTACTCGCACTCCAGGGGAATGATCACCCCGTCGGACGCGGTCAGCGCGTTGACGGTGAGCATGCCCAGGGAGGGCTGGCAGTCGACCAGGATGACGTCGTACTCCGGGATGATGGGTTGGAGCGCCCGCGACAACGCCTGTTCGCGTGCGACCTCGCTGACCAGCTGGATCTCGGCGGCGGACAGGTCGATGTTGCTGGGCAGCAGGTCCATCCCTCGGACCGGCGTCTCCTGCAGGATGTCGGCCGGCTTGACGTCGCGCTCCATGACCAGGTTGTAAACGGACAGCTCGAGATCGTGAGCGTCGACGCCCAGGCCGACCGACAGCGCGCCCTGCGGGTCGAAGTCGACGAGCAGGACGCGCTGGCCGTAGTCCGCAAGGGCCGCCCCCAGGTTGATCGTGGTCGTCGTCTTGCCCACGCCGCCCTTCTGGTTGCACATGGCGACGACCCGGCCCGGCCCGTGGTGGTCGACCCGTGCGGGCTCAGGAAAGACCTTGCGTGGGCGCTGGGTGGGGCCCAGGTCGACCTCCTCGGGCTCTGCTGCGCCAGGATCCCGGCCCTCGAACAGGACGTCGCCGCGGGTGCCCCAGGTCGAGGTGTCCACGGGCCGTCAGAGCTCCTCCACGACGGTACGGACGCTTTCGGCTCGCGAGCCTACCTCGGGTACGGGACAAGCCTGTGGCGCCGCGCCCGGGCTGCCCGTGGTCAGCCCAGAGGGTCGTACGTCTCGAACCGCTCGATGACCTCGGCCAACACGGGCGGCGGCCCGGGAAGCGGCCTTCCGGCCGGGGCGCGGATCGCTCTCGAAGATCGGTGCCAGGTCATCGACGACCAGGTCGGCCCGGCTGACGCCCGCAGCCATCGTCCCGTCGAACAGCCTGCCGATCAGCGAGTGGGTGTCCTCCTCGACAGTACGCTGCGCTGACGTGCCGCAGGCGGGCCAGGAAGGTAGAGAGATGCCGACCCGAACGTCGAAGTCCGTATCCGCCGGCGACCTCAGCCGGCGGGACCTGAACCGGGCCACCCTGGCGCGTCAGTTCCTGCTCCAGCGCACGTCGATGCCCGCGCTGGACATGATCGAGCATCTGGTCGGACTGCAGGCCCAGACCCCGCAGACCTGGTACGTGGGTCTGTGGAACCGGCTGGAGGGATTCCGCGGCGGCCAGATGTCCGACCTGCTCGAGCGTCGGCAAGTGGTGCGGATGGCGCTCATGCGCTCCACGATCCACCTGGTGACGGCCGAGGACTGCCTGTGGCTGCGCCCACTCGTCCAGCCAGTCATCGAGCGAAGCACCAGCGGTGCCTTCGGCCGGAAGCTCGCCGGCCTCGACCGAGACGAACTGGCCGCCGCCGGTCGGGCCTGGATGGACGAACGTCCGCTGACGTTCAGTGAACTGGGCGCGCGGCTGCGAGAGCGGTGGCCGGACCGTGACGCCGCCGCCATGGCGCAGGCCGTTCGGGCCCGGGTACCTCTGGTCCAGGTGCCGCCGCGCGGCCTGTGGGGTCGTAGCGGCCCGATCGAGCACACCAGCGTCGAGTCCTGGCTCGGCCGGCGGGTGGCGACCGATCCCTCTCCGGCCACGATGATCCTGCGCTACTTCGCGGCATTCGGTCCCGCCACCGTTCGCGACGTACAGGCCTGGTCGGGACTCACCCGGCTTGCCGAGGTGGTCGATCGTCTGCGACCCGAGCTGGTGACCTTTCGCGACGGCGAGGGCCGTGAGCTGTTCGATCTTCCAGACGCGCCACGGCCGGATCCCGGCGCGCCGGCACCGGCCCGGCTGCTCTACGACTACGACAACCTGTTGCTCTCGCACGCCGACCGCAGCCGCGTCGTCACCGACGACTACCGCACCCGTGGCGAGGAGTTCGTGGCCACCAATGTCATGCCCAGCATCGTCCTGGTCGACGGCTTCACGGCCGGCACCTGGAAAGTCCTGCGCCAGCGCGGCACGGCCACACTGGCGATCCAGCCGCTCACCGGCCGGCTGCCAGAGCCGGTCGAGGCCGCGCTGACCGTGGAGGGCGCGGGCCTTCTGCACTTCCTGGTGCCCGACGACAACCACGAGATCGAGTTCGTCGCCTCGGGCGCTCCGTGGATCGGGTTGCCGACCGCGGGCCGGAGCTGACCCGGCTGCGAGGCCAGGTCGTCGGGCTCAGGCCGCCGAGGTTCGCGCGAGGTCCTGGCCGTCGTCGCGCGTCGGGGTCCTGGGCCGAGAGTCGCCGTTGCGAGACGCGACGTGCCTCACGACGTACTCGGCGTCGCGGCCCACGCCGGGCAGGACGTCAGACACCGCCGCGTACTGGAACCGCAGGCCCACGAAGTACAGCCCCGGCGCCGCCTCCACCATGCCGCGCTCGTGGATCGGCATCCCGTCCTCGTCGAACACCGGCAGGTCGATCCATCCGAATTCGGACCGGAAGCCCGTGCACCAGATCACGGTCGAGATGTCCATCGCGCGTCCATCTGCGAGCTCCGGGCGGCCGTCGCGTACGCCCACCGTCCTGGGGACTTGTTCGACCCCGGCCGCGGCGAGGTCCTTCAGCTTCACCCGGATCAGAGGGGCACCCCTCGCAAGAAACTCCGCCCGAAGCTTCCGTCCGATCGGTGTACGGAGCGTCAGCGCGTGCGTGCCGAGGAATCGGATGATGGGGATGACGAACCGCGCGGCGGCGGGACCGTGACGAACGGGAATCTGGCCGGATGGGGTGCCCGAGAGCCAGGTCCGGTGCGAGCGCGAGACCTCCAGCGCGATCTCGGCGCCGGAGTTCCCGATGCCGACGACGAGGGCGCCCCCGTCCCCCAATTGGGCCGGACTCCGGTAACGGCTCGAATGCAGCTGCACGATGCGCGGATCGAGCCCGGTGGCAAACGCGGGGACCTTCGGGACATGATGTGCGCCGGTCGCGACCACGACCTCGTCCGCTTCGAAGCGGCGGTCACCGGCCGTCACGAGGTACCGGTCTCCCACCCTGGACAGCCGCTCGACCGTGACGCCCGTTCGAACGGGCAGGTCGAATCGCGCCGCGTAAGCCTCCAGGTAGTCGGCCATCTCGTCCTTGGTCGGGAACGACACCGAACGTGCCGGGAAGCGCAAGCCTGGCAACCCGTCGTACTTCGCCGGGGTGAACAGACGCAGCGAGTCCCACCGCTTACGCCAGGCGTCGCCGACCCGCTCGTTCGCGTCCAGGATCACGAACGGTCGTCCCTGTCTCGCCAAGTGGTAGCCCGTCGCGAGGCCGGCCTGGCCGCCCCCGATGATCACGGTCTCGAAGTGCTCGGTGCAGTTGCCGTTCATGGCCCGTCCCTCGCTTTCGGCGGATCCGTACGATCTCGACGCTAGAGAGCAGCGGGCATCACCGCGTCGGCAGAAACGACCAGATCACCACGCCCGCGGGGCGTGGGTGATTCTGTGTAAGGACCGTCCGGGCCGGGATTCGCCTGTGCGCCGTAGCGCAGGTACCAGACCAACATCAGGCCGGTGCTGACGAGATAGAACGAGTGCAGCACCCAGACCGGGCCCGCTGGCAGGTCGAAGACGTAGAACGAGTGGACGACGTTGCCCACGTTCGCCAGCAGGATTTGACCCAGGCTGTACGAGCTCAGGTCCTTCGTCCTGGCTGCCTTCACCAGCATGGGGAGCGTGCTGATGGCGAAGATCGTCGTCGAGAGGACGCCGGCGAGGACGGGCAGGTCCATGGTCATCGCCGCCTCCTCCCGTCGCTCGCCGGCTTACGGTCAGGACGCTACGGAGCGCCCCACGACGGTGCCATCGGGAGAAGACCCCATTTCGGCGCCCGCGGACCTGGGTGTTTCTGCCCAGGATCGTCAGACCAGTCCGTTCTCGTACGCGTACGCCGTGGCGGCGGACCGAGAGGACACGCCCAGCTTGGTGAAGATGTTGCTCACGTGACGTGCCACTGTCTTCTCACTGAGGAACAGGTCGGCAGCGATCGCCCGGTTGGTCTTGCCGGTGGCCACCAGGCCGAGCACCTCTACCTCGCGCGCAGTCAGCCCACCGGCGACCCTGGGCGCTGCCGTCTGGGACAGGCGCTCCACACGGGTGAGCTCTGGGGCGGCCCCGAGGTTCTCGAAGACCCAGCGGGCCGCGTCCAGCTCCATCTCGGCGCCGTCCGGGTCGCCCAGCGCGCGGAGGCCGAGACCCATGAGGACTCGGGTTCTCGCGGCGTCGTACGGCGCGTCGAGCTGCTGCCAGATTCTCCAGGCCTTCCGGAGTTCGCCGAGGGCGGCTCGCGCCTCGCCTTGGTGCAGCAGGGCGGCCCCCTGTGCATGGGCTGCCGTCGCATGCAAGAGGGGCGCGCCGAGGTCGTCCGCGACCTGCGACAACTCGTCGGCAGCCGCACGCGCTCCCGGGAGGTCGCCCGCGGCGAGAGCGATCTCGACGTGCGCCGCCAGCAGCCTGGAGCGAGTGACCCGCTCGGGTGCCTCGTCCATTGCCTGGCGGATCGCCACCTTCGCAGCGTCGACCTGGCCCTGGGCGAGCCGCAGTAGCGCCAGGCCTGGTTGCGGATTTCGTCCCCACTGGTTGGCCTGGCGGTACGCCTGCTCGGCGGCCGCGAACTCGCCACGCAGCCGCAAGAGCTCAGCCTGCTGGTAGAACGCCATGCCGACCGCGGGCTGAGGTGGCTCCGACAGCCGCTGTCGCGCCCGCTCCGCCTCCTCCATCGCGTCCTGCCAGGCGCCGTGCAGCTGCATGATCTCCGCACGGTGCACCAGACACTGACCGCGGAAGGGCACCAGGTCCGGCTGGGAAGCACACCAGTGGCTCAGCGCTGCGGTCCACTCCTGGGCCCGGCGAAGATCGAAGATCTCCTGGCAGGCAATGATCACGGCGCAGTAGACGATCCCGCTCACGATCGGCGACACCTCGCGAGCCGTGACGGCCACCATCACCTCGTCGAGCAATGCCACGCCGGCCGCGGTGTCGCCGCGCATGATCAGGGTCTGGCCGCGGCCAAGCCTGGCGAGCGTCACCAGGTCCGGGTCGCCGAACCGGTCCGCGATCTCTGCGGCCTCGCAGAACGTGGCGTATGCGGCCGCGGCGTCGCCCTCGGCCATGCTCTGCAAGGCCACCGGCACCAGCAGGTAGCCCCCCTCCACACAGTCCAGCCCACCCTCGTCGAGCAGTCGCCGGGCCCTGGCGAGCCAGCCGGCACCGCGGGCCATCTCACCTCGATTGAGCAGGGTCATCACGAGATAGAACGCACACCGTACGGCGCGGGCTACGTCTCCCCGACGGAGGAACTCGTGGTGCGCGCGCTCCGCCAGTTCAGCGCTGTCCGCGTCCCTGCCGACGAGCTGTGCGGCCATCCCGAGCAGTTCGAGGTCGTCGGGCTCGAGCGGCGACTCCCGATCCGCGGCAGCGAGCTGCGCGTACGCCTCCGCCCAGGCTTCACGATCGAAGGCAGCCCGGCCCTTGACGAGTGCATCGGCCGAGGTCATGCGCTATACCTACAGCAATGGACCCTGACTGCGCAGCGCCTGTTCGAGAATGTGCTACGCGCGGGCCCGCGGGTGGGCCGCCGCGTACACCTCACGGAGCTTGTCGACCGTCACCAGCGTGTAGATCTGCGTCGTCGTGACCGAGGCGTGGCCGAGCAGCTCCTGTACAACCCGGACGTCGGCGCCGCCGTCGAGCAGGTGCGTCGCGAACGAGTGCCGAAGCGTGTGCGGTGAGATGTGCGTGGTCAGCCGGGCCCGTTCCGCGATCGTGCGCAGCACCGTCCACGCGCTCTGCCGCGACAGCCTCCCTCCGCGGGCATTGAGGAACAGGGCAGGCGTCGCCGGTCCGACCGCGCCGAGCGACGGCCGGGCGCGCACCAGGTAGGCCTCCACCGCCTCCCGGGCATAACTGCCCACCGGCACGATCCGCTCCCTGCCTCCCTTGCCGCGCAGCAGGACGGTTCCGGCGTCAA
Organism: Jiangellaceae bacterium; assembly: GCA_036845485.1. GTDB lineage: Bacteria > Actinomycetota > Actinomycetes > Jiangellales > Jiangellaceae > DAIUDS01. Next base: position 9,630 of record DAIUDS010000042.1, read on the forward strand.
GATCCAGATCGTCGCGATCCAACCCCACGGCCTCCGAGATCCTTGATCCGGTGCCGTACAACACCTCGAGCAGGGCGCGATCGCGCAGCGCCAGCGGAGAACCGTCGGCGGCAGATGCCGCCAGCAGTCGCTCGACCTGTTCCAACGGGATGGAGGTCGGCAGGCGGCGCGGCGGCGTGGGGGGTCGCACGCTGCTCGCGGGGTCGCCCGGTGTGACGCCTTCCCGGTGGAAGAAACGATGCAGACCGCGCACGGCGACCACCGCCCGGGCGGCCGAACTTGCGCCCAACGCAGGGTGCTCCGCGTCGCCTTCGCGCAGGCTGCGCAGGAATGCCGTCACGTCCGCTTCGGTGATCGCGCCAGGATCGGTCACCTCGCGGGCCGCAAGGAAGGCCGCATACCTGCTCAGGTCGCGGCGGTACGAGGCAAGCGTGTTGGCCGCGAGCCCGCGTTCGACGGCGAGGTGGTCGAGATATCCGCGGACCGCGCGGGCGAGCGGCGACTCCGCCGCGCTCAGCGCAGCACCTCGTCCGGCGCCAGGGCGTTCATGCCGTGAGCCTCCGCGACCGGGCCAGAGGTGAGCCGGCCTTCGTGGGTGTTGAGGCCGAGGGCGAGCGCCGGGTCGCTGCGCATCGCGGCACGCCACCCCAGATTTGCCAGTTCGACGGCGTAGGGGAGCGTGACGTTGGTGAGTGCGTACGTCGACGTGTGCGGGACCGCACCCGGCATGTTCGCCACGCAATAGAAGATCGAGTCGTGCACGCGGTAGGTCGGGTCGTCGTGCGTCGTCGGCCGGGAGTCCTCGAAGCAGCCGCCCTGGTCGATGGCGATGTCGACGAGAACGCTGCCGGGCCGCATGCGTGAGACCAGGTCGTTGGAGACCAGCGTCGGCGCCTTCGCACCGGGCACCAGCACCGCGCCGATGACCACGTCGGCATCAACGACCGCCCTTTCGACCTCGTACAGGCTCGACGTGATCGTCTGCGCGTGGCCGCGGTACACGCGGTCGACCTCCCGCAACCGTGCCACGTTCTTGTCCAGGATCCACACGTCGGCCTGCATGCCCAGCGCGATCTCCGAGGCGTTCATGCCCGACACTCCCGCCCCGATCACCACGACCTTGGCGGCCTTGACACCCGGCACACCGCCCATGAGCACACCACGCCCGCCCTGGGCTCGCTCGAGCGCATGGGCAGCCACCTGGGTCGCCATCCGCCCGGCGACCTCGCTCATCGGTGCAAGCAGGGGCAGCGACCCATCGGGGAGTTGCACCGTCTCGTAGGCGACACTCGTGATTCCAGCCTCGAGCAGGGCCTGGGTGCACTCCCGGGACGCCGCGAGGTGCAGGTAGGTGAAGAGCACCTGATCCCCACGCATCCGGTGGTACTCCTCGGCGACCGGCTCCTTGACCTTGAGAACGAGCTGGGCCTCGCCCCACACGTCGTCAGCGGTGTCGAGGACCCGGGCACCTGCGGCCTTGAACTCGCCGTCGGATATCGAAGACCCGAGACCGGCTCCACGCTCGACGACGACGTCGTGGCCGTGCCGGACCAGCTCATGGACCCCCGCGGGGGTTATCGCGACGCGGTACTCGTGGTTCTTCACCTCGCTGGGAATGCCGACCAGCACGTCGATCGCGACCCTTCGAAAGTCCCGCCCCGACGACGTCGTCGGACGGCCGCCCGCTCGGGTGGCGGCGCCGAGTCTAGAGCGTGGTCACGGGCAGCCTCGCCTCGATGGCCCGGGCCACCTCGGGCGCCTCCCGATCCGTGTGGGCGGAACGTTTTCCAGCCTACTTACAGCTCCTCGGGGTGGCCGAGGCGGCCCATGTGCGGTAGACCCGGCTGGTGCGCATCTACGCCGACAAACCTGACCGCCGCCTCCGTCAGATCGTCGCCGACCTCCTCGGTATCGCGTGGTGCATCCTCGCCGTGCTCGGAGGACGGGCGATCTACGAGCTGATCGACACCCTGTCCGGACCCGGCCGGCTGCTCGAGGACGCCGGTTCCGGAATGTCGGAGAACCTGGCCGGCGCCGGCAACGGACTCTCCGACGTCCCGTTCGTCGGCGAGGCGATATCCGCGCCGTTCGAGGGCGCGTCCGGCGCTGCCGACAATGTGGCAGGCGCCGGCCGCGCGGTCCAGGACTTCGTCGGCACCATGGCGCTCGTCGCCGGTGTGATGACGGCCGGGTTCTTCATCCTGCTCGCCGTACTCTTCTGGCTGATCCCCCGCATGATCTGGGCCCGCCGCGCTGCCGCGGCACGAATGGTGCTGTCCGACCCGGACGGCCTGGAGCTGCTGGCGCTTCGGGCACTGGCGACGCGACGGCTGTCGCGGCTGGCCCGCATCGGCGACGGGCTGCTCCCGGCATGGCGGCGGGGAGACCCGCAGGTGGTGCAGGCCCTGGCGGAGCTGGAGATGAGCCGCCTCGGCATCCACATACCCGGCCGTCTCGCCCCGCCTCCGCCCGCTCCCCCGGCGCTCACCGCCGACTGACCGTCGACCCCCGGTGTGCCGTGGGTCGACGCCGACCCGGCTAGGGTTGCGCGTCGCGCGCCGGCCACGCAGCGTCGGCTAGGCGCAGTGCGTCGAATCCGCCGTCGTGGCGGGCCGCCCACGCGGCGAGCACCCCTGAGACGAGCAGTGGGTTGTGCATCCGCCCGGCCAGGACGCCGTCGACAAGGTCGCGCAACGGCGCCCAGCTGACCGGCATGTCCGCCTCTTCGTGCACGCCCACATGGCGCTCGCCATCCGGAACGGAGATGAGGCCGCGGGCGAGATACACCCGGGTCGCCTCGGTGGTCATCCCGGGCGACGTGAAGATGTCGACCAGCACCCGCCAGTCGGCCGCCCGGACGTGACCTTCCTCGAAGAGCTCACGCTCCGCCGCGATGTGGTACTGCTCTCCCGGCACGTCGAGGAGCCCGGCCGGCACCTCGAGCAGCCGGTGCCCCACCGGATGCCGGTACTGGGAGACGAGCAGCACCCGGTCTTCGTCGTCCAGTGCGACGATCCCGACGGCGCCGGGATGGACGACCACGTCGCGGGTGAACGCGGCGCCGTCGCCCGGCGAGCGCACCTGGTCGCGCCGGACCGAGATCACCCGGGAGGTCTCGAGGACGACCTCCGAGCCGGTGACCGGCCAGCGCTCCGGCCGGTCGGACAGACCGTCCGGAGACGGAGTGGTCAACGGACGGGAGCGGCAGTCGAAGCAGCCACGCCCGCACCGTTTCCCGAGACCGGCTGCTCGACGTCGGCCGGAGCGATGTCGACCGGCAGCCGGGTCTCCTGCTGGCGCTTGACGGCGACCTCGATCAGGCCCGAGAACAGCGGGTGGGCCCGGGTCGGACGGGAACGGAGCTCGGGATGGGCCTGGGTGGCGATGAAGTACGGGTGCACCTCGCGCGGTAGCTCGATGAACTCGACCAGGTCGCCGTCCGGCGAGAGCCCCGAGAAGACCATGCCGGCCGAGGCCAGCTCATCGCGGTACGCGTTGTTGACCTCGTAGCGGTGCCGGTGGCGCTCGTCGACGAGGTCTGCACCGAACAGCTCACGGGCAGTGGTGCCGCGACCGAGCACGGCCGGGTAGAGGCCCAGGCGCATGGTGCCGCCGAGGTCGCCGTCACCGGCCACGATGCCCTTCTGGTCCTCCATGGTGGCGATGACGTGGTGCTCCGACTCGGGCGCGAACTCCGCGGAGTTGGCGCCGTCCAGCCCGGCCACGTTGCGAGCGAACTCGATCACCATGCACTGCAGCCCGAGGCAGAGCCCGAGAAGCGGGATGCCGTGCTCGCGGGCGTGGCGGATGGCGCCCACCTTTCCCTCGATGCCCCGCACGCCGAACCCGCCTGGGATGCAGACGGCGTCGACGCCCTGCAGTCGCGCGGCCGCGCCGTCCGGCGTCTCGCACTCGTCGGACGGCACCCACTGCACGTGGACGCGCGCATCGTTGGCGAAACCGCCGGCCCGCAGCGCCTCCGTGACGGACAGGTACGCGTCGGGTAGGTCCACATACTTGCCGACCAGGGCGACGGTGACCTCCTGCCGTGGGTGGTGGACCCGGCGCAGCAACTCGTCCCACGCCTTCCAGTCGACGTCGCGGAAGGACAACCCCAGCCGCCGCACCACGAACGCGTCGAGGCCCTCGGCGTGCAGCACCTTGGGGATGTCGTAGATCGACGGGGCGTCGACGGCAGCGACGACCCCGTCGGCATCGACATCGCAGGTCAGGGCGATCTTTTTCTTCATGCCCGGCGGGATGGGCCGGTCGGAGCGGCAGACGATCGCGTCGGGCTGGATGCCGACCTGCCGCAGCGCGGCGACGGAGTGCTGGGTGGGCTTGGTCTTGAGTTCGCCGGACGGCGCGATGAACGGGACCAACGACACGTGCAGGAAGAAGCAGCGGTCGCGTCCGATCTCGTGGCGCATCTGCCGGGCCGCCTCCAGGAACGGCAGCGACTCGATGTCGCCGACCGTGCCACCGATCTCGTGGATCACGACGTCGACGTCCGGCCCTCCCATGCCGAGCATGCGGTCCTTGATCTCGTTGGTGATGTGCGGGATCACCTGGACGGTGTCGCCGAGGTACTCGCCGCGCCGTTCCTTGGCGATCACCGTGGAGTAGATCTGACCAGTGGTGACGTTCGCCCACCTGTTGAGGTTTCGGTCGAGAAAGCGCTCGTAGTGGCCGATGTCGAGATCGGTCTCGGCGCCGTCGTCGGTGACGAATACCTCGCCGTGCTGGAACGGGTTCATCGTCCCGGGGTCGACGTTGAGGTAGGGATCGAGCTTCTGCATGGTGACCCGTAGGCCGCGCGCAGAGAGCAGATTGCCCAGGCTCGAGGCGGTGAGTCCCTTGCCGAGCGAGGAGGCGACGCCCCCGGTGACGAACAGATGCGTTGTTTTCGCCAAGGAGGGCTCCCGTGGTCTCGGTCTGGCCGGTCGGTCCACGGAGTTCCAGTCTAACAGTCCTGGCCGGCCTCGCTGGTCATGCGCGTGTCGCGTCGTCTTGTGGCCGGCGGCCGAGCCGGTCGAGCTCCCGCAAGACGGGTGTCTTCTCGATCACCCGGGTGAAGCTCACCCTTTCGCTGGCGAGCGTCAATGCCGTGATCACGCCCAAGTGCACGAGCCGGGCGGTGCGCCCCTCACGAGCGACCATCGCCAGCCCGAGCGCTGCGCCGAGCGCGTTGGCACCCGCGTCGCCGAGCATCGACTTCTCGCCGAGGTCGGCCGGCAGCATGGCCGTGGCCGCTCCGACGCCCGCCGCGGCGAGCTCGGCCGCCGGGCCGCGCAGCACCAGCGGGGAGTGCAGCAGCGCGACCTTGATCGCCCGGCCGGGGCGCAGGTCGAGCAGGTTGAGCAGGTTGGCGTGTCCGGCGACGGCCGCGCCGCCGACGAGGACGTCCAACGGGTCGTCAATGACAATGGCTGCGCCGGCCAGTCCGGCCGTG
>DAIUDS010000043.1:0-14855 GCA_036845485.1 Jiangellaceae bacterium
GATTGTGACCGGCGATCAGCGCGTTGAGCCCGGAGGAGTCCATGAAGCTGACACCCGTCAGGTCACCCACCACGTGATCATCCTCGACCAGAAGGCGTAGGTCGGTGGCAATCTGGGGAGCACTGGCTAGATCCATCTCGCCGTGAAGGCGAAGGACGACACAGCCGTCGAAACGCTGAAACACGTAGGTGAGACTCTCTTCGAGAGGCATCCGGGCCATCCTCCCTGTGCGGCGAAGCCCCCGGAGGAGGCCTGCGTGAGGTCATCCCCAATGGCCCGACGTGTCTGTCTTCCTACTCCCCACCGCCCACGCCGGTCAACACGGAGCAGGTGATCGAGGCTTGCCGGCCTTCCACGGCGTGAGGCGATCCCGCTCTCGCCTGACCGATCAGGAGCGGAGCACCTGGGCCAGCAGAGCGGGGTCGGCGTTGCCGCCGGAGACGACGGCCACGGTCCGGCCGGTAACGGCGTCCGGTCGCGACAGGTAGGCCGCTGCCGTCAACGCGCCACTGGGCTCCGCGACGATCCGACTCGATCGAGCGAGCACCCCCATCGCCTCGAGGATTGCCTGCTCGCTCACCGTGATGACGTCGTCGACGTGACGCTCGATGTGCCACCAGTTGAGCTCACCGACAGCGGGAAGCCGTACGCCGTCCGCAATGGTCCGCGAGGTCAGCGCGGGGTCCCACGCCACTCGTTCGCCCCGTGCGAAGCCCTCGGCCAGGTCGCCGGCGAGCTCAGGCTCGACGCCGACGACACGCGCCGTCGGGAGCAATGCCTTGACGGCGACGGCAATCCCGGAAATGAGGCCGCCTCCGCCGACGGGGACCAGCACCACGTCGAGGTCGGGCAGATCCTCGACGATCTCCAACCCGACTGTTCCCTGGCCGGCGATCACATCGGCGTGCTCGAACGGCGGGATCATGACCAAGCCGCGGTCCCGGGCCAGTTCGACGGCACGGCTCTCCCGCTCTGCAGGGGGGACCATGACGATCTCCGCGCCGAGCGCCCGCACGCCCTCGACCTTCATCGCCGGTGCAGTCTCAGGAATCACCACGACGACCGGCGTGCCGAACGCACGGGCAGCCCACGCGAGGGCCCGGCCGTGGTTGCCGCTCGAATGGGTGACCACACCCCGCGCGCGCTCGGTCGGGTCCAATGCGCCGACGGCATTGAAGGCGCCCCGCATCTTGAAGGCACCGGTTGGCTGCAGGTTCTCCGGTTTGAGCCAGAGCGGGCCGGCGCCGTCGGCCCACGGGCAGGGCAGCAGCGGCGTGCGGACGACCTGGCCCGAAACGCGCGCCGCGGCCGCGCGCACGTCGTCGATACCGACCAGCGTCGGCTCACGGCGCCGAGCACCGGACGACGGCCGATCGGGACCGCGGGTGCCCACGTGCTGGTCGGCCAGCAGCCGGTGTTCCCCGTCGCTCACGAGCCCATCCTCGCATCGTGCCGGTGCCCGCCGGGCGTGGCCGGGACCGGCATTCAGCACGTACCGGCCACGTACGGACGACGCGTCCCGGTTCACCTACGCTGGAGTCATGTTCGCGAGAACGAAGGGGGGGCCCCAGCGGTGAGGATCGCCCTGCCGATCGTCATTGCCCTGGTCCTCGGCGTCTATGCCCTGATCGACTGTCTGCAGACGGATCCGGTCGACGTGCGTGGTCCTAGGCGGGCCATATGGCTCGCCTTGATCGCCGCGCTGCCCGTGATCGGCCCGGTGGCCTGGTTGGTGGCCCGGTTCGGTCAGCGTCGTCAAGGTCGGCCACCCCGACCCGGGCCACGCCCGCTGGCACCTGACGACAACCCCGACTTCCTCCGGGAGATCGGCGACGTCGACGCCGAGCATCAGAAGATGCTCGAGCAATGGGAAGCCGACCTGCGCCGACGCGAAGAGGAGATGCGTCACCGCCCCGAGGGCGACGACGACATCCGGTGACCGAGGCGACGACCAGCTGGCTGGCCGGCGCCCGGCTCGACGGGACGGTGGCCGTCTTGCGGCCCGACTACCGCGCGGTCCTGGTGGTCGCCGACGGACTGACGCCCGGTCCCAGCGACGCGGGCACCGACCTTATGCTGCATGCCGCCGAGGCCCGCGCGCGGTCGGTGCTCGGCGACGCGCCGGTCCAGAGCCATCCCCACGTTGCCGCCTGGCGCGACGCGTTCCGAGCCTTCGGGGCCAAGCCGCAACGCACCCGTCCGAGCGTCGAGGCGCTGCTGCGTCGGCTCCCCCACGGCCTGCCCCGTGTCGACCGCCTGACCGACACGTACAACGCCGTCTCGGTCGCCCATGTGCTCCCTGTCGGGGGCGAGGACCTCGACCGCTACGAGGGCTCGCTGCATCTCACCCGGGCAGCCGGAGACGAGCCGTTCGAGACGACGGCAGACGGCCGGGCCGTGATCGATCACCCCGAGGCGGGCGAGGTCGTCTGGCGCGACGACGCCGGCGTGACCTGCCGTCGCTGGAACTGGCGCCAGTGCACGCGAACCCGGTTGACGCACGCGACGCGCCGGGCGGTCTTCGTTCTCGATGCCCTCGGGCCGATGACCGGCGAGGCCTTGGAGGCCGCTGCCCAGGCGCTCGGGGATGCGCTGTCGATGACCAGTCCAGAGGCGGAGTTGGCGGTGCGCCGGCTGGGAACGGTCGGTCAGAGGCCGCCGTAGGAGTGCAGACCGTTGAACAGGATGTTCACGCCGAAGTAGCTGAACAGCACGGTGCCGTAGGCGACGAGTGACACGGCGGAAGCCTTGGAGCCCTTCCAGCCTGCTGTGGCGCGCGCATGGAGGAACGCCGCATATGCCAGCCAGGTGATGAGGGCCCAGACTTCCTTGGGGTCCCAGCCCCAGTATCGGCCCCACGAGGCCTCGGCCCAGATGGCGCCCATGATCAGCGGTCCGAACGTCCAGACCGGGAACCCGACCGCGATGAGCCGGTAGGCGAGCCGATCCAGCGTCGACGATGCCGGAAGCGCGGCCGCGAAGCCACTGCCGACACCCTTGGTCTCGGCTCGCTGGGACACGATCTGCAGCGCATTTACGACGGCCGCGACGGTGAACAGCCCGAACGCGAGAACGGCAGCCCCGACATGGATCACCAGCCAGTACGACCGGAGGGCGGGCACCAGCGGTCCCGGCGGCAGATAGAGCACGGTTACCGCAAGCCCCAGCGCAAGGAAGATCAGCAGCACGATCCAGACCGCGAGTGCGCGCCCCACCCGTGATCTCGCGACGGCCAGGAAGAACACGGAGGCGACCAACGACGCGGTGATCGAGAACTCGTACATGTTGCCCCACGGGGCCCGGGACACGCCGATCGCGCGCATCACCACACCCGCCGCGAGAAGGAGCGTGGCCAGGACCGCGACCGAGAAGCCGATCCCGGCCATCTGTCGGACCGGGTCGACGCCGTCGCCGGCGTCGGGCTCGCCAGTGCCGTCGGTGGACCGACCGTCCTGCGACGACCCCGTTGTGCCGACCGAGGAGGTACCGGCAGCGGGGGAAGCGCTGTTGTGTACCCGCGTTGCACCGACTGCCACGACCTCGCGCTCCTCCGGCGCGGCGCCCCGTCGGGGCCGCGCCCGGTACGCGGTCTCTGCGCAATAAGCCAGCCAGGCAACGATGAACGCCGCGACCGCGCCGGAGACGACGTACCTGCTCCATTCGCCGAGCGTCGCGGAGTCCAATTCATTCCTCCATGCTGGCCGGGCGAAGCCGGCCGAGAACGCCGTCGCTGATACTGCCGACCTCGGCCTCGAGGTCACCGCCGTCAGACCGCTGAAGGCCCGCGATCTCGACCACCGTACTCCCGTCCTCTTCCTCGGTTGCGCGAACCCAGATCCGACGGCGGCGGACGTACAACGACGCCAGCAGACCGGCAACGGCGAGCAACGCCCCAGCCAGCACGATCTCTTTCCCGGCGTTGCGGCCCACCTGGAGGTTGACCCACGTGACGTAGCCGTCGAAGGTCACGCTGCCATACCCGTCCGGCAGCTCGGTGGTGTCGCCGACCGAGAGCGCGGCGCGGAACGCGTCGCCGCCGGGGCCACGAAACTGCTCCATGTCTGACGTGTCGAGCTTGTAGACGGATTGAGGCTCGCCGTCGTCGAGGCCGAGATCGCCGTGGAATGCCGTGATCAGCAGCGCCGGGTTGTCGGGCTCCGGGAAGACCGACCGCGGGCCTTGAGCGTCGACGACGGCCGTCGGGAGGAACACCCCTTGGATGCCCAGGTCCTCGCCGAGGGCTGCGTCCGGACCGACCGGCACCTTTCGCACGCCGCTCGACGTGAACGAGTTGTCCTGCGGCAGAAATGGCACCGGCCCCTCGGCAAGGACGTTCCCGCCGGCGTCACGGATGGTGATCACAGGTGCGTATCCGGGGTTGAGGATGTGAACCAGAGTGCCGTCGACTTCTAGCGGCTCGTTCACCCTGATCGTGCGCTCCTCCTCCGGGGCGCCGGGCTCGGGGGTGAACCGCACCGTCGCCTCGAAATTGTCCGGCACGCCGGCCTGAGGTCCCGACTCGACGAAGTCCATCTGGAACTCGTCGACCTCGATCGAGAACGGCGGCAGGTCCGCCGTGTCGAAGAGCGGGCCGCTGGACAGCCCGTCGTACTGGATCACGGTGTTGGCGAAGCCCGATCCCTCGGGAACCAGGACGGTCGCCCGGTAGCCGAACAGGCTGCCCGTGGCCACGGCGATGAGCACGACGACCACGGCAAGATGGAATATCAGGTTCCCGGTCTCACGTAGGTGACCTGCCTCACCCGCCACCGAGTCGGTCGGCGCTCCGACCGCCGGACGAGCCACGCGGAAACGGCGCGTGCGCAGCTCGACGCGGGAAGCCTCGAGTGCGTCCTGGGCCGAGGCCGAGACCTCGAATCGCCGGTACGCCGGCATCCGGGACAGCCGCCGCGGCGCGGGTGGCGGCTGGGCCCGCATCGCCCGCCAGTGCTGCACCGACCTCGGCAGAATGCAGCCCGCCAGCGACACGAGCAGGGCCAGGTAGATCGCCGCGAACCAGGGAGCCGAGTAGACGTCGAAGAAGCCCAGCCGGTCGTACCACTCGGACAGGCGCGGGTTCCGGGCCCGGAAGTCCCCGACGGCCAGCGGGTTGACGTCCTTCTGCGGAAGGACCGACCCCGGAATCGCGGCCACGGCCAGCAGGAACAGCAGGATCAGCGCCACGCGCATCGACGTGAGCTGCCGCCATGCCCAGGCCGCGAACTCGCGCGGGGACAGCACGGGCGGGCGGGACGGCGGCTCGGTCGGAGCCGTTGGCAGCGTCCGGGTCGCGTCCGTCACACCGCCACCTCGAAGCCACTGACCCAGCCCTGCAGGGAGGAGACGATCTCGGTCCACGCACCGGTGACCAGGAGCAGCCCGAGGGCTACAAGCATCCCGCCGCCGACCCGCAGCACCCAGAGCTGATGCCGGCGGACCCATTGCAGCGCCCCCAACGCACGCCGATACGCCAGCGCGGCCAGGACGAACGGCAGCCCCAGGCCGAGGCAGTACACCAGAGAGAGCAGGGCACCCCTCGCGGCGCTGCCGTCGTTGAACGCCAGCGCCTGGACGGCGGCGAGGGTCGGACCGGTACAGGCCGTCCAGCCGATTCCGAACAGGGCGCCCACCAGCGGTGCACCGGCCAGGCCCACGGCGGGTGAGACGTGCCAGCGCCACTCACGTGCGGCACCCGGCACCCACCCCGCGTACACCAGGCCGAGACCGATGAGGACCACGCCCATCACCCGCGCGATCAGGTCACCGTTCTCGCGCAGCACCGATCCGAGCCCTCCGAACAGGGCCCCGTACGAGACGAACACCGCCGAGAACCCCAGCACGAACAGCAGCGCACCCAGCACCACCCGGGCCCGTCGGCCCTCCGCCAATTCGATGCCCGAGAGTCCCGTCACGTAGGACAGGTATCCGGGGACCAGTGGCAGCACGCAAGGAGACAGAAACGAGACGAGCCCCGCCAGCGCCGCGATCGGCACCGCAGCGAGCAGGGACCCGGAGAGCACCGTGTCCGGGAAGCTGTCACCCATCGCTGTCCGAGACGGCGCCGGTGTCGCCCTCCGCGGCGATGTCCGCGACGAGGTCGCGCAGGGAGGTCTCGGTGATCGGACCGATCACGCTTGCCGCCAGCCTTCCTTCGCGGTCGACGACCAGCGTGCTGGGAATGGACGTGGGGGGCAACGTGTCCCGGAAGGCCAGCAGTCCGGAGCCGTTCTCATCGACGACGCTCGGGTACGTGACGCCGAACTCCTGCTCGAACCTCCGCGCATCGGTCTCGTTGTCGCGTACGTTGATCCCGACGAACCGTACGCCACGGTCATCCAGCGCCTCGGAGACGGCTTGCAGGTCGCGGGCCTCCTTCCGGCACGGCGGGCACCAGGAACCCCACACGTTGAGGACGACGACGTCACCGACGGCGTCGGCGAGGTCGAACTGTCCGCCCCCGAGTAGCGGCCCTCCGAACTCGGGCGCGGCGTCGCGCTCGGCTCCGGGCAGGACGGTCGCGGCGCCGTCACCCTCGATGTAGCCGATCTGGGCGGCATCGTCGTCGCGCTGCACCTGGCCGTCCGAACACCCGCCGACGGCGACCAGGGCGACACCGACGACCACTGCGTACACCCGGCCGAGCCCTTGCCGCCGTCCGGACACTGCTCAGGCCCCCGCCATGAAGCGCTTGCTCGGCTCGGGAAGCAGGTCCGCGGCAGGCTCGCTGTAGGCGACGGACACGATGCGGTCGTCCTCGTAGGCGAACGTGGTCAGGCTGGCGAGCGAGCACTGTCGTCGCCGCGGGTCGTGCCACAGGCGGCGGCCTTCGGTCGCCGAGCGGACGATCCAGATCGGCAGCTGATGCGTGACCAGCAGCGCCTCGTGGCCATCGGCAGCGAGCCGCACGTCGGCCATCGCATCCTGCATGCGCTCGACGATGTCGACGTAGGGCTCGCCCCAGGACGGACGGAAGGGGTTGCGCAGATGCTTCCAGTGCATGACGCGGCGCAGGGACCCGTCACCAACGCCGAACGTCAGCCCCTCGAACACGTTGGCCGCCTCGATCAGCCGCTCGTCGACGGCCACCTCGAGGGCGAGCTTTGCGGCAGTCGGCCCGGCCGTCTCGCGGGCACGTTCCAGGGGCGACGACACGATGCGCACGATGTCGCGCCCCGCGACGGATTCGGCGATGCGCTGCGCCATCGCGTGCCCGCGTTCGGACAGGTGGTACCCGGGCAGCCGCCCGTACAGGACTCCGCGCGGGTTGTGCACCTCACCGTGTCGGAGCAGGTGGACACGGGTGACCGACGACGTCACGAGCCGTCCTCCACTCCGGCGCGAGCTGCGGCACGCGCTGCGTTCGGCAGGGCCGCCGCCACTCGGTCCATGGCGTCGCCGTCGTGTGCTGCGGAGACGAACCACACCTCGAAGGCCGACGGCGGCAGGTACACGCCAGCGGCGAGCATGGCGTGGAAGAACGCGGCGTACCGGCCCACGTCGGTCCGCTTCGCGCCGGCGAAGTCGATGATGCCCTCGTCCGGATCGACGAAGAAGAGGCTGAACAGGTTCCCCGCATACTGCAGCAGATGCGGCACCCCCTCGGCGGTGAGTGCCTTCGTGACCAGGTCACCGATCGTGCCGGCCGCCTCGTCGAGGCGCGCGTATACCGCGGCGTCGGCCTGCCGGAGCGTGGCCAGCCCGGCCGCAGTCGCTACCGGGTTACCCGACAGCGTTCCCGCCTGGTAGACGGGCCCTGCCGGTGCGAGCAGCTCCATGAGCTCGGCACGGCCACCGAAGGCCGCGGCCGGAAAGCCTCCGCCCATCACTTTGCCGAACGTCGTCAGATCGGCCTCGACGCCGTCGATGCCGAACCATCCCGATCGGCTCACCCGGAACCCCGTCATGACCTCGTCGAGGACGAGCAACGCGTTGTGAGCGTGCGCGGTTTCGCACAGGAACGCGTTGAATCCCTCGACCGGCGGAACGGCGCCCATGTTGCCGGCAGCCGCCTCGGCGATCACACAGGCGATCTCGTCCCCGTGCTCGGCGAAGGCCGCGGCGACCGCCGCGATGTCGTTGTACGGGAGGACGATCGTGTCGGCGGCGCTGGCGGCCGTCACGCCAGGCGTGTCGGGCAACGCGAACGTGGCGACGCCACTTCCGGCGCTCGCGAGCAACGCGTCCACGTGCCCGTGGTAGTGGCCGGCGAACTTCACGACCTTGGATCGACCAGTCGCTCCGCGTGCGAGCCGGATCGCGCTCATCGTCGCCTCGGTGCCGCTCGAGACCAGCCGGACCTGGTCGACGGCGGTCCGCCCGACGATCTCCTCGGCCAGTTCGACCTCGGGTCGGGTCGGAGTGCCGTACGAGGTGCCGAGCGCGACCTGCGACGCCGAAGCCTCCGTGACGCGTGGATGCGCATGGCCGAGCAGCAGCGGCCCCCACGAGCACACCAGGTCCACGTACTCCCGGCCGTCCGCGTCGTACATGTAGGGCCCGGCTCCGCGCACGACGAACCGGGGTGTTCCGCCGACGGCGTGGAAGGCCCGCACCGGCGAGTTCACGCCCCCCGGTATCACCGCCCTGGCCCGCTCGAACAGCGCCGCGCTCTCGGGTGCCTCGTACGGAAAGGTCACACGCGCATTGTGGCAACCATGCCGGTCGGTCACGCCCCCGCCCTCGATTGGGAACTTGCAGGCGGGCACGGGACTACGCTCGCGTGATCCTTTGGAGGGCCACGATGGCGGAAAGGGACGAGAGCTTCGACACCGGTTCGGACGGGCGAACCGAGCTACGGGTGCACGGCGTCAGCGGCACGAGCGCGGAGACGATCCTCGCGCACCCTTTGCTCAAGCGCGTTGCCGGTGACGGGCGGGCCGGCTTCTTCCGCCGCTGGTACCCCGGTGGCCGGTCCGCCGACCTCGGAGCGCGCGACCGGCTCGAGGCCTGCAGCTGGGGCGGCCTGACGTCGGGGCCGGCCGCCCGAGCCGCCTGGCTGCTGCTCCTCCCCCTCATGCTGCTGAACCTGGCGCACTGGATGCTGCCCGCCGTCCCGTCCGATGCCGGCCCGCCGCCAGGTTCTCGGCGGGCAGGCAGCGGCCGTGCTGCTGCGCCTGAGGGGGTGGTCCTGACCCTCACGATGCTGCGCTTCGGTCCCATCACGACGTCGACACATCCGGCCACCGTCGGAACCACTGACCCGCGACGAGATGCGGGAGTGGTGGCACCCTGCCAGCGCCCGGCGCGGGAGCTGGCGGGCGAGTTCCCCGGACTGCCTAGTGGCAGTGGAAGAACTCGTTGACCGTGCCGTCGGGCCGGACGTTGAAGTGATCGATACTGTGGTTGCTGAACGTCGAACCGTCCGAGAGTGTCCCATGGACGTTGAACGTGAAGGTGCCGTTCACCGTCTGGCCGTTGGCGTTGAAGCCTCCCCAGACCGTGAACTTGGCGGTGTAGGTCGGCAGACTCGGGTCGTCCAGCGGCACGCCGACGGCGGTGCCGGTCTGGGTGAAGGTGAAGTGCTCCCGGCCATCATCGAAGATGGTCGAGTGCTCGACCAGGTTGCTGGTGGTGGTGACGAGGTAGGGCGGTCCCTCCTCGCAGCTGGGAACCACATCGACGAAGGTCTCGACGAGGTTCTTCTCGGTCGTGGTCTGGGTCTCCGGTGGAGCGGCGAATGCGGGCGCTGCGGTGGTCAGTAGGCCTGCTGTCAGCAGGCCGACCATGAGTAGGCGACGAAGCATTCCATCCCCCCTCAGATGCGGTGCACGTGTGCGCCGGGCGGTTGTGACCGTACTCGCGCCGGGCCGAGGGAACCATGGCATTGCCGGTTGGCGGCGAAGCGGTCTCGTCGAGCAGGT
Organism: Jiangellaceae bacterium; assembly: GCA_036845485.1. GTDB lineage: Bacteria > Actinomycetota > Actinomycetes > Jiangellales > Jiangellaceae > DAIUDS01. The sequence continues at coordinate 9,861 of DAIUDS010000043.1, forward strand.
GGACGAAATGGACGAAGAGGTCAGTCGAACACGAACATCTGCGGCGCCGGTTCCACCGTCGACGCCGCCGCGTGCGCCATCATCGCGGCGACCGCGAGGTCGATACGCCGCGCCCTGTCCTTGTGCTTTCGCGGTCCGGTGCCCGCGCGAGTCGTTCTTCACGACGGCGTCCCACGTGCCTGGCGAGGTCCGGCTCGCCAGAGTGGGTAAGCGCCCGGTTCAGCACAGCCTCCCCGAACCGCTGCGTCGCCGGAGTCATGCGGTGACTGCCGAAACTCCTCCACCGGCAGCCCTCCGTCGGCGAGCAGGCCGCGCCCACGCCGTCATCCGAAAGCCGGTGCCTGGTCGTCGGGGCTAGAGGGTCACCCGGGTCCGGTGGTCGAATGCCCGCCCGTGGAGCGTGCAGGAAGCCCCTTGGACCCCGGGCACAGAACGGAGTGCTGCGACACCGTGGCGCGGTACAGACGGTAGACCGCCGCAGGTTGCAGCTCGGCCGCGCTGACTGGGGAGTGCGTCACCTCCGGTGACGACATCCAGTAGAACTCCGCGTATCCCCTCGCCGCGTAGAACACCGGCGAGACCCACGGGTGGCCGGCTTCGTCGGTCGTGCCCAGCGTCATGTACCGGTTGGAGTCGATGGTCCACTTGGCGAGAGCCACCGGATCCTGATCACTGGCCATCTCACACCTTCCAGGTAGGCAAGATCACGCGGCCGGCCGTCTCCCCCGAGCATCGCACTGGGCACAAGGAACGCTCAGACCATGTGTTGGTCGTGGCGCAGAAGGAACTCGGCCCGCTCCTCGTCGCCGAGATCCTTGCCCCCGTAGAGCTCCGCCAGCGTCTCGAAGTACTCCTCCCGGGGAGCTCCCGGCGTGAAGAGGATCAGCATCGACGCAGGTTCCCCGGCCAGGTTCTTGAAGCCATGGATACCGCCCGGGGGGACGTACAGGTAATCATCCGGCCCGGTATCGACCCACTGTTGCCCGTCGTACAGCCGCACGGACCCCGACAGGATGTAGAACGACTCGGAGATCGTCCGGTGGAAATGTGGGTCCGGGCCGGTCTCGTTAGGCCCGAAGTTCCAGCGGTACAGGCCGAACTCGCCGTCGGTCGATGCCCCGACCGCGAGGTAGTCCACGGTGACCCCCGACCGATATGTCAGCTCGTGTTCTCGGCCGTAGGGCCGGTACGACGCGCTGGCCTCTCCGGTGTCTCCGTGGTAGCGGGGTTCTGGATAGGACATCGGCGTGTGCCTCCCATGTCGAGCCGGTGCGTCCGTTTCAGGCGTAGAGCTGGACCAGCCAGTTCTGCCAGGCCAGCTCCGCCTGTTCCCGGTCCACGCCTGGGGTGAAGATGTGGTGCCCGACGGCGACCTCGCCGTTCCTGCCGACGAACCTGTACAGCCCGTCGCTGGTACGCACGCCGAGGAAGCTCGGCAAGAGCACGGAGTCGACGACGCCCTCGACCGGTGCAACCCCGTCGAGGGAAAACCGCACCAGGTCACCCTCGGTCACCGTTCCGGAGAGGCCGAGACCGCGCTTGAGGCCTTCCCACACGCGCTCCTCGTCGCCCTGCCGCGGGCCGAATGCCGTGACGGGCACCCCCGTCCGGCCGGCGAAGTGGGTGACGTACTGGCCCAGCGTCCGGAGGTACATCGGGTCGCCCTTCTTCAGCGCGTCGTACTCCGACTCCCAGTCGTCGCCACCGAGGAAGCCGCTGTGCACGAGGCGGACGACGGTGCTGCCGCCGGCGCGTCCCTCGATGAGGAACTCGAAAGCCATGACTGTGCCGTCTGCTGCTTCGCTCCCGCGGTACTCCAGATGGTTCGGCGGGTCCCAGACGGTGACGGTGGACTCCATGACGAACCCGCCCATGTCCGTCCGGACGACGCCGCCCACGCCGGGCTGGACCTCGTTGCGCCCCATGAACCAGGAGTCCACCCCCGGCCCGGTGGCGATCGCCGCCCACACCTGTTCGGGGGTCGCGTCGACTGTGATCTCGTTGTCGGTCTCGAACTCGTGACCCATCGTCAGGACTCCTTCGGCTTCGTCGTGGACGTTGGTGCCTTAACGCTCGGATGCACGGCGACGACCACCCGGTGTGCGCGCCCACGTTCCGCGGTCTCGTCGTGGTACTTGGTCACCAGCCGGGTCACGGCATCGGCCAGCTCTTCCGCGAATGCCGCGCGGTCCTTGGCCGATGCGAACCGGACCTCACCGTCGAGGGCGAAGGTCGCTACCCGCTTGCCTGCTCTCGTCGCGCCGGTGATCAACATGCCCACGTCACGCACCAGCCGGGCCGCGACCGCCAGCAGCCAGCGCGCCGAGAGGCGGTCTGGTGCCAGCGACGGGTCCGGCGCAACCGCCGCCAACGCTGCCGGCGAGATGACGTACGAACCCGCGGTCGCACGCATCAGGCGTTCGGTGACATTGCCCTTGCGCCGCTCGGCCACCAGCTCGACCAAGCCGTGCCGCTCCAGGGCGTGCAGGTGATAGTTCACCTTCTGTCGAGCCAGACCCACCCGGCCGGCCAGCATCGTCGCCGAGCCCGGTTCGGCCAGCTCGGCCAGTAACCGGGCCCGGATGGGATCCAGCGACGCCTCAGCCGCCGCCGGATCCTCGATCACCGCCACGTCCAACATGAGCACACTCTTTCACCGACACATTTTCTTATCAAGATTGCTTGAGTTGTCGGCCCCGTGTCGGGCGCTGAAGCGCGCCGCGGCGACGACTCAGGGCAGACTCGGCAGCGTGGCAGGAAGTCGCAGCGCGGGCATCCTGGTGTTCCGGCGGGTGGGGGCCGAGGTCGAGGTCCTCCTCGGGCACATGGGTGGGCCGTTCTGGGCCAAGCGCGACACGAGCGCGTGGTCGATCCCCAAGGGTGAGTACGAGCCGGACGAGGAACCGGAGGCGGCTGCACGTCGCGAGTTCGAGGAGGAGCTCGGGTTTCCCCTGCCGCCGGGCGTACTTCACGAGCTGGGGACCATCCGGCAGGCCGGCGGCAAGGTCGTGACGGCGTGGGCAATCGAGGCAGATCCTGACCTCGGCCGGCTCGATCCCGGCACGTTCACGTTGGAGTGGCCGCCTCGGTCGGGTCAGATGCGGGCGTTCCCGGAGGTCGACCGGGTTGCGTGGTTCAGCCTGCGAGCGGCCAGAGAAAAGATCGTGACCGGCCAACGTGTCATACTCGAGCGCCTGACGGACGCGATCGGACAAATTCCGACGTGAGCATTGCGCTCACTACGGTTGCCAGGTGGACAAGGTGTACAGCGTCGAGCAGGCCAGGGCGGTGCTCGCGGAGATCCGGCCCCTGATCGAGGATCTGATCAAGCTTCGCGCCGACGCCGCCGAGCTCGCTGCAGCCGTGCGCAACGGCGACGCCTCGCCGTTGGGTGGGCTGCCCGAGCTGAAGGCGGCCCAGGCTCGTCTGGACGAGGTGCTGTCCTCGATCGCGGCGAATGACATCCAGATCAAGGGCTTTGCGCCGCTGCTGCTGGACTTCCCCGGTCAACTGGACGGCGTTCCGGTGCTGCTCTGCTGGCTGGAGGGCGACCCCGATCTGAGCTGGTACCACCGCGACGACCTGGGGTTCGCCGGTCGGCGCCCGCTCGCCGCCGAGGGCTGACAGAGGAACACCGCCGTAGCGAGGGCCACGGCAGGCGCCCGGCTCGGGCTCAGCGCAACCTGCGCGCCACGTCGACGGCCCAGTAGGTCAGGACGATGTCCGCGCCGGCGCGACGGATCGAGGTCAACGTCTCGGCGATCACCCTGTCCCGGTCGACCCAGCCCCGAGCCGCCGCCGCCTCGACCATCGCGTATTCGCCGGACACCTGGTACGCGGCTACCGGCACGTCGACCATCTCGCGTACGCGGCGAACCACGTCGAGGTACGACATGGCCGGCTTGACCATGATCATGTCAGCGCCCTCGGACACGTCGAGCCGCACCTCACGCAGGGCCTCGATGCCGTTGGCCGGGTCCTGCTGATACGTACGCCGGTCGCCGACGAGCGAGGACTCGACGGCCTCGCGGAACGGCCCGTAGAACGCCGAGGCGTACTTCGCGGCGTACGCGAGGACCGCCACGTCGGAGAAGCCGGCTCCGTCGAGCGCGCCGCGAACGGCCGCGATCTGCCCGTCCATCATCCCGCTCGGTCCGACGACGTGGACGCCGGCGGCCGCCTGGGCGAGCGCCATCTGCCCGTACGCCTCGAGCGTCGCGTCGTTGTCGACCGATCCGTCGGGCGCGAGTACCCCGCAGTGCCCGTGCGAGGTGAACTCGTCCAGGCAAAGGTCGGCCATCACGACCGTCGCGTCACCGACCTCTGCCACGACGTCGCGGATCGCCGTGTTGAGCGCACCATCGGGGTCGTGCGCACCGGACCCGACCTCGTCACGGGACAAGGGAATCGCGAACAGCATCAGCCCGCCGACGCCCGCCTCGACCGCCTCCAAGGCCGCCTTACGCAACGTCTCGCGGGTGTGCTGAACGACGCCAGGCATCGACGCGACCGGACGCACATCGGCCGCGCCCTCCCGGACGAACATCGGCAGCACCAGGTGCCGCGGCTCCACCGAGGCCTCGGCGACCAGCCGGCGCAGGGGGGCGGTCCGGCGCAGCCGCCGGGGCCGCTCGGCCGGAAATGGCATGGTGACTCCTCGCCGCGGGATCGACCTATGTTGCCTTACGACGGGCCGACGTGCGACGGCGCTGGGACGGCTTCGTCACCGGCTCACCGGCGGTCACCATCGCCACCCGGCGGGCCGCACCGAACTCGGCCAGCGCCTCCGCCAGCGCCTCGACCGAGGGTTCGGGTGCCAGCACGTCGACCCGCAGGCCGTGTTCCTCGGCGGTCTTGGCGGTCGCGGGCCCGATGCAGGCGACGACGGTCGTTGCATGTGGCTTGCCGGCGATGCCGACCAGGTTCCGCACCGTCGACGACGACGTGAAGACGACCGCGTCGAACCTGCCGGTCTTGATGGCGTCGCGCGTCTCG
>DAIUDS010000044.1:0-14270 GCA_036845485.1 Jiangellaceae bacterium
GCCCGGGTCGCGGGGATTTTGATGAACAGGTTGGGCCGGTCGACCTCGGCCCACAGGTCGCGGGCCTGTGCGAGGGTCGCGTCGGTTTCGAGAGCGAGCCGGGGGTCGACCTCCAGGGAGACCCGTCCGTCGAGGCCGCCGGTGCGCTCGACCACGGGTGCGAGCAGGTCGCACGCGGTGCGTACGTCGTCGGTGGTGAGGTCGCGCACCGCGGTGTCGGCGTCGGACCCGGCCTGCGCGTGGGTGCGGAGCTGGTCGTCGTAGAGGGTGCTCTTGGTGATCGCAGCCTGGAAGATCGTCGGGTTGCTGGTGACGCCGACGACTTGCCTCTCGTCGACCAGCCATTGCAGGTTGCCGCTCACCAGCCGCTCCCGGGACAGGTCGTCGAGCCAGATCGCCACGCCCTGCTCGGACAGCTGGCGGAGCGGGTCGGTCGTCGCTTCTGGTGCCATGGTGGTCCTCCGGAAAGAGCGGTGGACGGTCAGCGTGCTGCTTCGATGGACTCCTTCGCGGCAGCAACGACGGCCTCCGGGGTAATCCCGAACTCGTGGAACAACGTCTTGTAGTCCGCCGAAGCACCGAAGTGCTCGAGGCTGACGCACCGGCCGGCGTCGCCGACGATCTCGCGCCAGCCCAGTGCGACGGCGGCCTCGACGGAGACGCGGGCGCGTACCCGAGGAGGCAGAACGCTGTCGCGGTACGAGGTGTCCTGCTGGGCGAACCACTCGCGGCACGGCATCGAGACGACCCGGGCATGGATGCCCTCGCCGGCGAGCAGCTCCCGGGCGGCGACGGCCAGCTGCACCTCCGACCCGGTGCCGACCAGGATGACGTCCGGCTGGGCGTCCGCGTCGACGAGCACGTACGCGCCACGGGCAACGCCTTCGGCGTCGGCGTAGCCGTCGGTGCCGCGAGGGAACGTCGGAACGTTCTGACGAGTGAGGCAGATACCCGCCGGGCGGGCGTCCGCCGTGGCGTGGTGCTCGAGAACGGAGCGCCAGGCGACCGCGGTCTCGTTGGCGTCGGCGGGACGGACGACGTCGAGGCCGGGTATGGCCCGCAGCGCGGCCAGGTGCTCGACCGGTTGGTGGGTGGGGCCGTCCTCACCGAGACCGATGGAGTCGTGTGTCCAGACGTACGTGACCGGCAGTCCCATGACGGCGGCCAGCCGGACGGCCGGGCGCATGTAGTCACTGAAGATCAGGAACGTGCCGCCGTACGGACGGGTGAGCCCGTGCAGTGCGATGCCGTTGAGAATCGAGCCCATCCCGTGCTCCCGGATGCCGAAGTGGAGCACCCGGCCGTACCAGTCGCCCTCGAACTCCTTGCTGGACCGGTCGGGCGGCAGGAAGGAGAGCTGGTCCTTGGGCGTCGTGTTGTTGCTGCCGGCCAGGTCGGCCGAGCCGCCCCACAGCTCGGGCAGGACCGGTGCGATCGCGGACAGCACGTCTCCGGACGCCTTCCTGGTCGCGACGTCCTTCCCGGGCTCGAACGTGGGCAGGGCATCTGCCCAGCCTTCCGGGAGCTTCGCTGCGGAGAGGCGGGAAAGGAGCGCAGCCCGGTCGGGCTGCGCCGCCCGCCAGGCCGCGAAGCGTTCGTCCCACTCCTGGCGAAGAGCGGCACCGCGTTCGCGGACCTTGAGGGCATGTTCGCGTACGTCGTCGGCGATCTGGAACGCCTGGCCCGGGTCGAACCCCAGCAGCCTCTTGGTCGCGGCGACCTCGTCGCCCCCCAGCGCGGAGCCGTGTGCTGTCCCGGTGTTCTGCTTCGTCGGCGCGGGCCAGCCGATGATCGTTCGCAGCGCGATGAACGACGGTCGGTCGGTCTCGTCGCGGGCCGCCTGCAATGCGGCGTACAGCGCTTCGACGTCCTCGTGGTAGGGGCCCTCCGGCCGGTCGCCGCCGAGCCAGTCGACGGTCTGGACGTGCCAGCCGTAGGCCCGGTAGCGGGCCTGGACGTCCTCGGAGAAGGCGACGGTGGTGTCGTCCTCGATCGAGATCTGGTTGTCGTCCCAGATCAGCACGAGGTTGCCCAGCCGTTGCGTGCCGGCCAGTGAGGACGTCTCGCTGGACACTCCCTCTTGCATGTCGCCGTCGGAGGCGATGCACCAGATCGTGTGGTCGAAGACGCTGTCCCCCGGTTCGGTGTCGGGGTCGAGGAGGCCGCGGGTGCGCCGGGATGCCATGGCCATACCCACGGCGTTGCCCACACCCTGGCCGAGCGGGCCGGTCGTGGTCTCGACACCCGGGGTGTGGTGCACCTCGGGGTGACCGGGCGTGGTCGAACCCCAGGTCCGCAGCGACGCGAGGTCGTCAAGCGTCATCGGATAGCCGGACAGGTAGAGCTGGATGTAGAGCGTGAGGCTGCTGTGCCCGGCGGACAGCACGAAACGGTCGCGGCCAAGCCATTTCGGATCCGCCGGGTCGTGCCGGAGCAGACGCTGGAACAGGAGATACGCCGCCGGTGCCAAGCTCATGGCGGTGCCGGGATGACCGTTGCCGACCTTCTCCACGGCGTCCATAGCGAGCACCCGGATGGTGTCCACAGCCCGCCGGTCCAGTTCGGTCCAGCCGAGATCGGTCTTGTCCGTCACCGGGGTCTGGCTCCTCTCGAGCTGCCGATCGTGGGTGAGGGCACGGGGTGATCACGGCCCGATCCCGAGCCTACCCACCGGCCGACCAGGCACGCGTCTTGTCCGGCACTCCGCTGCGCTGGGGCCCGACCTGGCCCCACTAGACTCGTGACGTCCTGCGCCGGCCTGGTCGGTCGGCGATCCTGCGGCATCCGAGGTAGGTCGTGACGGCCGTCGAGCCCCGAACCGCGACGGATGCACCACCGGCTGCTCCTACCTCCTGGCGCCGGAGTCTCCGCAGCTATGTGTCGCTGATGAAGCTGCGGGTCGTCGAGTTACTGCTCGTGACGACCCTGCCGGCGATGGTGCTCGCGCAGCGAGGACTGCCGCCGCTGGGCCTCGTCGTCGCGACCCTCGTTGGCGGCACCCTGGCCGCCGGCAGCGCACACGCCTTCAACCAGGTGCTCGAGCGCGACATCGACGCCGTCATGCGCAGGACCCGCAGGCGCGCCGTCGCGACCTCCGTGATCTCCCCTCGAGCCGCTGCGCTCTTCGCCGCGGCCCTGCTGGTCTTCGCCGTCGTGTTGATGCTCGCGTTCGTCAACCCGCTCGCCGCCGCGCTGACCGTTGCGGCGAACGTGTTCTACGTCGTGGTCTACACCGTGCTGCTCAAGCGGCGGACGTCACAGAACATCGTCTGGGGCGGGGTGGCCGGCTGCCTGCCCACACTGATCGGCTGGGCGGCGGTGACCGAATCGCTCGCGTGGTCACCGGTCCTGCTCTTCCTCGTCGTCTTCTTCTGGACGCCGCCGCACTACTGGCCGCTCGCCATGCGCTTCCGCGACGACTACGCCCGCGCTGGGGTTCCGATGCTGCCGGTCGTGGCGTCCGCACGGGTCGTGGCTGCTCAGATCCTCGCGTACTCGTGGGCCATGGTCATCACGACACTCGCGCTGTGGCGGGTGGCCGATCTGGGCTGGCTCTACGGAGTGCTGGCGACGCTGGCCGGTGCCTGGTTCCTGGCCGAGGCGCATCGGCTCCACCGGCGCGCGAAGGCCGACGGTACAGGCGCCGGACTGCGGGCGATGCGGCTGTTCCACGGCTCCATCAGCTATCTAACGGTGGTTTTCGCCGCCGTCGCCCTCGATGTCCTGCTGGTCACGTGATGGTCCCTGCCGGTATGGGGGATCGGCTGCTCGGCCTCAGCGGTGTCGCAGTTGTGCTCGGTGCCGCGATCTGGGCGTGGGCAGGCGGCTCGACCGCGCCGGTCGTCACGCTGGTGGCCATCGGCCTGGTGCTCACGGCGGCGGACGCGCTGGTGTGGGCCGCGGCGGGGAGCGCCGGCGAGCCCGACCTGGCAGTGCCGGAGCGCAGCCGGTTGGTGCAGCCGCGATGGGGGACGCTCGTCGCGCTCGCGGCGGTGCTCGGCGTCGCCGGAACGGTCCGCGCCGGTTCCGCGGTGACGGCTGTCGGTGCGGGCGTCGTGCTCGGCCTCGCGGTGTCGAGCATGCGCCCGCCGCGGTCCGAAGTGCCGGCCCACGTCATCTCCACGGCGCGGCGACTGAGGCGCTTCGCCCGGGCGCACGGCACACCTCGTGGTGAGGCGGCGGACGGGTACGTCACCCCGGTGGGGGAGTCCGGTGCGCGGCTCGTCGTGGTCGCTCCGGACGGGGCCTGGGCCGATGCCATGGTGGCGTTCGGCGACGTGGCCGCGATCGCCGGCCTGGCCAGGATCGAGGCCCGGGACCCCAACGACCCAGGTGCAGCGCAAGGGATGCGAATCGGGCGCACCACCTGGGAGCAGATGGCGAGATCCTGGTGATGCGGGCGTCAGTGAAGCCAGCGCGCGGCGAGCCACACATCGACGGCCGTGACCACCAGGAGCGCCGCACCGAGCATGTGCAGGCCCACTAGCAGCTCGGGTAGCTCGAGGCGGTACTGCGTGACGCCGACCAGACCCTGGACCCCCTCGACGACGAGCAGCGCGGCGGCGGCGCGTGCGAGCCGACCGGGTGAACCGAGCGCCCTGGATGCCGCGTACAGCCCGACCGAGAGTCCCAACAGCAGGAAGACCGCGTCGGCGTGCAAGTGGGTCACCGTGGCCAGGTCGAGCCCCGTGCGCCGCGCATCCGGATCGCCAGCATGGGGGCCGCTCGCGGTCACGACCGTGCCGAGATAGACCACGCCGCCGGCGGCGACGAGCGTCGCGAGGGCGAGTCGTTCCAGCCACGGCGACCCCAACCGTGGCGGCACGACCCCCAGTGGACGCTCCGACCGCCGCACCAGGACGGTGGCGACGCCGACCAGCCCGGCCGAGCACATGAAGTGCAGCATCACGACCCAGGGGTTGAGATCGGTCCATACCGTGATGCCGCCGATGACGGCCTGCGCCGGGACGCCGGACAACAGAACGCCCGCCGGCAGAACCAGGTCACGCCGGGGTCGTCGCGAGTGCAGTGTGCGCAGGATCGCCAGAAGTGTTGCGGCGGCGACGGCACCGAGCACGAAGGTCAGCAGCCGGTTGCCGAACTCGATGGCCCCGTGCAGCCCCATCGCAGGTGTCGTGGCCAGCGAGCCGTCGGTGCAGTGCGGCCAGTCCGGGCAGCCCAGCCCGGAGCCGGTGAGCCGCACCGCTCCGCCGGTGACGACGATGACGATCTGGGAGACGAGCGAGGCCATCGCCAGGAGCCTGATGGTCCGCTCCGATGGAACAGGCAGCCGCTGCCAGCCGCGTCGCGACGACCCAGGGCGGGTCGAACGCGTGTCGGCAGCGGTCACGGGGCCATCGTAGGGATCAGTCCCGGCGGAACCACCGAGCCGCCGCTGCGAAACTGACGGCGGCCCAGCCGGCGACGATGGCCAGGTTCGCCCCGAGCAGACTCATGCGCTGCATTCCCCGTCCAGGTGCCCCCTACGAAGACTGTGACCGCGTTGGGGTCGAGGACGATACGCCGGCCCAAAGGTCTTGGTGTAGTGCTCCGAGCAGCATGCAAACACGCTGCGCGATCAAACACCAAGGTGCAGCACGTGGCCCCATGCATGGCACGGCTCATGGCACGAATACCGGTGAGCACCGGGCCTGTTGGTGCCACAGATGGCATGCGTCACCACCTCGAGGTCGTGGAACAGGTCCGCATACACGTCGAGCGTCATCGACGCCTTGGCGTGGCTGTGCGCCGAGGTCGTCAAACGGCGCGAGCGGTAATGGAGAAGTGTTGCCCTGGTCTGTAGACCTAGTGTAGGACGACGATGACGAAGTTCTTCAGCACGATCATCATGGCACCGAGTCCGCCGGCGATGAGGGTGACAACCACCAGTTGATTGCCGCGCAGTTCGGCGGCTCTGCCGGCGGCCCAGCCGTGGATGATCAGGAGCGCCACGGCAACGGCCAGCGCGATGTTTGCCGCAACCGAAGCAGAGGCGCCTGACAAGCGCGCTGCGATAAGTGCGAGCACTGGTATGTAGCAGGCCGTCACCATCGTCCAGGTGCCTGCCAGTCCTGAGCGGATCCGCGGCCAGGTCGGGAGGTGGCCGTGCTCGGCTTGCTCACCCAACAGTTCCGCGTATTGCTCGGCCGCCAAGTACACCAACAGGGTCACCAGGACGGCGACCGCCAAGGCTGCAGTTGGCAGCGCCCTTCCTGCCGAGGCCAGGACGGCGGCAGTGATGATGGTGCCGTAGATGCCCGCTGCTCGTCGCCGGCCGACTCGGGGACGAGCCTGCTGACTTGGTGCCCGAGTGCCATCGGCCTCGGAGGAATCTCCTGCCCCTGAATCGACGTGCGTCATGACCTCACCAGCACCTGGCCCGTGCGTCGGCACAGTCGTTCGGAATCCCATCTGCTTCGCTCAGGTCAGCCCTAAGACCAGCAAAGCGGCCGCACCTGGCAGTGCCGCGACGTAGGCAGCGCTGGCCGCGCGCGCCAAGCCAGACATCGGCGTTGGCCGGCCGCGCGGCATCGGCCGTGAACGGGTTCATGCCGAAAAGTATCGCGATGCCCGACCCGTGCCGCTCCAAAACCGGGGCGACATCCCGGTCATCGTCGGCCTGGTCGACGCCGAGCCCCTACAGACTGAACGGGCAGCCTTCAGTCTGTAGGGGCTCGTTCTGGCGTCGCCGCGATTGCGGACACCTCCACCATCGCACCGCGGACGCCGAGTCCCGACACAATCGCCGCGCTGACCAGCGGCGGGGACTTTGCGGAGCCCAGCGTGGCCGCTGCGGCGGCGTATGCCGCCTGAACGTCAACCCCCTGTACCAGCAGCACCAATACGCTCACCAGATGCTCGATCCCCGCGCCGGCCGCCGCGAGAGCAGTTGCGAGGTTGGCCATCACCTGCCGGGTCTGCGCGGCCACGTCCGTGCCGCCGACGAGCTCGCCGTTTTGATCGACGGCGTTCTGGCCGCCGACGTACACCGTCGTGGCGCCAGGAGGGACGACAGCGACGTGGCTGAAGGCCGGGCTCGCGAAGAGTCCTTCGGGACGCAATAACTGGATCTCGGTCATGTCCAGGAGGCTAATCACGGACACGGACAAGATCTGTCCAAGATTGCCTCGCCCGACCGGTCGGGTCTTTTGTTCAGCCCACCCTTGTTCGGCGCGGCTATCCATCCTTCTGATCGGCGGCGGCCGCCGGGGTCAACGCTGGGGTTGGGATCCCACGGCGACGCGGCGCGGATGGACGCTCCGGAGCGCGGGCTTCCTCGCCACCAACGCACTGCAACGGCAGACGCGGAGACGGCGGCAATTGAGTGTGTTGGCCGGCAGCCCATGCGGTGAGCCAGGGCCTCGGCGCGCGGCCGCGATATGACAGAGCGCCGCGCGGCGTGATCGCATGGACGTGTGCCGTCGAAGCCAGTCATCCTCACCGTGGACGACGACGTCAGCGTGTCCCGGGCCGTCGCCCGCGACCTGCGGCGCCGGTACGGGGAGGGGCACCGGATCGTGCGGGCCGAGTCCGGCGAGTCTGCTCTCGATGCCCTGCGTGAGCTCCGGGTCCGGGACGAGCCGGTGGCCGTGCTCCTCGCCGACTACCGGATGCCCGAGATGAGTGGTCTGCAGTTCCTGGAGCAGGCCATGGACATCCACCCGCGGGCCCGGCGGGCGCTGCTCACCGCGTACGCAGATACCGACGCGGCGATCCAGGCCATCAACGTCGTCGACCTCGACCACTACTTGCTCAAACCTTGGGATCCTCCGGAGGAGCACCTATACCCGGTCGTCGACACGCTTCTCGAGCTGTGGGCAGCCACCGCCGCAACTGCCGGATCTGACGTGTCGACCAGGCTGATCGGGCACCGATGGTCATCCCGTACGCACGACGTCCGCGACTTTCTGGGCCGCAACGCGGTGCCGTACCGGTATCTGCCGTCCGACGAGCCGGAAGGCCAGCGAACCCTCGAGGCGGCGGGGCTCGGCGACTCGGCCGTCCCCGTGCTCGTCACCGCAGCGGGCCAGGCCCTCCCGTCGCCGACCAACGCCGAGGTCGCCGCGGCCGTAGGGCTCTCCACCGAACCAGCCACCGACTTCTACGACCTTGTGGTGATCGGCGCCGGCCCGGCAGGGCTGGGTGCCGCGGTGTACGGGGCAACCGAGGGTCTGCGGACCGTCCTCGTCGAACGGAAGGCGACCGGTGGCCAGGCCGGACAGAGCGCACGCATCGAGAACTACCTCGGGTTTCCCGATGGGGTGTCGGGAGCGCAGCTCACCGAGCGTGCTCGCCGGCAGGCCCTGCGCTTCGGTGCCGAGCTGCTCACGGCGCGGGAAGTTGTCCGGCTCGAGCCCCGTGGTCCGGCCCGCGTCGTGGTCTTCGACGACGGGTCGGAGATAGCCGCGCATACCGTTGTCCTCGCCACCGGTGTCACCTACCGGCTGCTCGACTCCGCCGGGCTCGCGGACCTCACCGGGCGCGGCGTGTATTACGGAGCCGCTGCCTTCGAGGCGCCGGCGTGCGCCGACCATGACGTCTACCTCGTTGGTGGCGCCAACTCCACGGGCCAGGCGGCCGTCTACATCTCCCGCTACGCCCGCTCGGTGACGCTGCTAGTGCGTGGCGAGCGGATCGAACAGTCGATGTCGCACTACCTGATCGAGGAGCTCGCCGCGCTGCCCAACGTGCGGATCCGCACGTGCGCGCAGGTCATCGACGGAGGCGGCGATGAGCACCTCGAATGGATCGAGGTGCTCGACTCCACCGCGGGTACGAAGGAAAGGGTGGCCACCGAGTTCCTCTTTGTCTTCATCGGTGCAGTGCCGCGGACGGACTGGCTGGACGGCGTTGTCCGCCGCGACGAGCGTGGCTTCGTGCTCGCCGGACCGGACCTGCTCGTCGAACGCACCCGGCCCCCGGGCTGGGATGTCGACCGCGACCCCTGGCATTTGGAAACAAGCGTGCCCGGGGTTTTCGTTGCGGGTGATGTCCGCGCGGACTCGGTGAAGCGTGTCGCGTCCGCAGTCGGCGAGGGCGCGATGGCTGTGACCCTCGTCCACCGGTACCTGGAGAAACTGTGACAACAGACGCCGCACCACAGACTGCGCCCCGCCGTTTGACGCCCGAGGAGCTGCGAACGCTGTTCCTGTTCGAGCGGCTGACCGAGGAGCAGCTGCGGTGGCTGTCGGACAACAGCCGGATCGAGGACGTCGACGCGGGCCAGGTGTTCGCCGAGGGTGAGCCGGCGGAGTGCTTCTACGTGATGCTCGAGGGCGAGGTTGCGCTGTTGCGGCGGGTCGGGCCGGACAACGTCGAGATCACCCGCACGGGTCAGCGCGGGGTCTACGCCGGGGCCACGCAGGCCTACGTCGACGAGGCCACCCAGACCTACACCACCACCTTGCGCGCGGTGGTCCCGTCGACTTTCCTGGTCCTGCCCGCGGACACCTTCGCGACCATGATGCGCGAATGGTTCCCGATGGCCGTGCATCTGCTCGAGGGTCTGTTCCTCGGGATGCGCAACTCGCAGGCCGTCGTCGGGCAGCGAGAACGGCTTGTCGCCCTCGGCTCCCTCACCGCTGGCCTCACGCACGAGCTCAACAATCCGGCTGCAGCAGCCGTTCGCGCGACGGCCGCGCTCCGCGAGCGCGTCGCCGGCATGCGCCACAAGCTGGCGCTGCTCGCCGACGGGCATCTGCCCTCGGAGAACATGCGTGAGCTGGTCGACCTGCAGGAGGAGGCAGCCGATCGCACGGCCAAGGCCAGTGGAGAACTCTCACCGATGGAGACCAGCGACCGCGAGGACGCCTTGGCCGAGTGGTTCGACGCCCATGACGTTCAGGGCGGCTACGACCTGGCGCCCGTGCTCGTGGCTGGCGGACTGGACCTGGCCTGGGCCGAAGAGGTGTCTGAGCGAGTGCCGCCAGGTCTGCTCGAAGGCGCCATGCGGTGGCTCGCTTACACGGTCGAGACCGAGGGTCTCATGCGCGAGATCGAGGACTCCGTCCACCGCATCTCCGGGCTGGTGGGCGCGGCGAGGCAGTACAGCCAGATGGATCGGGCGCCGTTCCAGCTGATCGACATCCACGACGGCCTCAAGTCCACGCTCGTCATGCTCTCCGGCAAACTCAAGGGTTTCCAGGTGGTCAAGGAGTTCGACCGGACGCTCCCGCTGGTCCCGGCCTATCCCGGCGAGCTCAACCAGGTGTGGACCAACCTCATCGACAACGCCGTGGCGGCAATGGCGGGGGAGGGCACACTGACCCTGCGGACGCGCCTGGACGACGACGGCGTGTCCGTCGACGTCGTCGACACCGGACCGGGCATCGAGCCCGAGGTGCTCGGCCGCGTCTTCGAGCCGTTCTACACGACGAAGCCGGTCGGGGAAGGCACCGGGCTCGGCCTCGACATCTCGTGGCGGATTGTCGTCAACCGGCATCGCGGCGATCTCCGTGTGACCTCGCAGCCGGGCGAGACGGTGTTCACCGTACGGCTCCCGCTGACGCCGCCAGCTGAGGATTGAGAAACGAACCCATAGCACCGCCCTTGTCGCTTTCACCATTCTTGGGCTACCGGAGCACGTTCTGTTCAGGACCGTGCGGTATAGCGCCATGGCGCGCTGGTACTTCGATCAGCGGCAGCCGTTCTGTGTCCGCAACCTCGCCTTTGCTTCCGCGGCCAGAAAGAGTCGGTGGGGGGTTAATTCTGGAACCGCAAGCGGGTCGCACCGTACGGTTCCGTGGTCGCGACGCCGACCACGGTGTGGAACGTGAACCGGTATACGTGCCACGGCGGCGGCCCGGCGCTGGGTGCGTTGAACGGCGCCGTGAATGCGTCGCCGTCGACCTCGGCCGGCCAGCCGCCCTCACGATAGCCAGCGGCGACCTGCTCGAGCGTCTCCGGATCGGTCACCCTGGCCGCGGAGCCGTCCAGGACAAGGTCGATGCCCGGCAGCCGGACGGAGATCGTGCAGCGCGGGTTGGCAGCCAGGTCACGAGCCTTGCGGGCGGCCGGGCTGCTGGTGAAGTAGAGGTTGCCGTCCAGCCACTGCGCGCCGTCTCCGGCCCCAGACCCGAGGTCCACTTACAGCGTCCGGAGCCCGGCTCCCGGGCTCGCGTACACGAGGCGCTCGGCGTTCGAGCCCGACTGGCGCCGTCACCGCTGTGACCCCGGCAGTCCGCCGGGTGTGGCGACCGTCACCGGGTCAGAGCGGGGCGCCGCACCCCCCCGGCCCAGTTGGTGGTCTCGGTGATCGCGTTGCTCGGTGCCGACGCGTTGCCGGCCCGGTCGACGGCGACGATGGTGACGGTGTTGGGGCCGAGTACCTCGGTGTAGGCGACGGTCTGCGTGCCGCCCGGGAGCACCTCATTGATGACGCCGTTGATGCGGAACTCGTACTCGACGAAGATCCCGTCCACGTCGTCGGTGGAGACGGTCCATCGGCTCCACAGCTCCTCCGGGCACGTGCCTGTCCCGCCGCCACTGACCGAGAGCAGGGTCGGGGTCGTTGGCGCGACCGTGTCACCGCTCGGCTGCGTGGTCGCGGTCACCGTGTTGCTCGACGCCGAGACGTTGCCGTTGCCGTCGATGGCCCGCACCGCGAACGCGTACGACGTCCCGGGCTCGAGTTGCCGGACCCAGGCGCCCTGGACCGGCGGCGGAGGGAATGTTCCTGGCGTCACGGTCGACCACGCGTTGGGCGTCGGCACGCCGTCGACGAGCACGTCATAGCGCACCGGTCCCACCTCGTCGACCGAGCTGGTCCACTGCAACAGCACCTTGCTGCCGCTCACCGACCCACGGTCAAGCCCATGGGCGTGGTCGGCGGGTTGAGCTCCCGCTCCGTGGTCACGGTGACCGGGTTGCTCGGCCACGACCAGTTGAACCGTTCGTCGTGCGCCTGCACGACGAACGTGTACGTCGTGCCGGGCCGCAGGTCCGGCACGGTCACGCTCGTCTGCGTGGTCCTCGCGATCACCGAGGTGTGGTCTGTCGCCCATGCGGCGTAGCCGGCCACGCCGACATTGTCGGTCGACGGGCCCCAGGTCAGGGTCACGCTGGTCTGGGTGACGGACGTCGCGGTGAGGTTCGTCGGGGTCGACGGCGAGGTGAGGTCCGGCGGTGGCGCCGGGCGGCGGGCGGACGCGACCCCGCCGCTCGTCAGTGCCACGAGCGCGGCCGCAACCGTGGCCACGGCAAGCCTGTGCAGAGTTGGCCGGATAGACATGGGCTCCGCTCCTCCCTGGCACCGACGACAGCGAGGCGGTGCCCAAGAGAAAACACGGACCGCGCTGGCCGAGGGTTCACCGTCGTCGAGCAGGCCCCACTCCCTCCCGGTGCCCGCCTCGCGCGTGCTCGCTCGGATGAAGGAACGTCGATCGAGCACGTTCAGCTCCGGCGGCTGCCGATCCGGCTGACGATCTCCGGGTCGCGGTGGTCGAAGAACGCCGAGGCGCCGGTGTCGAGGCCGGCGATGCGGTCCATCTGATTGGCGGTGAGCTCGAAATCGAACACGTCGAAGTTCTCCGCCATCCGGTCGCGCCGGACGGACTTGGGGATGACGACGACCTCGCGTTGGATGAGCCACCGCAGGACGACCTGGGCGACGGACTTGCCGTGCGCGGCGCCGATCTCACTGAGGGTGGGGTTGGTGAACAGGTGGTTGCGGCCCTCGGCGAAAGGACCCCAGGACTCGATCTGGACGCCGCGGGAGTGCATCAGCTCCTGGTCTGCGCGGCGCTGGAAGAACGGATGGGTCTCGATCTGGTTCACCGCAGGAATGATCTCGTTGTGCTCGATGAGGTCGACAAGCCGGTCGGGATAGAAGTTCGCGAGGCCCACAGCCCGGATCAGGCCCTCTCGGTGCAGGTCCTGCATCGCCCGCCACGAGCTGTAATAGTCACCGAACGGCTGGTGGATCAGGTACAGGTCCACGTAGTCCAGGCCGAGTCGCTTGCGTGACTCCTCGAAGAGCCGCTTGGCGTTGTCCTCGCCGGCGTCCTGCACCCACATCTTCGTGGTGACGAACAGCTCGTTCCGCTGGATGCCGCTGCGTGCGATGGCTTGCCCGACGGCCTCCTCGTTGCCGTACGCGGCAGCGGTGTCGATGTGGCGGTAGCCGACCTCGAGCGCGTCGCTGACGGCCTGCTCGGTCTGCTCGGGCGGGATCTGGAAGACGCCGAAGCCGAGGATCGGCACGTCAACGCCGTTGTTCAGGGTCACTGTCTGCAAAGGGGATTTCCTCTCCTGTTCCACCTGCACGGGATCAGCTGGTGGGGGTGAACAGCTCGATGAGGTTGCCGGCGGGGTCGGCGAGCAGGATCTGGCGTCCGCCGGGGCCTGCGACGACGTCGCTGCGGAAGGACAGTCCGGCGCTGCGCAGGCGCTGGATCTCGGCATCGAGGTCGTCAACGGTGAGATGGATGCGGTTGCGGCCTGCAGTTGCGGCGTCCGAAGGTGTGGCCCGGGCGCCGGAGCTGGCGGATCCGGACAGCAGCAACCGCAACGGACCACGGGTGACGTCGGCGAAGGCGGGCAGGTGCGTGGTGCGCAGGGTGAAGCCCAGGTGAGTCGTGTAGAAATCGATAGCAGCCTGCACATCGTCGACGATGTAGCGGACGCTGGCCATACTGTCGTCGATCTCTGTCATGGCGTGTCATCCCTTCGTCGTAGGTGTGCTGGTGCGGGTGAAGAACTCGATGCGGATTTGGTTCGGCGGCGACACGCCCGAAGGCGGGTAGCTGCTCCGAACGATCACCCCGCCAGTGTCTCCCAAAGTAACAACAGCGCGTCCGCTCATCGGCTGCCCACCGCTGGTCGTTCCCGATCACGGGCGCGAGCTCGCGTAACCGCCGGTGACCGCGCAGCGGCTCGCTCGACCCGATCCGCGACGACGCGTATGGAGGCAAGCCTTACCTGCGTGATGGACGCCACTGAGGGTGAGTTGTGACCAGGACGGAAATAGACCACGATGGTGTTGTGAAAAACATGCGGGAAGGCCTCTCGGTGGCGACGGACACGCCTGCCGCCGACGACCCGCACGCGGGTACCCGTGAGCGGGTGGCCCGGTCGATCCTCGAGAACGGGCCGTCCACCGCCGCCGCTCTGGCAGAGCGTCTCGGCCTCACCCCGGCGGCCGTACGACGGCACCTCGACGCGCTCCTCGCCGACGGACTGATCGACGCCCGGGCGCCGCGGGTCTACGGCCAGCGCGGCCGGGGCCGTCCGGCCAAGGTCTTCGCTTTGACCGAGGACGGCCGTGACCGGTT
>DAIUDS010000045.1:0-14203 GCA_036845485.1 Jiangellaceae bacterium
TCGAGTTCGAGCAGACCTTCATGTTCTACCTGCCCCGGATCTGCGAGCACTGCCTCAACCCGTCGTGTGCCGCCTCGTGCCCGAGCGGCGCGATCTACAAGCGCGAGGAGGACGGGATCGTCCTCGTCGACCAGGACCGCTGTCGCGGCTGGCGGATGTGCATCACGGGGTGCCCGTACAAGAAGGTCTACTTCAACCACAAGACCGGCAAGGCCGAGAAGTGCACGATGTGCTACCCGCGGGTCGAGGTGGGACTGCCGACGGTCTGCTCGGAGACCTGCGTAGGCCGCCTGCGCTACCTCGGCCTGTTCCTCTACGACGCCGACCGCGTCCTGGAAGCCGCGTCGGTGACCGACGAGAAGGACCTGTACGAGGCCCAACTCGACCTCATGCTCGACCCGATCGATCCGGCCGTCCGGTCTGCTGCCCGCGCAGAGGGCATCTCCGAGGAGTGGCTCGACGCCGCCGTCCGCTCCCCGGTCTACGCACTCGCCAAGACCTACCGGATCGCGTTGCCGCTCCACCCGGAGTACCGCACCATGCCCATGGTCTGGTATGTGCCGCCGTTGTCCCCCGTCGTCGACGCACTCCGCGACACTGGCCACGACGCCGAGGATGAAGGCAACCTGTTCGGCGCCATCGAGGCACTGCGCATCCCGATCGCCTACCTCGCCGAACTGTTCACCGCCGGCGACACGGCCGTCGTCGACGCCGTGCTGCGCAAGCTCGCGGCGATGCGTTCCTACATGCGCGATGTCAACCTCGGCCGACCGACCCGCCCCCACATCGCCGCCGGCGTGGGCATGGACGAGGAGCAGATCTACGCCATGTACCGGCTGCTTGCGCTGGCGAAGTACGAGGACCGGTACGTCATCCCCACGGCCTACGCGGTGCCGGAGAATCTCAAGGGACAGGTCGAGGAGACCGGCTGCTCTCTCGACTTCGAGGGCGGTCCGGGCATGTACATGACCGGCTCCGGACCGTTCGGCGAGGCATCCGGCACGCCGGTGCCGGTGGCAGTCGAGACATTCCACGCGCTGCGGGACCGTCAGACCGCCGAGACACCTGCCCACGTGGCCGAACCGGCCGTCCGGGTGAACCTGCTCAACTGGGACGGCCAGGGCCGCCCGCCCGGACTGTTCCCGCCCCCGCGCCGAGGCGGCCGGCCGGATGAGGGGCAGCCGTGACCCGCATCGCAAGGGTGTTGTCGCGTCGCGCCGGTCATGATGGCGGCGCGCACGACGGGAGCGTGCTCGTCTGGCAGTCCTCCGCACTGCTTCTCGCCTACCCGGACGAGGACTCGGTGGCCCGCATGGTGCTCGTCGAGCCGGCCGCCGACGCGCTGCCCGAGCATGCGCGCGCGCCCTTGCTCACGGTGGCCTCGCACATCCTGGGCCGCCCGCTGATCCAGGCCCAGCAGGAGTACGTGCAGACCTTCGACTGGAAGCGCCGCCGGGCGCTGTTCCTGAGCTACTGGACCGCCGGTGATACGCGCAATCGGGGTCAGGCCATCCTGCGCTTCGCCCGGGCCTACCGCGCCGCGGGAGTCGTCCCACCGTCCGACGAACTTGCCGACCACCTTGCCGTCGTCCTGGAGTTCGCCGCGACGGTCGACGGCGCAATCGGATACGACCTGCTCGCCGAGCACCGCACCCCGCTTGCGATGCTCCGCGACGCTCTGACCCAGGCACAGAGCACGTACGCGCTGGTGGTCGGCGCAGTGTGCTCGACCCTGCCGGTACCCGGCCCCGACGACCTGGCCGCCGCCCGGCGGCTGGCCGCGACCGGACCGCCCGTCGAGACAGTCGGCCTCGAACCGTTCCCGACCCCCCTGCCCTTCCCGACCACGGGGGCACCGAGGTGAGCACGCTCGACGTACTGCTTTGGGTCGCGTTGCCCTATATAACGATCGCGGTGCTGGTGGTGGGGCTGTGGTGGCGCTACCGCTATGACCGATTCGGGTGGACCACGCGGTCGTCACAGCTCTACGAGCGTCGCCTGCTGCGAATCGCCAGCCCGCTGTTCCATCTGGGCATCCTCGCCGTCGTCGGCGGTCACGTCGTCGGCCTGCTCATACCGTCGCGGTGGACCGAGGCGCTCGGCGTCTCCGAGAACGTCTACCACGCGTTCGCGATCGGCCTAGGAGCCGTCGCCGGTTTCTGCACCCTGGTAGGGGTCGCACTGCTGATCTATCGCCGCCGTACCACCGGTCCGGTCTTCATGGCCACCACGGTGAACGACAAGACGATGTACGTCTTCCTCGTCGCGGCCATCGCGACGGGCCTGCTCACCACCATGGTGGGCGCCGGCCTGGTGGGTGACGGCCACGACTACCGCGAGGACGTCTCGCCCTGGTTCCGGTCGATCTTCCTTCTGCAGCCGGAGGGCGAGTTGCTGGCCGACGCGCCGCTGTCCTTCCAGCTGCACACGCTCGGCGGGATGGCCCTGTTTCTGATCTGGCCGTTCACCCGGCTCGTGCATGCCATCAGCGCACCAGTCGGCTACCTGTTCCGGCCGTATATCGTCTACCGCAGCCGCGACGAAGCCGGCGTCGGGTCGCGTGCGCCTCGCCGCGGATGGGACCGCATCGGCTCGTGACCTGAACGCTCGGATGCGGCGACGCCGTCGGCCCAGAATGACTACGGCTGGGGCCCGCTGCCACCGGTGCCCGGAACGGTTGAGCCGACCCGCACCTCGTCAGCGGTACGAGGAGGTATCTAGGGCCGGGCGGCCGGCTCGGCGACCTCCTCGAGCTCGTCGAGGCTGACGTCGGGCTTGCGGAACAGCGCGCTCGGCCACCACAGCCACCGGCCGATGTCGAGGTTCAGCGCCGTCACCAGGATCGAGCGTACGATCAGTGTGTCGAGCAGGACGCCGAAGGCGACCGCGAATCCGATCTCGGCGAATGCGACCACCGGGAGCGTGGCCAGCACGGCGAACGTGCCGGCAAGCACAAGGCCTGCCGACGTGATGACCCCACCCGTGGCCGCGAGACCGATCAGAGCGCCGCGCCTGGTCCCGTGTTGCTTCGCCTCCTCGTGCACGCGGGTCATGAGGAAGATGTTGTAGTCGATTCCGAGCGCAACCAGGAAGACGAAGACGAACAGCGGGAACGCCGTGTCGACACCCGCGAACCCGAACACGTGGTCGAAGACCAGGGCACTCACTCCAAGAGCCGCGGCGAACGAGAGCACGACTGTGGCGACCAGGATCAGCGGTGCCACCAGCGCACGAAGCAGCAACGCGAGAATGATCAACACCGCGACCAGGATGAGCGGCATGATGATGGCGCTGTCACGCTCGGCCGCCCGGAGCGCATCGAGCGCGATCGCGGTGTTGCCGCCGACGAGAGCGTCCCCGTCCGGTACAGCGTGAACTGCGTCCCGAGCCCGGTCGACGGTCTCCTGTGCCTCGGTGCTGTCCGCCGCCGCCTCGAGCGTTCCCTCGAGGTAGACCACGTCGTCCTGCACCGCGGGTTCGCTCACCTCGCTGATGCCCTCGGTGTCGGCGAGCGCCGTGCGGATCTCGTCCGCCGCCTCCGCATTGCCGATCACCACCAGAGGGTTGCCGGTGCCGGCCGCGAAGTGCCGAGCTATCGCCTCTTCGCCGACGACGGAGTCCGGCGTGTCGATGAACGCGTCGCGGTTCGCGATCACCCCGGTGTTGAGGTTGAACAGCCCGAGCGCCATCGCGCCGAGCAATGCGGCGGTCACTCCCCACACCAGTCGGGGCCGGCGTGCGATGTTACGGCCGGTCCGCGCCCAGACGCCGGACTCGGTCGGCTCGTCCGTGCCGTACTTCGGACGCACCGGCCAGAAGAACCAGCGCCCGACCACGACGAGGAGCGCCGGCAGCAGCGTGAGCATGGCGACCAGCCCGATCACGATGCCGATCGCGAGCACCGGGCCCATGCCCCGGGTCGAGTTCATGTCGGCGGCGAGCAGGCACAGCATGCCGACAACGACGGTCGACGCACTCGCGACGATCGCCGGGCCGGCCCGGTGCAGCGCGAACGCCATCGCTTCGTGTCTGTCCTCGTGCCGGCGTAGTTCTTCCCGGTACCGGGCGACTATTAGCAGCGCGTAGTCGGTGCTTGCCCCGAACACCAGCACCAGCAGGATCCCGGCGGTCTGCGCGTTGACGGTGAGGTCGGCATACTCGGCCAGCAGGTAGACGACGGCCTGCGCCACCGTCAGCGCCGTGAACGCGGACAGCACCGGAAGCGCCCAGAGCAGGGGGCTGCGGTACGACAGGAGCAAGATCACGATGACGACGGTCATCGCCGCGTAGAGAAGCGTGCTGTCGATTCCCTCGAAGGCGCCGGCGAAGTCCGCGTTGATCCCGGCCGGTCCGGTGACGTGGACGGACATGCCGTCGTTGTCCGTGCCCGTGACGCCGGTGATGTCGTCGACCACGTCGATGAGGACGAACCATCCTTCGGTGCCCACGTCGACCTGGGCGATCACCTGCATGGCCTGGCCGTCCTCGGACGGCACCGGGCCGATGACCTCGCCGGTGATGTTGTCCAGTTCGGCGATCTGCTCGGCATGATCGGCTGCGGCCGCCATGTCGGCCTCTGTGATGCCGCTCGTCCGTTCGTAGACGACGACAGCGGGAAGGTTCTCGCCGGTCTGGAACGTCGCCTGCTGGGCCTCGAACACCTTCGTCGACTCGGCGCTGCCCGGAAGCCACGCCGCAGCGTCGTTCTCCTGCGCGTCCATCAGCTTCGCCGACAGCGGAAACGTGACGACGAGCACCGCCACCCAGAATGCCAGGACGATCCACTTGCTGCGCCGGCCACAAACGAGCGCGGCCAACCGGTGCGTGCGAGTCATGTCAGGCTCCTAGTCGTCGGCCCAGACCTGCAGGACGTGCGACGCTGCCTCCTCGGTTGTCCACCCGTAGCTCTCGGCCTTGCGGCGGAGCCGCTTGCGGGCCCGTTTCGGAATGGTCACCGTGACGTCGACGGTCTCCTCGGCCTTGTCCTTGTCCCCCTTCTTGCTCTTCTTGCGCGCCTTGTCGAGATCAGCGACGCCGACCGCCAGCGAGGACAGGTGCGCTGCTACCGGGTGGACGGCGCCATCTTCGCCCCGGCGCAGTGCCGGACGTGGCTGCGGGACGGTGGTCATCGTCTTCGGCCCCCCTTGGTCAGCGGCCCCTCGGAACCTGCCGCCGCTAGAAGACTATCGAGGTGAAGCGAGAAGATCCGGGCGACCTCTCTCGCGCCGGGCGACGGCCAGGCCTGGATCGGCACGCAGCTGCCCTGAGCGGCACCGATCGCCGAGCGCTCGGGTACCACCGGATCGAGGACGAGGCCACGGTAGGCGGCGATCAGCTCGTCGAGGCGGTACTGGTGCTCGGCCGAGCGGACGCGGAACCGGTTGACGACGATGCCCGCCGGGCGGAGCCGCAGATTGAAGCCGCGCCGCACGACGTCGACCGCGGCGAGCGCCTGCTGCGCACCAGTCAGCGCGAACATCGTCGGCTCGGTGACGACCAGCGCCAGGTCGCTGGCAGCGAGCGCGTTCTTGGACAGCTCGCCGAGGCTGGGCGGGCAGTCCACGAGGACCAGGTCGACGTCGGACAGGCCGTTCAGGGCAGCGCGCAGCCGATGCTCGCCCGACGCGCCGTCGGCCGGATGGTTGCGGCGTTCGAGTGCGGGCTCGCTGGGGACCACGGAGACGGTCGGGCCCCATCCGGTCTCGACCATGGCGTCGGCGACGACCCTGGCGCGCCCGTCACTGAGTACGTCCCTGGTGGTGAGGCGGACGTCATGCGGGTCGAGCACCGTGGTCGCGTTGGCCTGAGGATCGAGATCGACGACAAGTGTGCGGAGCCCTCGTGCACGCGCAGCGCCGGTCAAGCCCAGGACGACCGTCGTCTTGCCGACGCCACCCTTCAGACTGAGAACGCTTACCGTCAGCACGGTCGCAAAGTCTGCCATGTCCATCGGTCGAGATAGGCTCTACGGGGGCGACGCCGAGACGACAGGGAGGCGCCGATGAGCGACCTCATCGATACCACGGAGATGTACCTCAAGGTCATCTTCGAGCTGGAAGAGGAAGGCATCGTCCCGCTCCGCGCCCGCATCGCCAATCGCCTTCACCAGTCCGGTCCGACTGTGAGCCAGACCGTGTCCCGGATGGAGCGCGACGGCCTCGTCCACGTCGACGAAGATCGTCATCTCGAGCTTTCCGACAAGGGCCGCCTGCTGGCCATGCGGGTGATGCGCAAGCACCGGCTGGCCGAGCGGCTGCTCGTCGACGTCATCGGGCTGGACTGGGAGCTCGTCCACAACGAGGCCTGCCGCTGGGAGCACGTGGTGTCGGAAGCCGTCGAACGCCGCCTGGTCGGGCTGCTCAACGACCCGACCGAGGATCCCTACGGCAACCCGATTCCGGGTCTGGACGAGATCGGCAGCCCGGCGGTGGCCAAGGAGCCGCGCCCCGGGATCGGACCGCTCGGCCCCAAGACCGTTGGCAAGCAGGCCGAGCTCGTCGTCCGGCGCATCGGCGAGCCGCTGCAGACCGACGAGAAGCTTCTCGCCGAGCTGTACGGCGCGGGTGTCCGCCCGGGCGGGACCGTGACGGTGAGCGCGGTCGATGATGGCTACACCGTCGAGGGCGTCGAGAGCGTTCACCTTCGCTCGGACGACGCCGCTCACATCTTCGTGAGTGCTTCCTGATGCCGTTGCCCGCAGAGGTTGACGTCGCCGAGCTGTCGTCGGCGCTGGAACACGGCGCGTACGTGGTCGACGTGCGCGAGCCGTACGAGTACCACGAGGGGCATGTTCCCGGCGCCCGGTCCATGCCGATGAACACGATCCCGGACCGGCACGACGAGCTCCCTCGTGACCGCACCGTCTACCTGGTCTGCGCCGTGGGCGCGCGGAGCATGCAGGTGGCCCGGTACCTCGACCAGCTCGGCTTCGACGTGCGCAACGTCGAGGGCGGCACAAGCGAGTGGATCGGCGCCGGTTTTCCGGTCAAGACCGGCGCGGAGCCCGGGTGATCTCCCGCTCGTCGTGACATAGCCTGCCGGTATGGGAGTGGTCGACCGGGCGAAGCGGGGTCTGGCCAGGCTTGGCGGCGCGGCCGCCCTGCTCGAGATCGGCCGGCAACTCTGGCCGACGGTCAAGCCGGCCGTCGAGCGGGGCCGCGACAACGCCCTGGCGTGGCGGACCGCCCGCGCCCACGCCGGCCGGGTCCGCGACGGCACCTACCTGGACGTCTACGTCGACGGCGTCAAGCATTGGGTCGTGTGGTCCGGTGCCGAGCCGATCGCCGCCTACCCGCCACTGGACGGCGACCTGACGGAGGCCGTCCGCGCGATCGACTTGTCGAGGCGGCGGGAGCCGACCAGCCTGCGCGAGCGCTCCGGCGGTCGCAGGCCGGAACGGCGGAAGCTGCCCGGCGACCACTGGTGATGGCGTCCGCAGCCGGAAGACATTGTCGAACGGTCTGCTTGCCCCGTTCAGGAACGCTTCAGCCGGGTCGTGGTACCAGGGCACATCGACTGATCTGCCCGCCACGAAGGAGCGATCATGGAACGCCGACTTCTCACCCTTGGACTGGGAGGACTGGCCCTTCTCATCGGCGTTTCCGCCGTCTACCTCGGTACCGCCGCCGGCTCCGACCCCAAGCCTGTCGAGTTCGCCGACGCCCGCCTCATAGTGGAGATCAACGCGACCGATGGTGACGCCGGTCTGCAGATCTTCCTCGACGGGGAGGCGTGGAACACGGTGGAGCTGCTAGATCCGCAAGGCACCGCGATATTGGACGTCGATGTGACCGGCCGCGCGGAGGACTACGGCCTGACCGAGCTCTTCTCGGAGAGCAGCGAGCCACCCTTCGAGGAGTTCCCGCTCGAACGGTTCAAGGAGCTGTTCCCGGAGGGCACGTACACGTTCCGGGGCACCACCATCGACGGAGTGCCCATGACCGGCACCGCCACGTTCAGCCACGATTTCCCCGACGGTCCCGAGATCCTCTCGCCGGCCGCCGACTCGAAGGTGCCCGCTGACCAGGTCGTGGTGCGGTGGGCGCCGGTCACCACTCCCGCCGGAATCGACATCACCGGCTACCAGGTGCTCGTGGAGCAGGAGGAGCCGGTGCTGCGGGTCTTCAGTGCGGACTTGCCAGCGACGGCGACGGAGCTGTCTGTCCCTGCCGAGTTCGTGCAGCGGGGGACCGAGTACAAGGTCGAGGTGCTCGCGATCGAGGCCGGCGGCAACAAGACGCTCACCGAGCTCACCTTCCGAAGCCGCTAGCCGCCGCCGTCACCGGCAGTGACGCCTGGGCTGTGTGGATCTTGTGCACCCAGGTCCACGTACGGCGGTCCGCGGACGGACAATGGACAGGTGATCTCGATCGAGCTCGCCAAGAGCCTTCGCGCCGCCGGCGTCCGCTGGAACCCGGCACCGGGCGACCGGTTCGTCATCCCCGATCGCGACATGGACGACCAGGTCTTCGTCCTGGCGGACATGACGGTCGACGTACACGAGTTCCCGTCCGGCCGGGTGCTCGGGTTCAACGGGACCGTCGAATGGGCACTCGACAGTGTCGACCAGGACGTGGCCCTGTGGTTGCCGAGTGAGACGCAGCTGCGGCAACGGCTCGGTGGAACCTTCGTCAGCCTGTCCGGCGCGGACGGCGGCTTCGAAGTCGTCGTCGACGTCGCCGGCCGACGGACGAAGATCACCGAGCCTGAGGTCGACGACGCGTACGGGCGTGCATTGCTCCTCCTGGCGACGGGGGAGTAACGAGCGGGCAAGTCCGGTTACCTCGGTGAAGGCCAACGGGAGAAAGGGAACATGCTGTACGGAAGAGAGCACGTGCGCCGCTACCTCCAGACCGACGGCGAGGAGGGCTACGTCTGGCGACGCGGCACGACCATCCTCATCCTGACGACCAAGGGCCGGGTCTCGGGCAAGACGTACCTCACTCCATTGATCTTCCGCGAGCACGACGGCCGGTACCTGGTCGTGGCGTCCAACGGCGGCAACGACGAGCACCCCGCGTGGTTCAAGAACCTGCAGAAGAACCCCGAGGTCGAGGTGCAGGTGAAAGGCGAGCGCTTCCCCGCTCATGCTCGGGCCGCGGCACCCGGGGAACGTAGGGCCATGTGGTCGCGGATGACCGAGGTCTGGCCTGACTACGACACATATCAGAGGAAGACCGACCGCCAGATCCCCGTCGTCGTCCTCGAGCCGCGCTCCGCTTAGCGAGTGCGCCGTGGTGTCATGTCATGTCCCGCCGGCGCCCGGTCCCGGCCCGGACTGGCAGTGCGGGCACCAGTCGCTGACCCGGTCATCTGGCGGGTCGCCCTGCCGGCCGCGGCGGATCGGACCGTCACAGCGCAGGCAGGTCTTACGTCCGTACACCCAGTTCCTGCGTGTGGGCCGGAGGTCGCCGGTCGTCGACTGCGCGTGGCCGTCCTTGTTGGCCTCCAGCAGGCGATGTGCGAGGTCGACCCACGGGCGGAGATCTCCGACGTCACGCACCGTGGTCCACGGCGAGACGCCGCGCAGGAAGCACAGCTCGGTCTTGTAGACGTTGCCTATCCCGGCGAGGTTGCGCTGGTCGACCAGCGCCTCGCCGATCTCGCGGTCCGGCTGCGCGGCCAGCCGTCCGGCTGCCTCGGCCGGGTCCCAGTCCGGGCCGAGCAGGTCGGGACCGAGGTGCCCGACCAGCTCGTCCTCGCGCGCCCGTGGGACGACGTCGATTACCGGGATCCGGTAACCGACGGCGTCATAGGCCCCGTTGGCCAGCACGATCCGCACCTGCCACTGCGGACCACCCCGCCAGCGCTCGCCGGACCGGTACGTTCGCCACACGCCGTCCATCCTCAGGTGGCTGTGCACGGTGACGTCGGGCGCGACGCGGATCAGCAGGTGCTTGCCGCGCGAGACGACGTCGTCGACGTCGCGACCGCTGAGGTCGACGGTGGCGTAGCGCGGAACGCGAAAGTCGCTGCGGGTGAGCGTGCGGCCGGCGAGCGCCTCACGGAGGCGACGCGCCGCCAGGTACACCGTGTCGCCCTCCGGCATGCATCGATGGTTCCAGACGGCCGGCATGCACGGCCGGAGGGACCGAACGACAGGAACAGCGCGCCGATGAGGCGATGTTTCCGCAGGTCACGGATCCTCATGGCGCGGTTGTTCCTGTCGTTCGGCACACATGCGCCGGGGCGCGAGCGCGGCGTACCTCGACGGCATGAGCTCGAGCAGGGCAACGGTGGACTCGAAATGGGCGGGCGCGAGAAGCGTGCGCCGGTGCCCGGCCGCGGCGAGAATCTCGCGTCGGGTGGCCGCGGCCACGATGGGGTCGTCCTCGTACGTGTACGCGATCTCGGGTGAGCTCACCTGCCGCGGGTGGACGAACGCGTCGCCGCTCACCAGGAGTGTGTCCTCGCCGAGGTCGACGGCAACACTCTGGTGCCCGGCGGTGTGGCCCGGCGACGGCCTAAGCTCGAGCCGCGGCACCGGACGGGCGAACCCGTCGACGACGTCGACCAGGCCGGAATCTCGAAGCGGCCGGACATGCGTGTCGTACAACGCCTTCTGTGCTGGTGTCCCGCTCGTCAGCCGGTCGAGCTCGGCCCGCTGCACCAGGTGGCGAGCATTCGGGAACGTCGGCTTCGGTGTCGCCGGATCGCCGTGCACGGTCCATCCGACGTGATCGCTGTGCAGGTGGGTGAGCACGACGTCGGTGAGGTCGTCCGGCGTCAGTCCGTCGCCGGCGAGAGCGGCGAGCAGCCGACCGGGCCGGGTGAACCATGATGCGGCCGGTGACCACGGCGGCCCCGCGCCGGTGTCGACCAGGACGATCCGGTGGTCGACGAACAGCAGGTGGCAGTGAACGTGCAGGGGCCACGGTCCGGTGAGTCCGGCCGCCGGGAACGCGGACTCGAGCCGCTCGGGAAACGTCCCGACGTTGTCGCAGAGTGCGACGTGGCGGATCCCGGCGCTCACGAGTCCGCGTGTGGCGCCGGGAGGCCCGCCGTCATGGCAGCGAGGCGGACACCGGACTCGAAGAGCGCATCGCGCGCGTCGGCGGGCATGAAGTCGAGGTGGCCGTACGCCTCGAGACAGGTGAACCCGTGCAGTGAGGACCAGCAATGGAGCAGCGCTTGGAACGTCTCGGGCGGAAGCGGCGGCTCGTCCGGATGCACGACCTCGTGTTCGGCCGCAGCACAGGCAGCCAGTGCCTCGCTGACCTCGCTGATCAGGGGCGGCTTGAGCACCTTCCGCTCGTAGGCATCGAAGAACAAGGACTTGAGCTGCACCATCGCCCGGCGGGCGGCCTCCGTGGTCGGGCCCTCCTCCGGCGCGGCATACCCGGGTACAGGCATGCCGAGGATGAGTGCGAAGCGCTGCGGTTCGCGGCGCGCCCAGGACCGGTAGGCCTGTGAAACGGCCACCAGACGTCCGCTCGGGTCGTCGGCGGCGACCTTCTCTTGAGCTTCCGCGACGACGTCGGCGAGGTCGTCGTACGCATCCACGATCAGCGCGGTGAGCAACTCGTCGCGGTCCGCGAAGTAGCGATAGAGCGCCGGGGCGGTCATGCCCATCTCCCGGGCGATGTCGGAGAAGCGGACGTCGGTCGTGCCCTGTTCGCGCATGAGTCGCTGAGCCGTCTGCTTGATCTCGTCGATCGTCGCCGCCCGCGCCCGCTCCCGGCGGGACGCGATGTGGTGCAACAGGGCCTTGGGCACCCGGTCCGCCCTTCTCTGCGGAAGTGAACTTCTGGTTAAGCATCGTCACAGACGTGATGTGCCTTGACAAGTGAGCCGTCGTAGTGTTCGTTACACATCATAACGTAACTGAAGCCAGGTCACCTACGTCACGATCCGTTCCGTTTCGAGAGGACTCTCGGATGACCGACACCACGCTCGCCTTGGACGACCGTCCGGTCGAGACCGGCACACCCGGCCCGCTGGGGCGATTGGCCCGAGTGGCCTTCCGCCGGCGCGGCCGGGTCGTCCTCGCCTGGGTCGCGGCCCTCGTGGTAGCGATGGGCCTTTCCGCAGCATTTGCCGGTGACTTCGCCGCCGACTACTCCGCCCCCGGCTCGGATTCCCAACAGGCCCAGGATCTGCTCGAGGACCGCTTCCCGGCCGTGGCCGGAGACACGGTGGACGTCGTGGTTCGCACCGATGCGGCAGCCACCGATCCCGCCGTGCAGGCCGACGTCACGGCCTTGCTGGACGACCTCGCCACCCTGCCGCACGTTGCCGGCGTCGAGGATCCGTACCGGACCAGCGGCGCCATCTCACCGGACGAGCAGACGCTGGTCGCCCACCTCAGGCTCGACGTCACCAACCCGGTCGACATGCCGATCGAAGACACCGAGCGACTGCTCGACGCTGCCGACGCCGCCGAGCGTCCGGGCCTGGAGGTCGCGCTTGGCGGGCAGAGCATCCAGTTCGCCGAGCAAGGCGAGATCGGCTCGGAGACGATCGGCATCGTGGCGGCCGCCGTCATCCTGCTGCTGACCTTCGGCACGGTGGTCGCCGCCGGTCTGCCGATCCTGGTCGCGGTGATGGGCCTGACGGTGAGCGGCGCACTGACCGGTCTGTTCGCGGCGCTCACCGACGTTCCCGACTGGTCCACAGCGCTCGCCGCCATGATGGGCATCGGCCTGGGCATCGACTATGTGCTGCTGATGGTCACGCGCTTCCGCGAATGGCGTGCGGCCGGGCTCGATCCCGAGACCGCGACGGCCGCCACCCTCGACACGGCGGGTCGCGCCGTGCTGGTGGCCGGGAGCACGGTCATGGTCAGCATGCTCGGCCTGTTCGCCATGGGGCTCTCGTTCATGCGTGGCGCCGCCGTGGTGACGATCGCCGCCGTCCTAGTCGTCATGGCTGCAGCCGTCACGCTCTTCCCGGCACTGCTCGGCTACTTCGGCCGCCGGATCGACCGGCTGCGTCTGCCGCTCGGCCGCCGGAGGCCGGTCCAGGTAGCAGTCGGGGGCCACGTCGAGCCGGCCCGCGGCTGGGTCCGGTGGAGCCGGTTCGTCGACCGGCACAGCATCCTCGCGAGCCTCGCGGGCGTTGGCGTGCTACTTGCCCTGGCCGCTCCGTTCCTGGGCGTGCGGTTCGGCTTCCCCGATGCCGGCAACAACGTCGAAGGCACGTCGACCCGCGTTGCGTACGACACGCTGGCGGAGGGCTTCGGTGAGGGGGCAAACGGGCCCCTGCTGCTCGTCGCCGACCTGTCGGAGTCGAGCGAGCCGGTATCGCTGGACCTACTGGCCGCCGACGTCAGCACGACCGCAGGTGTCGCGGCCGTCTCGCCACCGCAGCTGAACCCGGACGGCGACACCGCTCTGATCACCGTCATACCGACGACCGGCCCACAGGACGGCGCCACCGAGGACCTGGTGCGGACGCTACGCGACGTCGTGATCCCGCAGAGCGTCGACGGCACAGGTACGCAGGCCCACGTCGGCGGTGTGACAGCGACGGCGATCGACAGCAACGCCAACGTGGCGGAGCGGCTGCCGCTGCTGATCGGCGGCGTGGTCGTGCTGTCCATGCTGGTGCTCCTGCTGTCGTTCCGCAGCATCGTGATCCCGCTGACGGCGGCGCTCATGAACCTGCTGTCGGTCGCGGCGGCGTACGGTGTCGTGGCGCTCGTCCTGCAGGGTGGATGGGCCGGCCAGCTGCTCGGCATCGACACCGAGACACCGATGCCCGCGTTCATCCCGGTGCTGATGTTCGCGGTGCTCTTTGGGCTCTCGATGGACTACGAGGTGTTCCTGGTCAGCCGCATGCGCGAAGCATGGATGCGCACCCGGGACAACGGACGCGCGATCATGGAAGGGCTGGCCGGCACCGGCCGGGTGATCACCGCTGCCGCGGCGATCATGGTGGCGGTGTTCGCGGCGTTCGTGCCGAGCCCTGACGTCTTCCTCAAGGTGATCGGGGTCGGCATGGCGGCAGCGATCTTCGTCGATGCGACCATCGTGCGGATGCTGCTGGTTCCGGCGGTCATGCACCTGCTGGGCCGGGCCAACTGGTCGCTGCCGGCCTGGATGGATCGGCGACTCCCGCAACTGCACGTCGAGGGCCAGCCGGAGACGTACCTGCCGGTTACGCCCCTGCCCGACGCGGTCAGGGCACCGTGACGCGAACCTATCCGCGCATGCCGGCCAACACGATGCTGGCCAGCCGGCGCCCGTCGCCACCTCTGGCGATG
>DAIUDS010000046.1:0-7377 GCA_036845485.1 Jiangellaceae bacterium
CGGGCAGCGTCGCGGTGGCGCGCTCATGGTCGCACAGGATCAGCATCCGCAACCGGGTGTCCAGGTTGGCGTGTTCGGCCGCCACGATCTCGACGCCGGCGTGCGTCTTGGCTGCGCTGCGGGCAAGGACGCGATCGACGGGTGAGCGACCATGTCGTATACCGCGCTTGGTCAGCGAGAACCCGACACTCGGCAATGTCCGGCGAAGCTCGGCCAGCACGTATTGGTCGCGCGGATCCAGCGACCGAAGCAACCGTCCGCGCAGCCAGTCGTCGATCAGGACCACCCAGTCGTCAGCCGTCGGTTGCTGTCGGTGCTCTTCCCGTGGTCGGGCGCCGTCCGGCAGCCGAAGCAGGCCGATGTGGTAGAGGCGCAGCGCGGCATCGGTCAGTTCGGGCTCGTCACGCTCGAGGCGCTGCCACGACACGGCAGGGCTTCGTGCGACGAACCGCCGGTCAAGCCAGATCAGGAACGGCACGGACCCGAAGGCAGGGTCGACCAGGTCGGTGGTGAGCTCCCGGAACCGTTCGGCCTGAGCGGACAGCCAACGACTCTCCGTTGGCGTCGGCGTTGTCAGCCAGGCCAGCTCCGCGAACGGTGCGATGTGGCCCTCGCGCACGACGGAGGGAATCGAGGTTGCGTAGATCGGATGACCGAACAGGTCGTCGACGAGTTCGGCCTGGTCCTTCGTCAACGACCGGGCGGGAGTGGCGGTGAGCCCGAGGACGTACGCGTGCGGTACCGAGTCGAGCAGCTCCGCGACCAACCGACCCCAGACCTCGAGCAGGTGGTGACACTCGTCGAGCACAACGGTGAGCCGTGCCATGGTCCGGAGTTCGTCGAACAACGCGCGACCATTGGGATGCAGGCGGTCGAGCAATGCATCGCCTCGAGAGCTCGGCTCGGTGGAACCATGCCCCTCCTCGTCCACCTCCTCGTCAGCGTCGAATGTGGCGAGTGACTGGTAGGTGAGCGCAGTGATCGGTGAGTCGAGCGAACGGTCCACACCAACCTGCACGGTGGGCGGAGAGAACGCCTCCCATTGTCGTACCCATTGGGTCTGGATCGCGGTGTTGGGGCCGAAGACGACCGCCGGACGGCCCATCCGGCGGATGGCCTCGAGCCCGACCAGAGTCTTGCCGGCTCCAGGCGGCAGGACGACCCACCCTCGTCGACGACCGCCGTTGATCATCAGCTGGTCGATCTGGGCCAGCGCACGATGCTGGTGGGTGCGAAGCGGGTAAGGTGCCGCAGTCCTGCCGAAGGCCGCCTCGATGTGACCGTCGCCGAACTGTCGTTCGCCCGCTTGCACCCGGGAATGCTGTCACGGACGCCGAGGTCGATGGCACGCGCGAGGGCAACGACGCGTTCCGATTCCGCACGTTCCCGGGGCAATTCGGCATGGTGTCTACTCCCGCTACCAGATCGACTCGCTGTTCCGGCTGGTGGGCACATTCCCGTACCCGAGCTCGGACCACAGGCTCGTACGGGTGGACGTCCGGACCCTGGGAGGCCTCGGACCACGCCTCACCGCGATCGCACTGGCTTCGGGTTTCGCCGGTCACGTGTCACGCGGAATCGCGACGGATCTGCTCGGTCATCACGAGCGCCGCGAGCAACGCCGTCGTGAGACCGGCAACCACAAGGCCGTTCGCCCGAGCCGCAAGCGGAATTGCAGCGAGAAGCACGAGCACTACCACGGCCCGCCGCCAGCCCTGGTGGCGTCCGATGCTCGCCTCGAACGCCATCAGGCCGAGCAGGTACAGCGCCGGCCCACCCATGGTGACCAGCGCTCCGGCCATGTGCAGTTGATCGGCGGGATGGGCGATGACCAGTTCGTCGCCGACGGCGGTCATGATGATGCCGGCGACGATCGGAATGTGCAGATAGGTGTACGCATTCCGACCGATCTGACCCGCCTCGGCAACCGCGGCGCTGATCCGGCGCACGGCAGAGCTGACGACCTGCCCGAAATACAGCCACCACATCGCCGTCGAGCCGACGAAGGCGACGCCGAGCGCAACGACCACCGCGGCGTCCAGCGCGGCACTGGACGCCGTCACGCCCGTCAGCACGATGCTCTCGCCGAGCGCGATGATGATGAAGAGCTGGAAGCGTTCGGCGAAGTGACCACCGTCGATCTGCCATTCGCTCATCGGTGTCCCGCCCATGCCGGGGAGCCAGTACCGTGCCATCGGAGCCGCGAGGTCGATGGCGAGCGCTCCGAGCCACAGGGCCCAGCGGGCCCCTCCCACGGCGAACGCACCGCCCACCCACAGGGGCGCCGAAAGCACGCTCCAGGCGAGGATCTGACGAAAGTTCCGGTTGAAGTCCCCGGCCGGGGTCACCGAGACGACGAAGGCGTTGCGAACGACCTGCAGGGCCACGTAGCTCGCAGCGAACAGTAGGCCGTACTCCTCGAACGCCTCCGGGATCGCGACCGCCATCAGGAGGCTCGCCAGCATCACGAAGGTCAGCACGAGCCGGACGGGCACCGTCTCCGGGTCGAACCAGTTGGCCATCCAGGTCGTGTAGTTCCAGGCCCAGTAGACGGCGAGTAGGAGGAAGGCCGTTTGAGCGGCTCCCTCCCAGGTCAAGCGCTCGAGAAGGTGGTGCGAGAGCTGTGTGATCGCGAAGACGTAAACGAGGTCGAAGAAGAGCTCGAAGAACGTCGCCCGCTGCTCGCGTCCGCGGCTGCGGATGTAGGGGATGTCAGGGATGACGGACCGTACGCCGGCCGCGGTCTCGTCGGTCATCCCCGGAGCATAGATCCGCAGACCACTCGGTCGGTGGCTGTCATTTGGCCGGCTGCCACAACGGCAAGACCCACGCCGGTTGGCATCTCGAGCAACCCGAGCCCGGTATTTTCACCTGGCGTGGCCCCAACGGTCACCGTTACGATCTCGCGCCCGACCCGATCGGTCCCATCGTGTCGCCGGCCGAACCGCCGGGCGACCCACCCGAAACCGAGCCCGACTGGGAGCCGCCCCCGTTCTGACGGATCCTCCAACGACAGTGCGCTGCCGAGTCCGGGCATTCGCAGCCAGATTGCGAACGCTCAGTTCCGCCAGAGCAGCACGAGGGCCCGGTCGTCTGACGGCAGGGCCGCGACCGAGTCGATGAGTTTGCGTGCGCCGTGGCGGAACCCGTGAGCGACCAGCCGCTCGGCCTCGCCCTGCAGCTTGTCTATCCCGTCGGTGAGGTCGCGGCGCGGAGTCTCGACCAGCCCGTCCGTATAGAGGAGAAGGGCGTCACCGGAGTCCAGGCTTCCGGTCGCCGGGGCATACTCGTCCTTCTCGAACACGCCCAGTAGCCCGCCCCTCGCGTCCAGTGTGTGCCATCGGCCTGATCCGGCGTGGAAGTGGATCGCGGGCGGGTGACCGGCCGACCGCACTTGAAAGTCCCCGGTGCCCAGGTCGACCACCAGGTGCACCGCCGTCGCGAATCCTTCCGCCCACTCCTGACGTAGGAGGTACGCATTGGCGGCCGGCAGGAACTCCGCCGGCGACAGCGACCCGAGCAGGCCACCCAAAGCACCGGAGAGCAGCAACGCCCGGGTGCCTGCTGCCAGGCCCTTCCCCGAGACGTCGATCAGGGCAACCTCCAGCACCATTCCGCCGGACGACCTCGCCGCGACCAGGAAGTCGCCGGAGAACGTGGACCGTCCGGCCGACCGGTGCACGACCTCCGCCTCCCAGCCGCGCGGTAAAGCGGGCAGCTCACCCTGCGCACGAAGCCGGTCCTTGAGGTCGACCAGCATCGACTCACCGACGTTGCCCTGGACACCCAGCCGGGCCCGCGAGCGTGCCGAGCCCAACGCCACGAAGGCCGTGACCGTCACCACCACGACGACGCCCAGGAACAGCTCGTTCACGCCGTGCGCCGCACCCTCCGCCACCAGTGCACCCGCGGTGACGCCAACCAGCACGAGCAAGGACGGAACCGGAAGCGCCACTCCACCGAGCATCACGGGTATGACGAGCAGGCTGATCGGCACCGATTCGGGAAAGGACATGTGCATGGCATAGAAGGCCGCGATGCCGAGCACCAGGAAGGTCAATGCCACCGGCTCGCGCGAAAGCCACCGGCCCATCTGCGACGTGACGCCAGAAACCGGCCGTTGGAGCGCATCCCGGTCTGAAGTCCACGTCACGGCGCGACAGTAGCGGTAGCAGAAGCCCCGCTGAAGAGCAGGACGTACTGGTCGTCCGCCGTGGTCCGACCGACGTACCGTTGGCCTCATGGCAGAGCGCGCAATGGTGCCGCCCAAGCGCATGGACCACATCGACCGGCGGTCCCAGGTGGGGGTCTCCGGGGCGTTGCGGGCACGTGATGTGTCGCGGCCGGACGACGCCCTGGTCGACCAGGTCAAGCTTGAGGACGATCCCGACCCGGCACCGGAGACATCAGCGGGGGAAGCGCGCCGGCCTCCTCGTACCGATTGACCATTGCGATCCGGCGGGCGTGGCGTTCGTCGCCGCTGAACGGTGTCGAGAGGAAGGTCGCCACGAAGCGGGCGATCTCGTCGAACGTGTGCATGCGCGCGCCGATCGACAAGACCTGAGCGTCGTTGTGCTCGCGGGACAGCCGGGCCGTCTCGTCGCTCCAGGCGAGCGCTGCTCGTACACTTCGAACCTTGTTGGCAGCGATCTGCTCGCCGTTCCCCGAGCCACCGATCACGACGCCCAGACTGTCGCTGTCGCGCGCGACGGCGTCGGCCGCGCGCAGGCAGAAGACCGGATAGTCGTCGTCCGCTTCGTAGCTGAACGGTCCGTGGTCGACTACCTCGTGACCGTCGCCGCGCAGCACCTCGGCAAGCTGGTTCTTGACCTCGTAACCGGCATGGTCAGAACCCAGATGCACGCGCATGTGGTCATCTTGCCAGCGACGCCAACCTCCGACGGACCCCACGGCCGTCGCACGTGTCTGCCCGATCTGCCAGGATCGATCGCATGCCTGGCATCAACCTCACTCGCGATGAGACACAGGAACGCGCCGCCCTCGTCGACGTCGACTCGTACGAGATCGAGCTCGACCTCACGACCGGTGACGAGACGTTCACGTCGATCACGACAGTCCGGTTCGGTTTCGGTGAGGAGGGTGGCAGCAGCTGGCTCGACCTCATCGCGCCTGCGGTGGGTGAGGTGGTACTAAACGGCACGGCGCTCGACGCGCCCGCCGTCTACGACGGGGCCCGGATCCGGCTCGACGGTCTCCAAGCGCAGAACGAGGTGCGTGTGGTCGCCGATGCGGCCTACATGCATACCGGCGAGGGCCTGCACAGGTTCGTCGATCCGGTCGACGGCGAGGTCTACCTCCACAGCCAGTTCGAGGTGGCCGACGCACGCCGTGTCTTCGCCTGCTTCGAGCAGCCCGACCTCAAGGCGACGTTCGCCTTCACCGTGACGGCGCCGGCCCACTGGGAGGTCGTCTCCAACGCGCGCACGCCGGAACCATCCGTCGTAGGCGACGACGAGGCGGCCAAGCGCTGGGCCTTCGAACCGACTCCGCGCATGGCGACGTACATCACCGCGTTGGTCGCCGGGCCGTATCACGTCGTTCGGGGCGACTACGTCGGCAAGGAGAAGTCCGTCCCGCTCGGTCTGTTCTGCCGTAAGTCACTCGCCGAACACCTCGACGCCGACGAGCTCTTCGACGTCACCAGCCGGGGCTTCGCGTTCTTCGAGGACGTGTTCGGCCTGGGGTATCCCTTCGACAAGTACGACCAGCTCTTCGTGCCCGAGTTCAGCGCCGGCGCGATGGAGAACGCCGGATGTGTCACGCACCACGAGGACTACGTCTTCCGCAGCCATGTCACGGACGCCGCCTACGAAAGGCGGGCCGAGACGATCCTGCACGAGATGGCGCACATGTGGTTCGGCGACCTCGTGACCATGCGCTGGTGGGACGACCTGTGGCTCAACGAGTCATTTGCGACCTGGGCCAGTGTGCTCTCGCAGTCCGAGGCGACCCGTTGGACCGAGTCGTGGACGACGTTCGCCGTGTCGGAGAAGCTGTGGGCACTGCGTCAGGACCAGCTGCCGTCCACGCATCCGATCTCGGCCGACATCCGCGATCTCGACGACGTCCAGGTCAACTTCGACGGCATCACCTACGCCAAGGGCGCCAGCGTGCTCAAACAGCTCGTCGCCTGGGTCGGGCGTGAGGAGTTCCTCGCCGGCGTGCGGGCGTATTTCGCCGAACACGCGTGGGGGAACACCGAGCTCTCCGATCTCTTCCGCCACCTCGAGCAGACAAGCGGGCGTGACCTCGCCGACTGGAACCAGCAATGGCTGCAAACCGCCGGGGTCAACACGCTCGCCCCGCAGGTCGAGGTGGGCCCCGACGACTTGTACACCGTGGTGCGGATCGTGCAGAGCGCGCCTCCCGAGCACCCGATGCTGCGGGCCCACCGGATCGCAATCGGCCTCTACGACGAGACGCCCGAGGGCATCGTCCGCCGGCGACGCGTCGAGCTCGATGTCGACGGCGAGCACACCGAGGTGCCGGAGCTGATCGGGGAGCTTCAGCCGGACCTGCTGCTGCTCAACGACGACGACCTCACCTTTGCCAAGATCAGGTTGGACGACCGGTCGAGGCAGACCGTGGTACGAGGCATCGGCCGGCTGTCGTCGTCCCTCGCACGCGCCCTGTGCTGGACGGCAACAACCGACATGCTCCGCGATGCCGAGTTCCCGGCCAGGGAGTACGTCGAACTGGTGCTCGGCGGGGTCCAGCGCGAAACCGACATCTCGGTGGTGCAATCGGTGCTCACGACCGCCCGGAATGCGATC
Organism: Jiangellaceae bacterium; assembly: GCA_036845485.1. Classification (GTDB taxonomy): domain Bacteria; phylum Actinomycetota; class Actinomycetes; order Jiangellales; family Jiangellaceae; genus DAIUDS01. The sequence goes on from DAIUDS010000046.1 coordinate 6,795, forward strand.
AACCTGTACGCCGACCCGCCGTCCCGGCTGATGCTGTCGGCCCTCTGGGCCGGTGCGCTGCGGCGGATCGCCGGCGTCGCCGAGTCCGGCAGCGACGCCCAGCTCGCCTTCACCCGCGCCTGGGCCGCCGCCGCGGCGAGCCCCGAGCACGTGGACGAGCTGTGGTTCCTTCTCGGCACCGACGACGGCGGCGACGTGCTTCCCGGCCTGCGGGTCGACACCGATCTGCGCTGGAGCCTGCTGAACCGGCTGGTCATCCTGGGCGAAGCGGGAGCCGCCGACATCGACGCCGAGCTGGCTCGCGACGACACCGCGACCGGCCGCCGGCACGCCGCATACGCCCGCGCCGCCCGCCCGTCCGCCGCGGCAAAGGAGGAGGCATGGGCGCAAACCGTGGAGTCCGACGAGTTGCCCAACGCGCTGCTCCATGCCACGACGGAGGGCTTCGGCCAGCCGGAACAGCGGGAGCTGGTGCGCCCCTACGTCGACCGTTACCTCGAGGCGATCCCGACCGTGTGGGCCGAGCGCACGACCGACACGGCCAGCCCGACGGAGCCGTCTGAGACGGCCGAGCCGTCCGAGA
>DAIUDS010000046.1:7387-12498 GCA_036845485.1 Jiangellaceae bacterium
CGGCCAGGCGTGCTCCTGCGCGCAGAACGGACAGGCCAGGCGGATCGTGATCGGGCTCTTCCCGCGGCTGCTCGCCGACGACGATACCGCCGAGAAGGTGCGAGCCTGGCTCGACGTCACTGACGTGCCACCGGCGCCGCGGCGGCTCGTCGTCGAGGGTCTGGCCGACCTCGACCGGGCGTTGCGCGCCCAGGCCTGCGACCGCGAAGCGGCCCAGGTTCCCTCACCGCGCTGACGCCGGAACTCTCTCGACGGTCAGCCGGCGAGGCGATCGCGGGTCGCGGGGACCACTTCTTCGGCGAATCGGCGGAGCTGGCCCTCGCCTTCGCCCCAGAAAACCACGGTGTCTGCGCGATGGTCGACCGCCAGCGAGGCCAGCTCGTCGGCCCATCGGTCGACCGGCCCTCGCAGGAAGCCTTCGGACGTGTCGTCGGTGATCGAGCCGTTGACGTTGAACACCCGGCGGATCGCGGACGGGTCGCGACCGGCGTCGGCGGCTCCCTCGTCGACCCGATCGTTCATCTCGGCGAGCCTGGCCCGCACGTCGGCGCGGATCGAGGGAACCCACCCGTCCGCCAGCCGCCCGGTCAGCCTCAGCGCGCGCGGCCCGTAAACGCCCACCCAGATGCCGATGTCGTGGACGGGCAGCGGTCCGGAGTGCACGCCGCGGAGGTGGTAGAAGTCGCCCTCGAAGCGCAGCCCACGCTCGCCGCTCCAGATTCGCCGGATCACGTCGATGCCTTCGGCCAGCTGGTCGAGCGACTCACCCGGCGACCGCCGGGTCCCGCCGTAACCCTCGATCGCGTCCCAGAAACTGCCGGCGCCGAGGCCCAGCTCGAACCGGCCACCTGACAGGACGTCGAGGCTGGCCGCAGTCTTGGCCAGCACCGCCGGTGGCCGGAGCGGGAGGTTGGCGACGTCCGGGAACACCCGCAAACGGGTCGTGCTGGCCAGGATCGCGCTCATCAGAGTGAACGTGTCGACGAAGCGCCGCTGGTAGGGATGGTCCTGGACGCCGACATAGTCCAGACCGAGCCGTTCGACCTCGCGCGCTGTCTCAAGCAGCGGATCCGCCGCGTTCGGGATGAGGAAGTAACCGAACGTCAGGGGCGAACCCACACTCGACATCGTTCCGCCTCTCCCGGTCGCACCTCACCTGCTTGCGCAACCTCGACGGCGCGACAGCTCTTCCGCACCGGGATCACCAGACCGGTGGGCGGGCGTCGCGCCACGGACGCGCCTGCTCCAGCTGCGCGGCCACCGCAAGCAGTGTCTCCTCCGAACCGTGCCGGCCGCCCAGCATGACACCTACCGGAAGCACCGCACCGTCGACGACATGGCGATGCAGCGGCAGGCTGATGGCGGGCCACCCGGTCAGGTTCCAGACGCTGGTCCAGGGCGTGTACTGCGTCTGCGCGGCGAAGTCCCCAGCCGGATCGTCGTCATCGCGCAGCTCACCCACGTGGGCGGGTAGTCGAGCCAACGTCGGCGAGACGATGACGTCGTACAAAGCCCATGCCGTCGCGGCCTCCCGCGTCGTCAACTGCACCCCGGCGATCGCCTGGGCGTATGCGAGCCCGGCGACGGACCGGCCCTTCTCCCGCAGCCACCGGCTCAGCGGCACCAGCAGATGCTCGTGTTCGGGTGCCACCGGCGGCATCAACGACATCACCGACCAGATCGCCTCGAACGAGTCCCACCGCTCCGCCGGGAACGGAACCGGCGCCTCCTCCACGTGGTGGCCGAGGTCTTCCAGCACGGTCACGGTCTCGCGGACGGCGTCGACGCAGGCTCCGTCCATCCGCACATCCTCGGCGATGATCGGATCCACCAGAACGCCGACCCGCAACGGCTCCGGATCTCTCTCGCAGGCGGCGAGAAAGGTCGTCTTCGGGCCGGCCAGGACATGCAGATCGCCGGGCCAGGGCTTCGCGAGCACGTCAAGCAACGCGGCTGTGTCTCGAACGTCCCGGGTCAGGGCTCCGCTCACGGCCAGGGCGGGCCCGTCCACGCCGTACGGACCGGGGCTGACCCGGCCCCGGGTCGGCTTGAGGCCCACCAGGCCGCAGACACTGGCCGGGATCCGGATCGACCCGCCGCCGTCGGACCCGTGGGCTACGGGGACGATGCCGCCCGCCACGGCGGCGGCGGCTCCACCGCTGGAACCGCCGGCCGAGCGAGTCAGGTCCCATGGAGTGCGGGCGGGTGGGGCGACATCCGGTTCGGTGTAGCACGGCAGGCCGAACTCGGGCGTCGTGGTCTTGCCCACCATGACGGTGCCGGCTTCGCGGAGCAGTGTCGCGACCCCGTCGTCCACGGTTGCGACGACATCGGGAAACGCCGCGCTCCCCGAGCCGAACCGGACGCCGGCCACCCTGGTGAGATCCTTGACCGGGCACGGTACGCCCAGCAGCGGTGGCAGGTTGCCGCCGTCGAGGACTGCCTTCTCCGCCGCACGGGCCTGGTCCCGGGCAAGGTCGGGCGCCAGGGTCACGAATGCGCCGACCTGCCGCCCGACGCCCTCGGCGCGAGCCAGCGCATGTTCGAGCACCTCGGTGGGCGACACCTCGCGCCGGCTGATGGCGGCCGCCAGTTCCAGGGCGGTCAGGTCGTGGATCTCGGTCACCTCGCCAACGTACGAGATCGCGATCGGCGTGGCACCGGGGCCTCGATGCTCTCCACGTGGGGTTGGATGGTCACGAGGCGAATGGAGGTCCGCCATGAGCGCACACCCCCCAGATCCGTCCGGTGCGCCCGTGGCGCCGTCGAACATGGCGCCTTCGATCGTGGCGGCCGTAAAGCTCATGTACGTGGGTGCGGGACTTTCGCTGCTCGGCATGCTCTACGCCCTCGCGACCCGGGACGAGATCCGCGACGGGCTCGCCGAGGACGACCCCGACATGACCTCCGGCGAGCTCGACCGAGCCGTGAACGTCCAGACCGGTGTCACCGTCGTCGTCGGTCTCAGCGCGGTCGGCCTGTGGCTGTGGATGGCACAGACGAACGGCCGCGGTCTGACCTGGGCACGAAAGGTCGCCACCGTCCTGTTCGGGCTGAACCTCATCGTCATCGTCTACGCCCTGACCCAGGCCAGCGGGTTCGGTGTGGTCGTCAACATCGTGTCGATCGCCCTTGCCGGATCGATCCTGTGGCTGCTCTACCGCAAGGATTCGAACGCGTACTACACGGTGGCCAGCGGCAACGCGGGCCGATCCGTCATTCCGCCAAGTTGAATCGTCCCCTAAGGTGTGACGCCGACGTTCCACGGTGTTACGCCCGACACTGAAGGGAATCTTCATCCCATGACCACGCCTCCGTCGGACCCCTTCGGCACAACGCCGGGTCGACACGATGAACCCCGCCACGGGAGCCAGGCTTCCGATCCCACACATGGCCAGCCGCCTGCATACGGTCAACCACCCGCGGGTCAGCCCTACGACAGCCAGCGCCCCGCGAATCCTCCGATCCCGGCCCCGCCGCCGTTCCCGAACGGCGAGCCCGGCCCGCGGCTACAGCCGCCCTCGTCGATCCTCAATGCCGTTCGGCTCATGTACCTCGGTGCCGCACTGTCGGCGATCGGCTTCATCCTCGGCCTCCTGACCCAGGGCTCGTTGCGGGACGACATCGCGGATCAGAACCCCGACTTCGATGCCGGGGAACTCGACACGGCTGTCACGGTGGCAATCGTCTTCACCGTGATCGTCGGCTTGCTTGCCGTCGGGCTGTGGATCTGGATGGCGGAGACCAACCGACGCGGCCGCAAGTGGGCGCGCATCGTGGCCACCGTGCTGGGTGGGCTGAACATCGTCCTCACGCTGATCAGCCTCAGTCAGAACACCGGAGTCGGCACGTTCCTGAACATCATCTCGATCTTGTTGGCCGGCACAATCCTCTGGTTCCTCTACCGCCCCGAGTCCAACCGGTACTACGACGGGGTCGCCGGGACACCCCGCCTCTGACCGGTTCGCAAGCGAGCGAGGCCGCGCCACCAGGGTCGCCAACCCTGCCCTCCGCGAGGCCGGCGGCCGGTCAGTCGGTTGGCTGCAGCCTGGGCACGCAGTCTCGCCTGGTGCTCCGAGTAGAAGATCTGTGCGGTGTAGTCGTTGTTGTGGACAGTCATGATCTTGGACTCCTCCGGACGCCTCTTCTTCGATGTCACCACCCTGCCGAGCGCGCGTTGAAGTTCTGTTGAAGCAGTGTGGCGCCGTGTCTACGAGATTCGTCCTGAGGCACCTGTCACCACATCGGGCGACCACCTCATCTTCCGCGGCCAGGCCACCTTAGAAGCGGCGGGCACACCGGTCAGCGACCCTAAGGTGGCCGTATCTCCTCGCCGGGCTGTGAGCAGCTCCGTCACGAGCGTGCAAGCGGGATCGTGACCAGCCGAGTGCCGTCGCCCGTGACCACTTCGAGGTCCCTGATCCGGTCGAGGGCGGCAGCCGTCGCACCTGGTACGTCGACGTCCTCCCCGTATTGGACGATCAAGCTGGCAGCCGTCTCGGTCCTGCCGTCGAGATCCCGGACGATCAACCTGCACCATTGCCCGGCCGGCGCACCGACCAGCCGGAGCCGGACCTCGGTCCCCCATTCGCGATCCGTCAGCCAGGCAGTGGCGGAGACCTGGGAAGACGTGTCCTGGGCATTGAGGGCAAGGGTCTCGGCCGAGGGCGGAGTCGTGTCGCTGTCATCGGTGGCGACAACCGCTGACGCCACCAGCCCGGCGACCACCGCTGCAGCCCCGGCCAGTGCGACCAGCCGGCGTCGGCGGCGCGACTCGAGGCGCGTCGCCAGCAGCCGATCCAGCAACTGCGCCGGCGGTTGGGGCGGCTCGAGATCGTCGACGTGCACCTGACACAGCAGCGCAGGCACCGGGCGAAGTTCGTCGGCGACTGCCCGGCAGGGGCGACAGCTGCCGAGATGAGCACCGATCCGAGCGTGCTCTTCAGTGTCGACCGCACCGAGAAGGTACGCCCCCAGCGACTGGGTCATCGGGCAACTCATGGAGCGGTCACACCCGCCTCGTCGAGCGCCAGTCTCAGGGCTCGCAGCGCGTAGAAGCTCCGTGACTTGACTGTTCCCTCCGGGACGCCGAGCGCCGCGGCAGCCTCGGC
>DAIUDS010000046.1:12598-14174 GCA_036845485.1 Jiangellaceae bacterium
CGCGCGGTACCGGGATATGACCAGATTGCGCGCGACGGTGAACAGCCATGGCCGTGCCCGATCGGCCGTCAGCACATCGCGGTGCCGCCATGCCCGCAGCAGCGTCTCCTGGACGATGTCTTCGGCGTGCTGCCTGTCGCCATCGACCAGCCGGCGGGCGAACCCGAACAATGCGGATGCGTGTTCCTCGTAGAGCGTCCGCAAGAGCGCCTCGTCGTCAGCTGTAGCACGTCCTCGCACACCCATTGCTACGCCGCGGAGCCACCCTGCGGTTCAGCCCGAGCCCGCCCGTGGCCTTCGTCACAGCGGTCGGCAGAGGTCAGTACGTGTAGAAGCCGCGACCCGTCTTGCGTCCGAGGTTTCCCGCGGCCACCATCCGGCTGAGCGTCTCGGGCGGAAAGAACTTCGGGTCTCCGGTTTCCGTGTAGATGTTCGCCGTCGCGTGCCGGAGGATGTCGACTCCCGTCAGGTCTGTCGTGGCCAGCGGTCCCATCGCATGGCCGAACCCGAGCTTGCACGCGGTGTCGATGTCCTCTGCGGAGGCGACGCCTGACTCGTAGAGGCGAACGGCCTCCATCACGAGCACGCTGATCAGCCGCGTCGTGACGAAACCCGCAACGTCGCGTTTCACGACGACGCAGGTTTTGCCGGTCGACTCGGCGAACGCCCGGGCGTTGGCAAGCGTCTCGTCGGACGTGTGCAGGCCTCGGATGAGCTCGCAAAGCTCCATCACCGGCACCGGTGAGAAGAAATGCGTACCCACGACGGCCTCGGGTCGCCGCGTGGCCGAAGCGATGGTGGTGATGGGAATCGCACTGGTGTTGGTCGCGAGCACCGCGCCGTCGCGGCAGATGCGGTCGAGATCGCCGAAGATCTCCTGCTTGACCTCGACCTGTTCGAAGATGGCCTCGACGACGATGTCGGCGTCGGCGACGGCGTCGAGGTCGGTCGTCGTGCTGACCCGTGCCAGCGTGGCGTCGCGATCGTCGGAGCTGATCCTGCCCTTCTCGACGAAGCGGGCCGTGCTCTTGCTGATCGCGTCGACACCGCGACTCAGCGCTTCGTCGGTGATGTCACGCAGGACCACCTGCCATCCCGCCTGTGCAGCGACCTGCGCGATACCCGATCCCATGAGCCCGGCCCCGATGACGGCGACTCGCTGCGACATTGCCCTGTTCCTTCCATGCGTAGCCAGCTCTGGTGTGTCACGCCTCCCGGGCGGGCACGCTTGAAGGCGTGCCAGGGACCGGGAGCGCGACATACGTCCTCGGGCCGCTCCTCGTCGCGGCTGTCGTCACGGTGTTGCTATTCGTCGTCCGGTGGGTGCTCGGTCGCGGGCCGTCCGTTGCCGACCCGCTCCGAGCCGGATACGGGCTCCTGCACACCGTCGCCTCCGCCCGGACCGCCGACCAGCTCGAACCCGTGCGGCTCGCTCTGGAGAACGCCGGAATCCGGTGCACCGTCACCCGTGCGTCCGACGGGCACCGGGTACTGGTCTGGCCCCACGACGCCGTCCGCGCCCGTGACCTCGCGCGCAGGGTCACCGGAAGCAGTTGACCGGGCGGCCCAGGCCACT
>DAIUDS010000047.1:0-14168 GCA_036845485.1 Jiangellaceae bacterium
CGGCGGGTGTTCCGGTTCAAGAGCCGCACGAGGTTCGACGTGCGCGGTTCCGCAAGGACTTCGGTACCTCACTGTGGCGCTCCACCTGGTACCTGGCGCAGCCGACGCTGGGGGGAGTGCCGCGGTCACGAACGCAACCCGGTGGTGGCGGTGCTGCGCCGGGTCTGGGACCTGGTCCCGTTCGTCGGCGACCTGCCGTTCGCCTGGCCGTACCACTTCGACTTCGCCACCGCCGACGGGCGGCCGGTGATGACCGTCGAACGCGCCTTCGGCAGCATCCGCGACGCCTACCGGGTCACCATCCAGGACCCGGCCCTCGACCGCCGCCTGGCCGCTGCCATGGCCGTTGGCCTGGACGCCCTGCAATCCCGCTAGACCTCCACCCGCCGGGTCAGATACGACGCCGCGTCATCGACCGGCTCGCCGGTGCCGAGGTACGAATGACCCCGAAGCCTGCACCAGGCCGGCACGTCGGTCGCAGCCGCTGGATCGTCCGCGACCACGGCGACCACGGCTCCGACCGGCACCTCGGTGATCCGGCGGGCGAGCTCGATCACGGGCAGCGGGCACCGCATCCCGCGGCAGTCGACCACCAGGTCCGGGCTCACTGTCGGTCCACTCCTGCGGTCGACCGGAGCCGAGCCACGACGTCGGGCAGGACGGCCAGGAACCGGTCGACGTCGGCGGCGGTGGTCGTGCGGGCGAGAGAGACCCGGACATTGCCGTGTGTGAGGACGCCCATCGCCTCGAGCACATGACTCGGCCGCAACGTGCTGGCCGTGCACGAGGACCCGCTCGAGACCGCGAAGCCCTCCTTGTCCAGCTCGGTCAGCAGTGCCTCACCGTCGAGGTAGAGACAGGAGAACGTCACCAGGTTCGGCAGCCGCTCGGTGGCATGGCCGACCACCTCGACGTCGGGTACCAGCTCCGGTACCCGGGCCCGGATCGCCGCCACCATGTCCCCGTGGCGCGACGCGAGCACGGGCATCTCCTCGCTGCGCGCCCTGAGAGCTGCAGCGGCGGCCAGGGCACCGGGGACGTTCTCGAAGCCCGGGACGCGACCCGATCCACGCTCGTCGTGCGGCGACGGGGAACGCCATCGGGTGCCCCGTCGGACGGCCAGGACGCCGACGCCACCGGGTCCGCCCCATTTGTGCGCACTCGCGGTCAGAAGCGACCATCCGGATGGGACCGGCAGCCGGCCGACCACCTGGGCCGCGTCGACGAGCAGCGGAACGTCGCACCCGCGGCATGCGGCGGCCACGTCCGCGACCGGCTGGAGCGTCCCCACCTCGTGGTTCGCCGACTGGAGGCATGCCAGCGCCGTGGAGTCGTCGAGCATCGCCGCAAACCTCGCGGGATCGACTCGTCCGGTGCGCTCGACCGGGACCTGGACCGGCTCGCCCGCCTGGGCGGCCGCGTGCAGGACACTGGAGTGCTCTACCGCCGATACGACCACCCGGGACCCCACCCGGCGGCGTCCATGGGCGGTGCCCAGGACCCCGAGGTGCACCGCCTGCGTGCCGCTGGCCGTGAACGACACCTCGTCCGGCCTGGCGCCGACGACCGCGGCCACGACCTCGCGCGCGTTGTCGAGCAGCATCCGGGCGCGGCGGGCGGCGCCGTAGAGGCGCGCGGGGTCCGCCCAGCCGTCGTCGACCGCGGCAAGCAAGACCTCCCGTGCTGCCGGGTGCAGCGGCTCGGTCGATGCGGCGTCGAGGTATCCGCCCGGGACGTCAGGCACGTCACGAACGCTAATCGTCCCCCTCGCCCGGTGTGCAGCCGGACCAGCCGCTAGTGTTGCCACGGCAGGGTCAGCTTGCCCTCCGCGCCTCGCCCGGTACGCCCGGTGCAGACGCGGAGAAGCCGCGTGGAAGGGCGCCTCGTGGGTCAGGACCGCAGCGATCGCCCGGTGCGTCGCCGAGTCACCAGGGCTCTCGCGCTGGTTGCCGCGACCGTTGTCTTGAGCGGCTGCTCGGCAGAGCTGACCGACCAGCTCCGGCGGCTTGGTCTGCCCGAGCCGGCGACGGAGGAGACGCCGCTGGTCGGCGACCTGTGGATCGGCGCCTGGATCGCCGCGTTCGCGGTCGGCTTCCTGGTGTGGGGGCTGATCTTGTGGGCGTCGATCGCGTACCGCCGCCGCAACGAAGACCTGCCGCCGCAGACTCGGTACAACCTGCCGATCGAGTTCCTCTACACGGCGGCACCGTTCGCCGTGATCGCCGGGCTGTTCTACTTCACCGTCCAGAACCAGAACGACATCCTCGACACCTCCGATGAGCCGGACCTCACGATCGGGGTCGTCGGACATCAATGGGCCTGGACGTTCAACTACCTCGACGAAGACGTCTACGACGAGGGCACCAGCGATCTGGGTGCGGTCGGTGAGCGGCCGACGCTGTACCTGCCGGTCAACCAGACGGTCCGGTTCGAGCTCCAGTCGCCGGACGTGATCCACTCGTTCTGGGTGCCGTCGTTCTACATGAAGATGGACGTCATCCCAGGCCAGACAAACACCTTCCAGGTGACGCCGAACGAGGAGGGCACGTTCGCCGGCAAGTGCGCCGAGCTCTGCGGTGTCTATCACTCTCGGATGCTGTTTAACTTGGAGGTGGTGTCCGAGGACGAGTACCGCGACCACATCGAAGACCTGCGTGACCAGGGCCAGACCGGCGTGATCGAGGCACCGCTGCGTGGCGCGTTCTCGACCACGCCGCTCGGCCAGAGCGGGAGCGAGCAGTGACCACCTACCTCGAGCGGACGGCCACGGTCGTTACCGAGCCGGTCGTGCGAGCCCGGCGGCCCGGCAGCGTGGTCGTCCGCTGGATCAGTTCCACCGACCACAAGGTCATCGGCTACCTCTATCTGATGACCTCGTTCGCGTTCTTCCTGTTCGCCGGCGTGATGGCATTGCTCATCCGGGCCGAGCTCTTCGAGCCCGGCAAGCAGGTCGTGAGCGACTCGTTGTACAACCAGCTGTTCACGATGCACGGCACGATCATGCTGCTGCTGTTCGCGACGCCACTGTTCATCGGCTTCGGCAACGTGGTCATGCCACTGCAGATCGGGGCGCCGGACGTCGCCTTCCCGCGGCTGAACATGTTCAGTTACTACCTGTTCCTGTTCGGCGGGCTGATCACGATCTCGGGCTTCATCACGCCGGGTGGTGCCGCCGACTTCGGATGGTTCGCCTACGCGCCACTGAACAACGACTTCTACAGCCCGCACGTCGGCGGCGACCTGTGGGTCATGGGCCTCGCGCTGGCGGGCTTCGGGACGATCCTGGGCGGCGTCAACTTCATCACGACGATCATCTGCATGCGTGCGCCCGGCATGACGATGTTCCGGATGCCGATCTTCTGCTGGAACATCCTGGTGACCAGCATCCTGGTGTTGATGGCGTTCCCACTGCTCGCCGCGGCCCTGCTGGCGCTGTTCGCAGACCGGAACCTCGGCACCCACATCTTCGATCCGTCCGGCGGCGGTGCGATCCTCTGGCAGCACCTGTTCTGGTTCTTCGGCCATCCCGAGGTCTACATCATCGCCTTGCCGTTCTTCGGCATCATCACCGAGGTGCTCCCGGTCTTCAGCCGCAAGCCTTTGTTCGGCTACAAGAGCCTGATCGGGGCGACGCTGGCCATCGGTGCGCTTTCGATGGCCGTCTGGGCCCACCACATGTACGTCACCGGCTCGGTCAACCTGCCGTTCTTCGCATTCACGACGATGCTCATCGCGGTGCCCACGGGCGTGAAGTTCTTCAACTGGATCGGCACGATGTGGCGGGGCTCGGTTACGTTCGAGACGCCGATGCTCTGGGCGATCGGTTTCCTGATCACGTTCCTGTTCGGCGGGCTCACCGGGATCATCCTGGCGTCGCCGCCGCTGGACTTCCAGGTGTCGGACTCGTACTTCGTCGTCGCGCACTTCCACTACGTCGTGTTCGGCACCGTCGTGTTCGCGATGTTCGCAGGCTTCTACTTCTGGTGGCCGAAGATGACCGGCCGCATGCTGGACGAGCGGCTCGGCAAGATCCACTTCTGGATGCTGTTCATCGGCTTCCACACGACGTTCCTCGTCCAGCACTGGCTGGGTGTCGAGGGGATGCCGCGCCGCTACTCGGACTATCTGCCCGACGACGGCTTCACCATCCTCAATCAGGTCTCGACGCTGGGGGCGTTCCTGCTCGGTGCCTCCACGCTGCCGTTCCTGTGGAACGTCTGGCGCACCCGGCATGCGCCCAAGGTTGCCGTCGACGACCCATGGGGCTGGGGCGCGTCGCTGGAGTGGGCGACGTCGTGCCCGCCGCCGCGGCACAACTTCACCTCGCTCCCGCGGATCCGTAGCGAGCGGCCAGCGTTCGACCTGAAGTTCCCCGAGATCGCCGCCATCCAGGAGAAGAAACCCGCCGACGCGGGGCTGCTCCAGGAAGCCCTGGGCGCAGCCGATGTGGAGGAACGCTCGTGAAGGTCGAAGGCATGGTGTTCAGCGTCATGACCGTCTTCTTCCTGACGACGACGCCGATCTACTGGTTCATGTCCGAGGACCCCACCGGCACGACCGCGCTCGCGCTGACGTTCGGGCTGTCTGCTCTGGTCTCGTTCTACCTGCTCTACACCTCGCGTAAGGTGTACCCCCGCCCAGAGGATCGCAAGGACGGCGAGATCGAGGAGATGGCGGGGGAGTACGGCTTCTACAGCCCGCACTCGTGGTGGCCGCTCGCCTGCGCCGGTTCGGCGGCGATCCTGTTCCTCGGCCTGGTGTTCGCCTGGTGGCTGTTCATCGTCGGAGCCGCGCTCGGCACGGTGGCGGTGCTGGGCATGGTCTTCCAGTACTACCGCGGCGAGTTCGCCCACTGACAGCCGCGGCCAAGACACTACGGCTCGGCCATCGGATTCGAGAGGCAGGCCGCGTCGGCGTCCTGGCGGACCGGCTCGGGTTCCACGATCGGCTCACGCTCACGCGCCGTGGCGAGCACACATCCGGCCAGGATGAGGGCGAAGCCGACGATGGTGGCCACCGTCACCACCTCGTCCAGAACGATCACCCCTAGCACCAGAGCAACGGCGGGGTTGACATAGGTGATCACCGTGGACCGGGATGGACCGACCTCGGCGACAAGCTTGAAGAAGATCAGGAATGCGAGCGCCGTGCAGATGACGGCCAGGCCCACGACCGAGAGCCAGGCTTCTGTCGACACCGGTCCGGACGGCCAACGGGCAGTACCGGCCGGGAGGTAGATGACGGCCGAGATCGCTAGCGACGCAGCGACCACCCCCATGCCGGGGAGGTGGGACAGGTATCTCACCAGGATCAGCGGCCCCAGGGCGTAGCAGAACGCCGTGACCGCGACGGCGGCGACGGGCCCGACTTGCGCGGAGCCGATGTCGAATCCCACCAGGGCGGCCACACCGGCGAAGCCGACCAGCAGGCCCACTACGCGGCGGCGCCCGAGGCTCTCGTGGCCGGTCACGCGTACGAGCACGGCCCCAACCAGGGGCACAGCGGCGACCAGCAGGCCGGTCAGCGAGCTGGACAGCTGCGTCTCGGCGTAACCGAGCATCAGCCACGGGACGCAGATCTCGATGACCGTGTATGCGAGCAGCGGCCACCAGTGACGGGCCAGCGGGCGCAGCTGATCCCGGGCGGCGGCGATCGGCAACAGCAGCGCGGCGGCCATCGCCGTGCGGGCCAGGACCATGGCGGCGGGCGAGAACTCCTCCACCGCAACCTTGATCATCAGGTAGGGCACGCCCCAGATGACCCCCATCGCGACGAACAGGACCCATCCACGACGCGACACCTCAGGACCCCTTCGGTTGGCAGGGCGCCCAGCCTACGGAGTGGGTCCGACAGGCAGCATGCGAAGCGTGCGACGAGGCTGTGACTGGGACCGGCCGACGGCTACGGGTGGCCGGTACCGATCTCCGAGCGCTCGCCCCCGGCGTGTCCGTCGCCTTCGGTGATCGCGGCGTGGCCGTCGTGGCTGGCCGCCTCGAGCTCTCGCACGGTCGGCTTCTGTACGACGTCGCCGAAGTAGAACGACGACAGCCCCGCGCGCACCCTCTCGACACGGCGGCGCGGGGCCGGTATGCCGTTCTCGTCGATCTCGGGCTCGAGCGCGACCGGCACCTGGCGCCGATGATGCGTGAGCTCGAACGCGTCCTCCTGTGGAATGGGTGCGTGCACCTCCGAGAACTCGCCCTCCGGACTCACCATGATCACGCCGGATTCTCGACCGTGCAGCACCTTCTCCCGATCACGCCGTTGAAGTCCCAGGCAGATCCGTTTGGTCACCCAGAACACCACGGGCGGCAGCACGATCACCCCTGCCCGGACGAACCAGGTGATCCAGTTGAGCGGTATGTCGAGGATCGTGGCGAAGAAGTCGTTGCCGCCGGCGATCCAGAGCAGGATGTAGAAGGTGATGAACGCGACGCCGATCCCGGTGCGTACGGGCTGGTTGCGCGGCCGGTCCAGCATGTGGTGCTCGCGCCTGTCACCGGTGACCCACTGCTCGATGAAGGGGTAGAGGAACAGCGCGCCGAGGATGAGCGTGGGCACGATCGCCGAGGGTATGAGCACGTTCCAACTCAGCGTGAACCCGAACAGTCTGGTCTCCCAGTTGGGCATCGCGCGCAGCGCGCCGTCGAGGAAGCCGACGTACCAGTCGGGCTGCGTTCCGGCGCTGACCAGGGACGGATCGTACGGTCCCCACAGCCACACCGGGTTGATCTGGATGAGCGCCGCCATCAGGACGATGACGCCGAAGACGATGAAGTTGAAGCCGCCGGCCTTCGCCACGTAGATGGGGAAGAACGGATAGCCGACGACGTTCTTCTCGGAGCGGCCGGGCCCGCCCCAGTGGGTGTGCTTCTGGTACCAGAGGATCATCAGGTGCGCGGCGACCAGCGCCAGGATGAGCCCCGGGATGAGCAGGATGTGCAGCGGGTACAGGCGCGCGATGGCGTCGTCTCCGGGAAATTCGCCACCGAAGATGAAGAACGACAAGTAGGTGCCGACGACCGGGGTGGCCAGGACGCCGCCCTCGATGATCCGAAGTCCGGTGCCCGACAGCAGGTCGTCGGGCAGCGAGTAGCCGGTGAACCCGGCGGCGACGCCGAGGACCAGCAGGATCACGCCGATGATCCAGTTGAGCTCTCGGGGCTTGCGGAACGCGCCGGTGAAGAAGTTTCGCAGCATGTGCACCGACATCGCGGCCAGGAACACCAGCGCTGCCCAGTGGTGCACCTGGCGCATGAGCAGGCCGCCGCGAACCTCGAACGAGATGTCCAGGGTGGAGGAGAAGGCCTCGGACATGTGGATGCCACGGAGGTTGGCGTACGCACCGTCGTACATGACCTCCTGCATCGACGGCTTGAACCACAGTGCGAGGAAGGTGCCGGAGAGCAGCAACAGGATGAAGCTGAACAGCGCGATCTCGCCGAGCAGGAACGACCAGTGGTCCGGGAACGCCTTACGGATGTTGCGCTTGAGCCAGTTGGAGGCGGTGATCCGCTGGTCGACAAAGTCGACGACCTTGCCGGCACCGTTGACGACGGCACTCATCCGCGCTCCCAGTAGCTCGGGCCCACCGACTCGGTGAAGTCGCTCTGTGCCGCTAAGTATCCCTCGTCGTCGACCATCAGGGGGAGCTGGGGCAGGTTGCGGGCGGCCGGTCCGAACACGGCCTTGCCGTTGTCGGCGAGGTCGAACGTCGACTGGTGGCACGGGCAGAGCAGGTGGTGGGTGTTCTGCTCGTAGAGGTTGATCGGGCAGCCCACATGGGTGCAGATCTTGGAATAGGCGAGGATGCCGTCGACGCTCCAGTTCTCACGGCCTTCGGCGGGGGTGATCTCACCCGGCCGCATCCGGACCACGATGATCGGCGACTTGGCGCGCTCGTTGATCCGTTCCGGCCCTTCCTCGGGCAGATCCTCGAACGTCGCCGGCATCGCGTTGACCAGCGAGCCGATCTCCAGGTCGGCCGGTCGCAGCGGCTGGAACGAGCCGTCGCGCAGGACCTGGACGTCGGGGCCCCAGAGCGTCTGTGCCTTCCGGTTACCGGGAAGCGGGCCCAGGTCACGGAGAATGACCACGGCGGGCAGGGGGAGCAGCACCATCGCCCCGATCAACGAGTTGCGGATGAGCTTGCGCCGGCCGAACCCGCTCTCCTCGGTGCCGAGCTCGAAGTCGGAGAGTGACGCGGCCCGGACATCGTCGGTGCTGCGCAACTCGTGCCGCTCGTGGATCACCTCGGGGCTCGACATGAGCTTCTTGGCCCAGTGGATGGCCCCTGCGCCGATCAGGAACAAGGCGCCGCCGAGGGTGAGGCCCAGGGCCAGGTTGGAGTCGCGGACCGCCTCGACGGCGTCACCGTCGTCGATCGGGAATATCCAGAAGGCGACGATGAACCCGATCATCAGCAACGAAGCCAGCCCGAACATGCCGGCGACCTGACGTTCGGCGCGGCGCTCGATGACCGGATCGGTGTCGGTGAGCCGAGGTTCGTGGCCGGGGAGGCCGGGATCGGGGATCGGCTCGTCGACGGTCTCGCGGACGGGTGGACCGGTCGGCTCGGGGCGCTCGACGTCGCCGCCATGCCGTCCGCCGTACTCGGACATCCCCGTCCTCTCGTCCGTGCTCACGATGCCTTCGTTCCGATCCAGACCGCCGCGCCGATCAGCCCGCCGATGCCGATCAGCCAGGCCCAAAGCCCTTCGGGGACCGGGCCGCCACGACCGATGCCGAGGCCGCCAGGGTTGGGTTGCTCCTGAACCGACTGGAGAAAGGAGATGATCTTGCGCTTCTCATCCGAGTCGAGGGTGTTGTCGTTGAAGACCGGCATCGACTCGGGCCCGGTGATCATGGCCTCGTAGATGTGCCTGGGTTCGGCCCCGGTGAGGTTGGGCGCGTGCTTCCCGAACGTCAGCGCGCCACCCTGGCCGGTGGTGTTGTGGCAGGAGGCGCAGTTCGTGCGGAATAGCTCACCGCCGCGCGCGACGTCGCCCGCGGACAGGTCCGAGGTGTCGAGCGCGTCCTCGTCGGGGATCTCGGGCCCGGGTGCGAGGGAGGCGACGAACGCGGCGAGCTGCTCGATCTGCTCGTCGGTGTACGCGACCTCCTTCTCCTCCGCCTGAGCACCCGGCCGGGCCAGGGGCATCCGCCCGGTGCCGACCTGGAAGTCGACAGCAGCAGCGCCCACGCCGATCAGCGACGGGCCGATCACGGTGCCGTCGTCTCGGACCTGCCCTTCGCCGCCCAGTCCGTGACATGTTGCGCAGCCGATCGCGAACAACTTCTGACCTTCCTCCACCTGGGTGGAGGAAGCGGCCTGCACGTCGGCGCGGCTCTCGGGTGCGAACACTGCGTAGGCTCCGCCGAAGACGAAGAGCGCGAGCAACAGGACGGCGAGCGCTGCTACGGGGTGACGGCGCCGGGCAGAGATCGCGGACACGTCGCTCCTCGTCACTTGATCACGTAGATGGTGAGGAAGAGCGCGATCCAGACGACGTCGACGAAGTGCCAGTAGTAAGAGACGACGATCGCGCTCGTGGCCTGTTCGTGGGTGAAGCGCCGCGCCACGAACGTCCGGCCGAGCACCAGCAGGAAGGCCAGCAGGCCACCTGTGACATGCAGGCCGTGGAAGCCGGTGGCCAGGTAGAAGATCGAACCGTACGGGTCGCTGGACAGGCTCAGGCCGTCGTGCATGGTGAGCTTGGCGTATTCGTAGACCTGCCCGGAGATGAACAGCGCACCCATGACGAAGGTCAACGTGAACCACTCGCGCAGCCCCCACCGGTTCACCTGGAACGCATTGCCGGTGCGGCCGACCTGCCCGCGCTCGGCACGCAGCACACCCATCTGGCAGGTGACGGACGAGAGCACCAGGATGATCGTGTTGCCGGTGGAGAACGGGATGTCGAGCAGGCCCGGCTGGGTCTCCCAGAGCTCAGGGGCGTTGGACCGGAGCGTGAAGTAGATCGCGAACAGGGCCGCGAAGAACATCAGCTCGCTGGACAGCCATACGATGGTGCCCACCGAGACCAGGTTCGGCCGCTCGGGGGCAGGCGCGGGCGCGGTGTCGACTGCGGATGCCGTGGCCACGGCGCCATTATGTCGATCCCGTCCGACGAGCACACCCCGACCCCGAAATCCGGTCGTGCGGCGTGTTGTCGGCCCTGCTCGGGCTCGTCCCGGCCTGCCTCCCGCGGCCCCGACCGGTAGCATCCGCCGGTAACGACCACTGACCCTGCCGCTTCGCGAGGAAACCCGATGACAACGGCCGAGCCGACGATGACAGTCCTCGTCTACAGCGACGACCGATCCACGCGTGAGAAGGTCCGTCTCGCCATCGGCCGTCGACCGGCTGCGGACCTGCCCAGGGTCGAGTTCTTCGAGTGTGCTACTCAACCGGCGGTGCTGAAGGCGCTCGACACCGGCGGCATCGACGTCGTCGTCCTCGACGGCGAGGCGGCCCCCTCCGGTGGCCTCGGCCTGGCTCGGCAGATCAAGGACGAGATCTACCGCTGCCCACCGGTGCTGGTGCTGATCGGTCGTGCGCAGGACGCCTGGCTCGCGACCTGGTCTCGGGCGGAGGCGGCGGTGCCTCATCCGTTGGATCCGGTGGCCGTCGCGACCGCTGTGGCCGGCCTGATGCGGCGCCGGCTGGGCGCAGTTCCCGCCGTGTCATGAGCGCGCCGTGACTGCACCTGCGAGCTGGCCGGCGGTGTTGTCGGCGCTGGTCGACCGCACGGATCTGCCCGCCGAGGCGACGGCCTGGGCCATGGGCGAGATCATGGGCGGCTCGGCCACCTCGGCGCAGATCGCCGGCTTCGTGATCGCGTTGCGGGCCAAGGGCGAGACCGTCGACGAGGTCGAGGGGATGGTGCGGGCCATGTATGCGCACGCGACCCCGATCACGGTCGCGGGACCGGTCGTCGACGTGGTGGGGACGGGCGGCGACCGCGCGCACACGGTCAACATCTCGACGATGGCGGCGCTGGTTGCCGCCGGTGCCGGTGCCCGCGTGGTCAAGCACGGAAACCGGGCGGCGTCGTCGGCATGCGGGGCCGCCGATCTGCTGGAAGAGCTCGGAATCCCGCTCGACCTGCCCGCCTCACGGGTCGCTGAGATCGCAGCCACGGCCGGGATCACGTTCTGCTTCGCCCCTGTCTTCCACCCGGCGTTGCGGCACGCGGCCGCGACACGGCGCGAGCTGGGCGTCCCTACGACGTTCAACTTCCTGGGGCCGCTGGCGAACCCGGCCCGGCCCTCGGCGCAGGCGGTCGGGGTGGCCGACGCGCGGATGGCCGGCATCGTGGCCGGCGTCCTCGCCGGTCGCGACGTGTCGGCGCTCGTGTTCCGCGGGGACGACGGGCTCGACGAGATCACCACCACCACGACGTCGCGAGTCTGGATCGTGCGCAACGGCGAGGTTCACGAGGAGCGCCTCGACCCTTCGGCGCTCGGGATCCCTCCCGCGTCGGCCGACGCGCTGCGCGGCGGAGAGGCGCCGTTCAATGCCGACGTCGCGCGGCGGCTGCTCGCCGGTGAGGCCGGTCCGGTGCGCGACGCCGTCCTGCTCAATGCTGCAGCGGCTCTCGTGGCCTACGAGGGCGTCACGGGCGACCTGGTGGAACTGCTCATGCCGGCGCTCGATCGCGCCGCGGCGGCGGTCGACTCCGGAGCGGCGGCAGACGTCCTGACCCGCTGGGCCGCGGCCTGCTCGCGGTCGCCCGAACGGGGGTGAACCCGATGGTCACGGCAGCCCAGGTACGCGAGGTGGCGTTGTCGTTGCCGCGCACCCACGAGGCGCTGGTACGGGACCGGGTGAAGTACCGGGTCGGCAGGATCGTCTATGCCGCGATCTCGCCGGACGAGACGGTGATGGGCTTCGGCTTCCCGCGCGAGGAGCGGGCGGATCTCATCGCCTCCGACCCGCACCGGTTCCTCATGCCCGATCGCTCCGACGAGCGGTACAACTGGGTTCAGGTGCGGCTGGCCACGATCGACGAGTCCGAGATGCGGGAGCTCGTCGTCGACGCGTGGCGGATGGTCGTCCCCAAGCGTGTAGCCGACGTCGTGGACCCTGATTCTGATACGCAGCCCGACGGATGACGCGCTACGGCCGGCGGGCGAGGAACAGGTCGCGAGCCGCCCGGTCCTCAGCTGTCTGCTCGGTCACGATATACGGGTCGAATCCGACGTCGGCCAAGCGTCGGAGCCAGACGTCGCGGCTGAACAGTCCGGTGCGATGCGTCTCGTGTACGGCCCTGACCGAGCCGTCGGCTTCGCGAAGGAGAAACGCGTACTCCGTGATGATCGAGGTGTCGGCCGGATCCGGGTCCCACGTCCACGCCAGGTAACGCGCACCGCGACCGTCGGCGTCGTCAGAGCCGCCGTGCTCGCTGTCCGCCTCGAACGTCTCGGTGGTGTGGTCCGGGACGAACAGGGCGATGCCGCCCGGACGGCAGTGAGCGAAAGCGGTGTCGATGACCTGCCCAAGGTCGGCCTCGCTGGTCATGTAGTCCACCGCGTCGTGGACGAACACAGCGTCGAAGGCGCGGCCGAGCCGGACTGTTCGCATGTCGCCCTGATGGTGCTCGCAGTCCGGGTTGAGCCGGCGCGATACGTCGAGCATGTCCGCGGACCGGTCGACCAGCGTCATGGCGAAATGTGCCTTGAAGTGGACGGCGTTGTGGCCGCCCCCACTGCCCAGTTCCAGGACGTCGCGCGCCGGCCTCGTCGCTCCGCTGGTCAGCATGGCGGCGAACAGGGCCGCCTCGTCCGCGTACTCTGCGGGAGGCGAGATCAGCGGCCACCACGCCGCGAGGTCGCCATACAGGCGGTGCTCGGAAGTCACGACCGCATTGGCGGGTCAGTCGGCGTCCTCGACACCGAGCGCGAAGGCGGCCTCGAGATCGTGCTTGGAGAAGGTCCGGAAGGCGATGTGCGTCTCCGTACGCATCACGCCGGGGACCTTGTTGAGCCGGTCGGCCACGACGTCGGCGACGCCCTGGTGCTCACGGACTCGCACCATCGCGACCAGGTCGATCTCGCCGGTGACCGAGTAGACCTCGCTCACACCGTCGAGGGCCGCGATCTGCTCCGCGACCTCGGGGATGCGCGCGACGTCGGCCTGGACGAACACGATCGCGGTGATCACGATGCCTCCCGGCGGATGGTACGGGTCCGCGGTGGAGACTACCGGGGCAGGTACGGGGAGGCTCCGTACGGATACACCGGACGCGGTGGTTCCCTGCCGCGGCCCAGCGCGAGGGCGAACAGGAATCCCACCACGAAGCCGGCCACGTGCGCGACGTAGGCCACCTGGCCGGCAGCCATTCCCGTACCCAGGCTGTAGAAGGCCTGAATGACGAACCACATGCCAAGCACCAGCCAGGCCGGCAGCGGCAAAGGGATGAACAGCAGGAAGGGCACCAGGCTGATCACCCTGGCTCGCGGAAACCATGCCAGGTAGGCGCCTAGGACGCCGGCGATCGCGCCGGATGCGCCGACAAGTGTCGTTCGGGCGTCAGCGTCGGTGAACGCGAACGCATACGTCGCCGCCACCCCGCAGGCCAGATAGAAGAGCAGGTACCGGACGTGGCCCAGGCGGTCCTCGACGTTGTTGCCGAAGACCGCGAGGAAGAGCATGTTGCCCAGCAGGTGCACCCAGCCGCCGTGCAGAAACATCGCGGTGACCGCGGAGACGATCGGCGACTTCTCGTAATCCGGCCGCACCAGCTGGCAGGCTGGGTTGCCGGCCGGGTCGACGGTGGCCGGCCCGACGACGAGGGGCAGCGGATCGCCGCTGGTCAGCTCCCGCGGAATTGCGGCCCACCGGTCGAAGAACTCCTGCACGGAGCACAAGGCCTGCGGGCCGGAGTCACCGATTCCGGCAATGCCGAGCGGGCTCAGCAGGAAAACGACGACGTTGACCGCGACGAGGGCGCGCGTGACATAGGCGGGCCGCTGCGTCGGATTCCGGTCGTGGATCGGGATGACCACCGGCGGATCATCCCTCCACGAGCCGTGGCGTGGCCGAAAGGCGCCGGTCGACGAGCATGGCCAGGAAGCCGTAGACAAGGAACAGGACGGCGACGCCGACACGGTTGAGCAGCACCCGGCGATGGCCGTGGTCGTTGGCGTCGACTCGCGGCTTGATC
>DAIUDS010000048.1:0-14071 GCA_036845485.1 Jiangellaceae bacterium
GCCCCTGGCGGCCCCACGATCACGGTCGCCGTTGTCCAAGGAAACGTGCCGCGGCTCGGCCTCGACTTCAACGCGGAGCGGCGCGTCATCACTGCCAACAACGCCGAGGTCACGATGGGCCTCGCCGACGCCGTCGACGCCGGGGAGGTGAAGCAGCCCGATCTCGTGGTCTGGCCCGAGAACTCCGTGGACATCAACCCGTACACCGACGCCCAGACCCGGGCCCAGGTCAGCGAGGCCGTCGACGCGATCGGGGCACCCACGCTGATCGGCGCGCTGGTGCCGACGTCGGACGAGAAGAACGTCGAGAACACGTCCATCGTCTGGGAGCCCGGCGTGGGGGCCGGCGCCACGTACGTCAAACGGCACCCGATGCCCTTCGGGGAGTACATCCCGTTCCGCGACATCGCGCGCAGGATCACACCGGCCGTCGACCGGCAGCCACGAGACTTCGTGGCCGGACAGGAGATCGGCGTCCTGTCCATCGGGCCGGCCGAGGTCGGTCCGATCATCTGCTTCGAGGTGGCCTTCGACAATCTCGTCCGCGACGCGGTGCGCGCGGGCGGCGACCTGCTCGCCGTCCAGACCAACAACGCCACCTTCGGTCTCACGCCGATGACCGAACAGCAGCTCGCGATGTCGAGGATTCGCGCGGTCGAGCACGGGCGCACGGTGCTCGTCTCGGCGCTCGCCGGCGTCAGCGCGATCATCGGCCCCGACGGAAACGTCGTGTCCCGAGCCGAGCTCTACACCGAGGACGTCCTGGTGGCCGACGTCCAGTTGTCCAGCCGCCGTACGCCGGCGACTTCGATCGGCGAGTGGCCGGAGCTCGTCCTGATCATCGCCGGGCTCGGCAGTGTGGCGCTGGCTCTTCACCGGTCGCGACGCCGGACGGTCGACTCGACGACCCCGGCTGCGTCCGACCCCATCACCGTTGACGCCCAGCGGGGGAGCGGGTCGTGACCGGCCGGGTGCTCGTGATCGTTCCCACGTACAACGAGGCCGGCAACGTCGGTAAGACGGTTGAGCGGGTCCGCACCGCGGTCCCGCCGGCGGACGTTCTCGTCGTCGACGACAACTCCCCGGACGGCACCGGGCAGATCGCCCACCGGCTTGCCGAGCTCGACGAGCACGTGCACGTCCTGCATCGGCCCGGCAAGGCAGGCCTCGGTGCTGCCTACGTGGCGGGCTTTCGATGGGGGCTCGACCGTGATCACGACGTGCTGGTGGAGATGGATGCCGACGGGTCCCATCAACCAGAGGAGCTGCCCAGACTGCTGGGTGCATTGGAAGGCGCCGACCTCGTGCTCGGCTCCCGTTACGTGCCGGGCGGGCGGGTCGTCAACTGGCCGCGGCGCCGGGAGATGCTCTCGCGAGGCGGCAACGCTTACGCCCGACTGGCGCTCGGCGTCCCCTTGCGGGATGCGACGGGGGGCTACCGCGCCTTCCGCGCAGACGCACTGCGCCGGCTCGATCTCGACGACGTGGCCTCACAGGGCTACTGCTTTCAGGTGGATCTGGTGTGGCGCGCCCTTAAGTCCGGGCTGCGCGTGGTGGAGGTGCCGGTCACGTTCATCGAGCGGGTCGAGGGAACGTCGAAGATGAGCAGCTCCATCGTCTTCGAGGCGTTGATAAAGGTCACCGGCTGGGGTGTCGCGAGACGATTGGGATCGCTGCGAGGAGTGTGGTCACGGCGATGAGAACTCCGTTCCTGATCAGACTGGCCTTCGCGCTCTACGTGGTCGCCGAAGTCGCCGTGTTCGTGCTTGCCGTGCGCTTGGTCGGCGGCTGGGTGACGTTCCTCCTGATGGTGGCGACCGGCCTGCTCGGCGGGTGGCTGATCCGGAAGGAGGGCCTGCGCGTCTTCGGGGCGGTACGCGACGCAGTCCGTGACGGGCGTGTCCCGGACCGCGACGTGGGCGACACCCGCATCGTCATGGCGGCAGGGCTGTTGCTCGTACTGCCCGGCTTCCTCAGCGACGTCGCCGGCCTGGTGATCCTGACGCCACCGCTGCGACCGCTGGGCCGCCGGGTACTGGGCCGAGCAGGCCCCGCCAGACCCGGCCGCAGTCGTTCGGGTTTATCCGGCTCGACCGGCCCGGTGATCCGAGGACAGGTCGTCGACGACGTCGATCCCGGAGACGACTAGCTAGCCGGCCGTTCCCGGCCCGACCGAGTCGCCGGTCGGAGCTCGTTCCAGCTCGTGGGTGAGCTGCTCGAGCTCGGCACCGCCCGACATCAGCCGGATCAACTCGCCACGGTCGATCTCGTCCTTGCCGAAGTCGCCCAGGCTTCGGCCCCGGTTCAGGATCAGGAACCGGTCTCCGACCGGGTAGGCATGGTGCGGGTTGTGGGTGATGAACACCACGCCCAGCCCGCGGTCTCTCGCCATGACGACGTAGCGCAGGACGACCCCCGCCTGCTTCACCCCCAGCGCGGATGTCGGCTCGTCGAGGATCAGCACCCGGGCCCCGAAATGGACGGCGCGGGCGATCGCCACCGACTGCCGTTCGCCGCCGGACAGTGTGCCGACCGGCTGCTCGGGGTCGCGGATGTCGATCCCCATCGCGAGCAATTCGGCCCGGGTCGTGCTCTTCGCGGCGGACACGTCGAAGCGGCGCGCCGGCCCCCAGCCCTTGGTGGGCTCCGAGCCAAGGAAGAAGTTGCGCCAGATGGCCATCAACGGCACCAGAGCCAGGTCCTGGTAGACCGTCGCGATGCCACGATCCAGTGCCTCCCGGGGATGGGTGAGGCGGACGGGCTCACCGTCGATCAGGTACTCACCCCGGTCCTGTTGGTGCGCACCGGCGAGAATCTTGATGAGGGTCGACTTGCCCGCCCCGTTGTCACCAAGCACGCAGGTCACGGTTCCGGGCCGCACCGCCATCGACACCCCGTCGAGGGCGGTGACGTTGCCGAAGTCCTTGCCGATCTCACGCACCTCGAGGAGCGCGGCTGCGGTCGGACCGTCCACGTTCGGCGGCGAGGTCATCGCTTCATGACCTCCGCTCGCTTGCGGACGTAGAGGTTCAGCAGGGTGGCCAGCAAGAGGAGCAGGCCCAGGAAGAGCATGAACCAGTCACTGTCCCAGTTGGCGAACACGATGCCCTGCTTGGCCATGCCGAAGATGAGCGCCCCGAGGGCCGCACCGACCGCCGACCCGAAACCACCGGTCAACAGGCACCCTCCGATCACGGCGGCGATGATGAATTCGAATTCGAGCCCGATGCCCGCGTTGGCCTGCACCGACGTGAGTCGCAGAGCTTGCATGGTGCCGACCACGGCCGCAAGCGTGGAGACGGTCATGAACAGAGCGATCTTGGTGCGGGATGCCGGCACGCCGACGCTGCGCGCGGCCGTGGCGGAGCCACCGACCGCGAAGATCCAGTTTCCGGGCCGGGTGCGCAGCAGGACGTACGTCGCCAACGCCGTGACGCCGATCCACCAGAAGACCGTGACCCGGACATCGGCGCCGAAGATCTCGACGGTCGTGGCGAACACGGCGTGCGCGCTGTCGTAACCGGGCGCGTCGTCAAGGCCACGGACTTGAACGGTCCCGGTGATGACCTTGGTGACCCCGAGGTTGAGGCCCTGCAGCACCAGGAACATGCCCAGCGTGACGATGAAGCTCGGCAGACCTGTGCGCACCACGACCACGCCGTTGACCAACCCGACCGCCAGGCCCACGACCAGGGCGATGGCGAAGGCGAGCCACACGTTGAGGCCGTACTCGGTCGCCAGCGTTGCGACCACCAGGCCGGCCGTGGCCGTCATGACGCCGGCCGAGAGGTCGAACTCCCCTCCGATCATGAGCAGCGCCACGACGACGGCCATGATCCCCAGCGGCGCCGCGGCGTCGAGCCAGTTCGCGATGCCGGAGGGCCGGGCAAATGCGTCGGTGATGGTGGCGAAGAAGATGAAGACGGCCAGGGCACCGACCGCGGCGCCCAGTTCCGGGCGCTGCAGGAACCGGCGGGTCAGGCCGGAACCGATGACGCGCTCGTCCGAGGACGCCGCGGCCGGTGCCGAGGTCACCTGGTGCCTGCCTCGGCCAGTTCGGCGACCGTGGCAGCGTTCTCCTCGGTGACGAAGCCGGGCCCGGTGAGCACCGGCTGGCCGCCGCCGAGGATGTTGTTGTTGTCCAGGTACAGCTTGAGCAGGACGATCGGAACGTAGCCCTGCAGGTACTGCTGTTGGTCCACCGCGAACAGGATCGAGCCATCCTCGATCGCGCTCACGACATCGCCGGACAGGTCGAATGTCGCGATCTGTGCCTCTGAGCCGGCGCCGGCGACGGCGTCGACAGCGGCGACACCGATGGCCGGATTCAGGGCCAGCACCCCGTCGATCGACGGGTCTGCCTGGAGGCTCGACTGGATCGTGGTCTGAGCCCCGGCGACGTCGTTGATGTCGACCTGGAGGTTCTCCACTGTCCCGCCCAGGCCCTGCGTCGCACCCTCGCAGCGCTGTTCCAGTCCGATGTTGCCGGGTTCGTGGATCACGCAGATCGTGTTCGTGACACCGGCCTCGGCCAGTTGCTCCCCGGCGCCCTGCCCGGCGATGGTCTCGGTCTGCCCGACGTGGGTGATGGCGCCGAGCGACGCCGATTCGTTCTCGCCGGAGTTGATCGTGATGAGGGGTATGCCCGCCTCTTCCGCGCCTGCCAGAGGCTCCCGCATCGCGTCCGGATTGGCGAGCGACACCACGATCCCGTCGACCTCGTCGCTCACGGCGGCGTCGATGAGCTGTGCCTGCTCGTCCGGCTCGCCGGATCCCTGGTAGGTGACCTCGACACCGAGATCCTCGGCGGCGGCATCGGCACCGTTCTGGACGACGTCCCAGAACGCGTCGCCCGCGGAGGCATGGGTCACGACGGCGAAGGTGTAGTCGGACTCGCCACCACCGCCACCGCCCTCGTCATTTCCCCCACCGTTGGCCCCGTCGTCGTCGTCACCGGTGCAGGCGGCGAGGGCGAGGGGGAGCGCGAGAAGCGCGAACAGGGCGCGCTTCCTGGTGAACCGTGTGGTGAGCATTTTCCTCCTTCGACAGAACCGGACCTCGTTCGTCAGAGCGCTGCGCGTACCTCCTCGACCCGGACCGGACGCCGCTCGGCACGCGAGAGCTCGGCCGCATCGGCCACGAGTAAGGCTTCCAGCGCTTCCTCACCGGTGCACGGGCTGCCGATCCGTCCCGCGACGACATCGACGAACGCGCCGAGCTCAGCGCGGTAAGCGCCCGCGAAACGGTCGCCGAAATGCTGGTACACGGCCTCGGGCCGGCTGACCACACCCGGCTCGGCCGACAGTATCGGGGCGTGGCCGTCCAGGCCGGCCACCAGTGTCCCAGCCACGCCGGACACCTCCAGCCGGACGTCGTACCCAGCGCCGTTGTATCGGCTGGCGTAGACGGTCGCCAGCGTGCCGTCATCGACGGTCAGTGTGGCGACGCCAGTGTCGACATCTCCGGCGTCGACGAAGAACGGCTCGCCGCTGTTGGATCCGGTCGCATAGACCTCCACGATCTCGCGGCCGGTGACCCAGCGGATCGCGTCGAAGTCGTGGACGCTGCAGTCCCGGAAGATGCCACCCGAGCTGGCAATGTACGACGCGGGTGGCGGTGCAGGATCCGCCGTGACCGCGTGCAGCCCGTGCAGTCGGCCCAGCCGTCCTGCCCGCACCGCATCGCGCAGGGCCTGATACCCGGCGTCGAATCGCCGCTGGAATCCGACCTGGAGCGCCGTTCCGGCGGCCTCGACCTCCTTGAGCACCGCGATCGTGCTGGCTATGTCGCTGGCGACCGGTTTCTCGCAGAACACGGGGAGACCCGCGCGGGCCAGGGTCAGGACCAGGTCGGCATGGGTCGGGGTCGGGGTCGCAACGACCGCGGCGTCGATTCCGGCGTCCACCGCGGCCACCACGTCCTCGGTCGTGGCGGCACCGATGCGGTTGCCGAGCTGAGCCGCCCGGGTCCGGTCACGGTCGGTGATGACGACTTCGTCGATCTCCGCCAGTTCGGCCAGGTTGGCCGCGTGGAGCGCGCCGATGCGTCCTGCACCGATCACGCCGACCCGCATGGTGCGCCTCCATCCGGTCACGCCGCGGCATGACTGGACGCCACTTGTAGTGCCCGTCACAGGCAAGTGTCAAGAATTTGTCCTGACAAGCCGTCAATAGGACGAGCTACATACAAAGATCCGGGCCCGCACCGCCGGAAGCGGCGCGGGCCCGGATCAGGCCGTGGGATGGCAGGGCTCGGGGGAAAGCCCGCCCCCGACGGCGGTCAGGCGGTCTTCTTGCCGCCTCGCGAGCTCGCCGCCAGGTGGACGCCGCCTGGCAGCAGACCGGCGCGGAGCAGTTCCAGACGCTCGGCCAGTAGCACCTCGAGGTCGTCGACCGATCGACGCTCGAGCAGCATGTCCCAGTGGGTACGCGGCGGCCTGGCCGGCTTGTCGTCAGGGCGGTCGGTGGCGACGCGCAGTGCCTGGGCGCCGCAACGCGGGCAGTCCCAGAGCGCCGGAACCTCCGCCTCGACGGCGAAGGTCATCTCGAAGCGGTGACCCAGCGCGCAGTCGTAGGACACGGTCTGACGGTCCGCGAACTCGACGCCGCGCTCATCCTCGTAGCTGGTGGCGCCCAGGCGCGAGCCACGAAGAGTGGAACGCTCGGCCATCGTGTCAGCCCTTCCGGGACGGTCGTCCCTGGGGATCGGAGTCAGGTCTTCATGCTTCCCGCGTCGCCGTTCGGGCAACCGGGGAGACATCGATAAGAACGACCGGGGCAACTACCTTGTTCCACGCTCGGTGTGATATGGCGGTTCATCGCTGTGACGCCGCTCACGCTCGCAGGACGACCGCCGCACTCGTCATCAGGCTGGCCGGGCCGTGTCCGTAGACTCGCGGTCCGGAATCCACAGCCGACCGCCGATGGCCGCACGCCTGGTGTCGGGCCTGACCTGCGATGGGGGAGCGGTGGCGCTGCGCGAGATCCGCCTCTACGGCGATCCTGTGCTGTTGACGGTCGCCGACGTGGTCTCGTCGTTCGGTGGGGCGACCCGGATCCTGGCTCGCGACCTGCTCGATACGGTCGTCCAGCCTGGCCGTGCCGGCCTGGCCGCTCCGCAGATCGGGGTCCCGCTACGTGCGTTCTCCTACAACATCGACGACCGGCTCGGCGTCGTCTTCAATCCCGTGATCGTCGCGCGCGAGGGTGAGCAGTACGGCGAGGAGGGGTGCCTGTCGGTGCCCGAGGTGTGGTTTCCGACTACGCGTTCGGCTTACGCGGTCGTCGAAGGTTTCGACGCCCACGGCGAGCCGGTGCGGGTCGAGGGCGACGGTCTGATGGCCCGCTGCCTCGAGCACGAGGTGGATCACCTCGACGGTGTGGTCTACCTACGCCGCCTCAAGGGCGAGACGCGTCGGGAGGCGATGCGCGCCGTCCGTGAGAGCAGGTGGTTCAGCGCTCGCGGGTGACGCCTGCCGGAACGCCCAGGGTGGACAGTGTGACGCGTTGTGCGACGGCCGCGACCGCCAGGGCTATCGCCAGCGTCGGATGCCCAGCCGCGTTCAGCGCGAGGGCGGCTGCGGCGAACAACGTCATCTCGAGTATCACCAGGAGGGGTGCCGGCGCTCGGATGGCTGCCTTCGGCGACAGGACGAGTCCCCACAGCACGGCTGCGACGAGAGGTGTCCCGAGCCCGAGCAGGATCTTGAGAAGCACGCTGTCGGAAGTGGTGAATCCCCAGTACGCGAGCGCCGCCAGCATGGCCAACTCGACCAGGAACCGCAGACCGAGCGCGGCAGACCGCATGGTGCCTCCGCTCAGGAGCACATCGACGCCGCAACCTTAACGGCCCTTATGCGACAGCGACGAGCGGGCCGGGTCTGACCCGGCGAATGCCTGACGGCGTCACCACGTAGGTGCCGTGGCAGGCCAGCCCGGCCAACCGCGAGGTCCCGGCAAAGGCATCGTGCCAGGCCAGGTCACCGCCCTGGGCGCGTGGGTCACCGTGCCGGGCGACCGCGAGCAGACCTCCTGCGAACCCGAACTCGGCCACCACGAGCCGGAGCAGGGGAGCGAGGGCCTGCACCCGGGAGTATTGCGGGGGATCGGCCGGTACCTCGTCGACGCCCACGGCCAGCTGGGCATGGGCGTCGCCGTTGGTGAACGCGACCATCAGTGAGCCGGGTCGTAGCTCTTGGGCCGCAGCGGCGGCGGCCAGGTAACGAATGGCGTGGTCTTCCACGTCGAGCCGGGTCGTCTCCATGCCCGGCGATGCTGCCGGAGCTGGTCTGTGGATCGTCCGGACGATCCACAGACCGCTTGTGGTATGGCCCGGCGACGACCGGGCGGTTGGCACCCGTCGGCCGCAACGCTGGTACGCAGCGAGACGCGGCAAACGCTGCTCACCGGCATCGCGGCCCGAGTCTCGTCGTTGTCAGGAGCCTCGTCCGTTGCGGATCGCGGTTGACGGTGTCGGCGGAACCGGCCGCGTCGGTCGGTCCCATCACCGGCAGGGGTCCTGTAACGGAGTGACACGGCCCCGCTCCACGGGGGAGGAGCGGGGCCGTGCGGTCGGTGCTCAGGCGGGGGCGCCCGGGATCCCGTCGGTCGCCAGCTCCTCGTGCTTGATCGTCAGTCCGACCAGCACGATGACCGCGCAGGCGAGGATCATCGCGGCTGCCACCCAGAACGCCTGGGTCGAGCCGTAGGTCTGCGCCTCGGCGCCGATCAGCGCGGGGTCGAACCCGGGCGTCTGGGCGAGCTCCTCGGCCTTGTTCTGGGCGGCCTGCACCGCAACCGTCCCGAGCGTGGCCAGACCGAGCGCACCACCCACCTGTTGCATCGTGTTCAGCACGGCCGACCCGACGCCGGCATCTTCGCGTGCCACCCGGCTGACCGCCGTGAGCGTCAACGACACGAACACGAACCCCATGCCGACCGACAGGACCAAGATCCACGGCAACAGGTCGGACACATAGGTGGAATCGGCCTGGAGCTGGGTGTAACCCCACATCCCGACGGCGCTGATGATTGCGCCGCCACCGGCGATCCACCGCGGGTCGAGCCGGGACGCGAGAGTCGACGCAGCCTGGGCGGCGACGATGACTCCTGCCGTGAATGGCAGGAATGCGATGCCGGCCTTCAGTGGGCTGTAACCGAGCACTTGTTGCACGAACAGGCTGATGAAGTAGAACATCGAGAACATCGAGGCACCCATGATCAGCATGGCCACGAAGCTGACGGCCCTGGTGCGGTCGGCGAGGATGCGCGTCGGCAAGAGCGGGTGCTCGATCCGCGACTCGACGGACACGAATAGCAGGAGCAGCGCCACGCCGACGGCCAGCGTGATGATCGTGGTCGGCGACGTCCACTCGTGGGATGCCGCGTGGGTGAGTCCGTAGACCAGGGACACCAGCCCGCCGGTGCCAACGGCAGCGCCGAGGAAGTCGAACTCGCCGTGCTGCCGCGGCGATTCGCCGAGGAAGCGCGGAATGAGAACCAGCAGGAGGATGCCGATCGGGATGTTGATGAACAGCGTCCAGCGCCAAGACACCTCGGTGAGCGATCCGCCGACGATCAGGCCGATGGCCGCACCCATGCCGGACATGGCCCCGTAGACCGCTATGGCCCGGTTCCGTGGTGGCCCGGCGGGGAACGTCGTGGTGATCAGTGCGAGCGCCGTGGGCGAGGCGATGGCGGCACCGACGCCCTGGAGCGCGCGTGCGATCAGCAGGGTCGCTTCGCCCTGCGCGATTCCGCCCAAAAAGGACGCCAGGGTGAACAAGGCGATGCCGAACATGAAGATGCGCCGCCGCCCGAGCAAATCGCCGACGCGACCGCCCAGCAGCAGTAGGCCGCCGAACGCCAGCACGTAGGCGTTGACCACCCAGGACAGGTTGGCCTGGGAGAACCCGAGGTCGGCCTGGATCGACGGCAGCGCGATGTTCACCACGGACGCGTCCAGCACTATCATCAGCTGGGCAGTGGTGATGATCGCGAGCGCGATGCCTAGGTGGCGGTGGCCGTGATCGTGCTCGGTCGGGGTCGGTTCGGGAGCGGCCGGCTCGACGGCCGTTTTGTCACGAGACATTCCAGATCTCTTCTCGGTTAGACGTGTGGGTGGGAACTG
Organism: Jiangellaceae bacterium; assembly: GCA_036845485.1. GTDB lineage: Bacteria > Actinomycetota > Actinomycetes > Jiangellales > Jiangellaceae > DAIUDS01. The sequence continues at coordinate 10,129 of DAIUDS010000048.1, forward strand.
CAGGGGAGGACCGGCGGGCGGCGGGCAGCACCACGTCGTCGATGACGTGGGCGATGAAGTCCTCGTCGACAGGCTTCCCCAGCACGAGCCGCCGGTTCATCACCATGCCGGGCAGGACGTCGAACAGCAACTCGATATCGACATCGGGTTCGATCTCGCCACGACGCTGCGCTCGCTCGAAGACGATCCGCCCGATCTGGATCCTGGGCGCAAGGAACCGTTCCTGGATCGCCCGCGTGAGCTCATGATCGTGCTTCATGGCCGACATCAGACCGGCGACCACTGACAAAGGAGCGTCGTCGGTCAGTCCGCCGTCGCAACAGGCCATGGCCATCAGGTCGCCACGCAGCGTTCCGGTGTCGGGATCGACCGACCCGCCGCACCTTTTCGTGCGTGCAATCGCGTCAACCACGATCTCGGCCTTGCCGCGCCAGCGCCGGTAGAGCGTGGCCTTGCTGGCCCGGGCCTCCAGCGCGACCGCGTCGAGCGTGAGCCGGTCGTAACCAACCTCGAGAAGCAGGCGGACGGCAGCGTCGAGAATCTGCTCTTCGCGCTCACCTTCGACTCGGGGTCGGCTGTGCACGGGCGAGGACATGATGGTCACGGTGTCACCCCCGAGGCCCGGACGATACGAAACCGTTTCGTTTCGTCGGTAACGTAGCGATCGATTACGACGCCCGCCAAGCCTTTGGGACGGATCGTTGTCTGCCCTCGGTGAACACCGGCGCCTCGGTCGACCGTCGGCTCACCGGCCGTCGTGCCAACCTGCTTCCCGACGCGGCCGCGGGCTAGTCTCCTCGATCGTGGAGCCGACCTTCTTCGCCGCGCCGGACGACTTCCGACGCTGGCTGGAGGCACACCACGCCGATCGCAGCGAATTGTTGGTGGGCTTCTACAAGGTCGGTTCCGGGCGGCCCAGCCTCACCTGGCCGCAGTCCGTCGACGAGGCATTGTGCTTCGGCTGGATCGACGGTGTTCGCAGGCGCCACGGTGACGTCAGCTACACCATCCGGTTCACCCCGCGGAAGGCGACCAGCACGTGGAGTGCGGTCAACGTCAAGCGCGTCCGCGAGCTCATCGCCGAGGGCAGGATGCAGCCGGCCGGACTGGCGGCGTTCGAGGCCCGCCGAGAAGACCGCAGCGGCATCTACTCCTACGAGAACCGCCCAAACGAGCTCGGGCCGGTATACGAGCCCCAGATCCGGGCCAACCGGGCGGCCTGGACGTTCTTCTCCGCCCAGCCGCCGTCGTACCGGCGCGCGGCGATCTGGTGGGTCGTCAGCGCCAAGAAGGAGGAGACGCGGCAGCGCCGGCTGGCACAGCTCATCGAGGACTCCGCGAACCAGCGGAGCGTCGGACCACTGACCCGGCCGGCCCGATAACCGGTCGACAGATCGCCCCGGCACGACCCTAGGTCAGGCCGCCGACGCCCATACTCCGGAACGTCGGAGCCGGATGCGAACATGTGTTCGTGTCGGGTGTTGCCTCGATCCTGCATGCCGACGTCGACGCGTTCTACGCGTCGGTCGAGCAGCGCGACGATCCGCGGCTGCGACGGCGACCGGTCGTGGTCGGCGCCGGGGTGGTGCTCGCCGCCAGCTATGAGGCGAAGGCGTACGGCATCCGCACCGCAATGACCGGTGGTCAGGCTCGCCGGCTGTGCCCGCAGGCGATCGTGGTCGCACCGCGGATGTCGGCCTACGCGGAAGCGAGCAAGGCGTTGTTCGAGGTGTTCGAACACACGACCCCGCTGGTCGAGGCGTTGTCGATCGACGAGGCGTTCCTCGATGTGGGAGGACTGCGGCGGATCTCGGGGACCGCCGCCGAGATCGCCGCCCGGCTTCGCCGGGATGTTCTCGAACGCGTCGGCCTGCCCGTGACGGTCGGCGTGGCCAGGACCAAGTTCCTCGCGAAGGTGGCCAGTGGCGTTGCCAAGCCGGACGGTCTGCTCGTGGTGCCACCCGACCGTGAGCTGGCTTTCCTCCATCCGTTACCGGTCGAGCGGCTCTGGGGAGTCGGGGCGGTGACGTCCGGGAAGCTGCGCAACAAGGGAATCGCGACCGTCGGCGAAGTCGCCCAACTCCCCGAACGGGCCCTGGTCTCGATGCTCGGCCCCGCGGCCGGCCGGCAGCTCCACGCCCTGGGCCACAACCGCGATCCACGCCCGGTCCAGGTGGGTCGTCGTCGTCGCTCGATCGGGGCGCAGCGTGCCCTTGGACGCGCCCCGAGATCGCCCGACTTCCTCGACGCGGTCGTCCTCGCGCTTGTCGACCGCCTCGCCCGACGGCTGCGGGGAGCCCGGAGGATCTGTCGCACCGTCGTCCTGCGGCTGCGCTTCGGAGACTTCTCGCGGGCCACCCGCTCGCACACGCTGTCTCAGCCGACGGCGCAGACTACCGAGATCCTCCTGGCGGCGAGGGCGTTGCTCGCCGACGCCCTGCCGACCATCGCCCGTCAGGGGATCACCCTGGTCGGCGTGTCCCTGACAAACCTCGACGACGACGGCGTCATCCAGTTGCCACTCCCGTTCGAGCGTCAGTCCCTGACGGCACTCGACACGACGCTCGACGACCTGCGTGGCCGGTTCGGGGCGACTGCGGTCACGCGTGCCGTACTGCTCGGTCGCGACTCAGGAGTTTCGGTACCGCTGTTGCCGGACTGAGCGAGCTGTCGGTCCGGTGTCGTTAGCGTCGAGGACCGGAGGTGAGATGGCATGGCTCTGGAGATCCAAGTGACCTTCGACGTGGCAGACCTCGATCGGATGGCGGCTTTCTGGGCGTTGGCCTGGGCTATGAACCCGAGCTGCCCCCGGATGGATTCGCAAGCTGGGAAGAGTTCGCCGAGCGCAACCACATCCCGCGGGAGTTGTGGCGTGCGGCGGTGGTCGATCCCGAACGCAAGGGGCCGCGGCTGTTCTTCCAGCCGGTGCCGGAGGGCAAGACGGCCAAGAACCGCGTGCACCTCGACATTCGATCCAGCGCACTCGCGGCCCAGGGCGAAGAGCCTCGAGACCATGCCCGCGCGCACGCGGCGACCATGGTCGAGGCAGGAGCCACCATCCTGCACGAGAAGGACGAGCCGATCGGCTGGAGCATCGTGATGCAGGACCCGGAGGGCAACGAGTTCTGCGTCACCTAGCCGCTCGGTGCTTGCCCTGCCTCACGCCTCGTCGGCCGCCCGCCGCAGTTCCTCAATGTCGATCTTGCTCATGGCGAGCATGGCTCTCATCGCCCGCTGGGCCCTCGCCGTGTCAGGATCGCTGAGCAGCTCGTTCAGGGCAGTGGGTACGACCTGCCAGGACACGCCGTACTTGTCCTTCAGCCAGCCGCAGGGGCCTGGCTCACCGTCCTCACCGAGCTGGCTCCAGAACCAGTCCACCTCGTCCTGCGTCTCGCAGTTCACCTGGAGTGACAGGGCTTCGTTGAATGTGAACTCTGGACCCCCGTTGAGGGCGATGGCCTCCTGACCGTCGAGTTCGAAGGTCACCGTCATCACCATGCCCGCCGGCCTCGGCCCGGCGTCGCCATAGTGCGAGACATCCAGAATCTTCGAATTCTTGAATACAGAGACGTAGAAGTCGGCTGCCTCCTCGGCTTCGGTGTCAAACCACAAGCAGGGAGTGATCTTCTGCATGACGCGTCGCCCTTCGTCTCGTCGATCGGGATGGCCGACTGATCGGCCTATTTCTGTAAGACGGCTCAAGCCGCAATAACTCATCGGTGCGCGACGTCAGTCCGGTCGATGATCCCAGGTCTGCCAGCAACCGGGACCAGAGCGGACGCGGAGTGAGTGGGACGCCAGCGGCGCTAGGCAACTCCGGTGCGCCGTGGCACGATCGCGCAGGTGGCCAGCAGACCTGCCGCAGCGCAGCACCTGCGCGACCTCGCCCGGCTGCGCCGCGTTCGCGACCGGATCGACCGGGAGTACGCGCAGCCGCTGGACG
>DAIUDS010000049.1:0-13853 GCA_036845485.1 Jiangellaceae bacterium
CGGTCGAGCCGCCCGATCTACTCCCAGCCGGCCAGCGACGAGTAGGTGAGTGACGCCTGGGAAAGCCTGTCGACATCCGAGACCCGGCAGCGGCTAGCCGCTGCCAAGGACTTGCCGGTCCACGCGCCGGTACCGCGGGCAGCCCACCACCGGCGGCCCAGCGCCGGCGCCGAGACAACGCCGGCGACGACGTCCTCGTCGACCATCAGCGCGATCAGCGTGGCCCAGACCGGCACACCTCGCACGAAGTTCTTCGTTCCGTCGATCGGGTCGACGACCCAACGGCGCGAGCCCCACCCCTCGGCTCCCATCTCCTCGCCGAGAATGGCGTCGCGCGGCCGGGCCCGCGAGAGTGTGCGGCGCATCGCCTCTTCGGTGACGCGATCCGCATCGGTGACCGGCGACGCGTCGGCCTTGATCTCGATCCGCAGATCGCGCGCCCGGAAGCGCTGCATCGTCTGGGAATCGGCGTCGTCCGCGAGGACGTGCGCGAACCGGAGGTCGTCGTCGTATGCCACGACCGGCAACCTAGCGCGTCGAACCGCGCGCGCCGATCACACGTGGGTAAGGATGAGCGCGGTCTTTCCTCGCGCGGGCTGCCCGGCCCCGCGTCCGCCGTCGTGGAGGAGTTGCCGTGCCTGAAACCGTCGTCGGGATTCCCCTTCATCCGTTGGTCGTCCACGCGGTCGTCGTTCTCGTTCCGCTGGCCGCGCTCGGAACCGTTCTGATCACGCTCGTACCCCGCTGGCGAAGCACGTACGGCTGGCTCGTCGTCGCCGCGTCGGCCGTGTCATTCGCGTTGGTGCCGGTGGCGACACGGGCAGGAGGGAATCTCGAGGACTCGCTCGGCCTGGGCGGCCCGGTGGCGGAGAAGGTGAACGAGCACCAACAGATGGGCGAGCGTGTCATCTGGGCGGTCGGCGCCATGCTCGTCCTCGACCTCGTCGTGATGATGGCGCACCGTTCGGGACGGTCGTCCCGCCAGGTCTCGGCCATCGCTGCGCTCGCCAGCGTTGCTGCCATCACCGCCCTGACCCTCGTCGTCCTGACCGGTCATCTCGGTTCGCAAGCCGCCTGGAATCCGACCGGCTGACGCGGCTCCACCGGCGGTTCAGTCTCCGGCCTGCCGCTCCCGGCTGGTGAGCAGACGACGGAACGAGTCCACCCGGGCACGGTCCAGGCGGCCCACGGTCACGGCGTCGTCTAGGGCGCACTCGGGTTCGCCGAACGCGTGCGTGCAGCCCCGAGGGCAGTCGGCCGTCTGGGCGTCGAGGTCCGGGAACGCGTGGACGAGTTGCCGCGGATCGACATGAGCCAGCCCGAACGAACGGATGCCCGGGGTGTCGATGACCCAACCCCCGCCGGGCAGGCGTAAGGCGACCGCGCTGGTCGATGTGTGGCGGCCGCGGCCGGTCACGACGTTGACCTGGCCGATGGCGCGGTCGGAGCCCGGTACGAGCGCGTTCACCAGCGTCGACTTGCCGACGCCGGAGTGACCGACCAAGACGCTCCAGCGGTCCGTCAACAGTTCGCGCAGCGGCTCGAGATCGGTTCCCAGGCCGGTCACCACCGCTGGCACGCCCAGGGGCACGTACGCAGCGAGAAGCGAGGACGGATCGGCCAGGTCGATCTTCGTCAGGCACAGCAACGGTGCGAGCCCCGAGTCGAACGCCGCGACCAGGCAGCGGTCCACCAGACGGGGCCGTGGGAGCGGCTCGGCCAGGGCCGTGACGATCACCATCTGTTCCGCGTTGGCCACGATGATCCGCTCGACCGGATCGTCGTCGTCCGCGGTCCGCCGCAGCACGGTCGCACGTTCCTCGACCCGGACGATTCGGGCCAGGCTGCCCTCGCGGCCGGAGACGTCACCCACGATGCCGACGCGGTCGCCGACTGCCACGCCCTTGCGGCCGAGTTCGCGCGCCCGCATCGCCGTGACCACCTGCTCGTCGTCGCCTGCCAGACACGTGTAGCGGCCACGGTCGACGGCGATGACGATGCCCGGCACGGCGTCGGCGTGGATCGGTCGCACCTTGCTTCGCGGGCGCGTCCCGCGTCCCGGACGGATCCGCACGTCGCTCTCGTCGTACGCCCGGGAGCGTGCGGGGCGCCGGCCGTCGCCGCTCATCGCGGCTGCGCCCGGATCATCCGCCGTCCTCCAGCATCCGGTGCCACATGGCGGGAAAGTCGGGCAGCGTCTTGGCCGTCGTCGCGACGTCTTCGACCTCGAGGCCGGGCACTGCCAGCCCGAGCACGGCACCGGCCTGCGCCATGCGGTGGTCCGCGTAGGTACGGAAGACGCCTCCACGCAGGGGGCGGGGCCGGATCACCAGGCCGTCGTCGGTCTCGACGACGTTGCCGCCCAGCCGGTTGAGCTCCGACGCCAGAGCTGCCAGCCGATCGGTCTCGTGACCGCGCAGGTGCGCCACGCCCCGCAGGTGCGAGGGGGAGCTCGCGAGGGCCGCGAGGGCCGCCAGAACGGGCGTCAGCTCTCCCACGTCGTGCAGATCCGCATCCATACCGTCCAAGCGGCCGGTGCCGCGCACGAGGATTCCACCCGGGCGGAGTTGACACTCGCCACCCATGAGCGCGAGCAGCTCGGGCAGCCGGGCGCCCGCCTGGGTGGTCGATCTCGGCCAGCCCGGGACCTGAACCGTGCCATCTGCGACCAGTGCAGCGGCGAGGAAGGGCGCCGCGCTGGAGAGGTCCGGCTCGACGTCGAGGTCCAGGCCGCGGATCGGGCCCGGTTCCACGCGCCAGGTGTCGGCCTCGCTGTCGTCGACCTCCGCGCCCGCTTCCCGCAGGATGGCCACCGTCATGTCGACGTGTGGTTGCGACGGCAGAGGCTTCCCGTCATGACGGACGGTCAGCCCCTTCTCGTACCGGGCCCCGGCCAACAGTAGGCCGCTGACGAACTGCGACGACGCCGACGCGTCGACGGTGACGTCCCCGCCGGCGACCGTGCCTTTGCCGTCGATCGCGAAGGGCAGGGCCGCCCGCCCACCGTCGTCGATCTCGACTCCGAGCGTGCGCAGGGCGACCAGAATCGTCCCCATCGGGCGAACGCGAGCGCGAGGGTCGCCGTCGAAGTGAACGACCCCGGTGGCCAGGGCGGCGACCGGCGGCAGGAACCGCATGACGGTCCCGGCCAGGCCGCAGTCCACGTCGGCCGGGCCGGCCAGCGTCGAGGGGTGGACGTGCCAGTCGTCACCGTCGTCGTCGGTGACGACGCCGAGCGACCGCAGGGCACCGGCCATGAGGAATGTGTCGCGTGCCCGCAGCGGCCGCCGCAGGACGCTGGGCGCGGTGGCGAGTGCGGCGAGCACGAGTCCGCGGTTGGTCAGCGACTTCGAACCGGGAACCTCCACGACGGCGTCGAGGCGATGCGAAGCGACCGGCGCGGGCCAGCTGCCATCGGTCATGACCGCAAGTATCCTGGTCGGTGGCGCTGCCGAGAGCGGCGAGGTGACTGGTCGTTCCCAGCGGGGTACAGCAAGGCCATGCCACGTCTGCGCCGGGTCGACTGCGCCGGGCCGGGGATCGTCCGCCGGCGCCGGGGACGTGGCTTCTCCTACCACTGGCCGGACGGGCGAACCGTTACCGAACCCGACGTTCTCGCCCGCATCCGGGCGCTCGTCCTGCCGCCGGCCTGGACCGACGTCTGGATCTGCCCGCTGCCGAACGGCCACATCCAGGCCATCGGCACCGATGTCGCCGGACGCCGGCAGTACCGCTACCACGACGCATGGCGGGAACAACGGGACCGGGCCAAGCACGACCGCATCCTGCAATTCGCCCGGCGCCTTCCCGACGCCCGCCGCGTGGTCGAGCAGCATCTGGCGCTGCCCGGCTACCCGCGCGAACGCGTGCTCGCAGCGGCTTTCCGGATGCTGGACCTCGGCTTCTTCCGGGTCGGCGGAGAGGCCTACGCGGATGAGAACGGCTCGTACGGACTGGCGACGATCCGCCGCGACCACGTCACGCTCCGGTCGGGCGCCGTCGTCTTCGACTACCCGTCCAAGAGTGGCAAGCAGCGGGTCCAGCAACTGGTGGACGATGACCTGCATGCAGTCGTGCGCGGGCTGCTGCGTCGCAAGGACGACCAGCCCGAACTGCTGGCCTACCGCTACGGCCGGGGTTGGCGCGACGTCCGCAGTCAAGACGTCAACGACTACCTGCGAGAGGTGAGCGGCGTCGAGGCGTCGGCGAAGGACTTCCGCACCTGGCACGCGACCGTGCTCATGGCTGTGGCTCTGGCGGTTTCACGGGAGGCCGCTGACTCGCCCCCGAGGCGGAAGCGGGCCGTAGCGCGTGCCTACCAGGAGGTCGCGGAGTATCTCGGGAATACGCCGGCGGTCGCCCGGTCGGCGTACGTCGACCCCAGACTGATCGACATGTACGACGCCGGCGCAACAGTGCGGAAGGCGTTGGAGCGTGCCGCGCGTGACCGAGGAGGTGAAGGGCCCTTCCTGCACGGCACGGTCGAACTCGCGGTTCGGCGGCTGCTCTCCTAGCCGGGGAGGATGTCGCGCGCCTTGTTGCGTATCTCGGCCCGGGCGGCCCGGGCGGTCAGCTTGGCCTCCCGCTTGGTAGTCCTGGCGACCCGACGTGCGTCGACAGCGGCTCTTCGGGCCCGCCAGCCCAGGCCCGGCCTTCCCTCGGTATCGACGCCGGCCACCAACAGGCCACCCGCGAGCCCGATGTTCTTCAGGAAGTGGACCCGCTGGTTCGCCTTCTCCGCAGGATCGCCGCTCTCCCAGAACGGATGACCGACCGCAGTGGACGGCAGCAGCGACGTGGCCAGGACAAGGGACGCGGTGCGCGGGAAGGTGCCGGTGGCGAGCATGACACCTGCTCCCAGATCGACCGCACCGCTGATCCGCACGAGCGCACGCGCGTCGGTCGGTACCTGCGGTGCGTACTTCTCCAGCGCCGGTGTCAGCCGGTCCACCACGGGCTTCGCCCGGGCGGCAACGGAGTCAGGGTTGCGAAGCTTGTTGAAGCCCTGGACGACGAAGATCGACGCAAGCATCGGGCGGGCGATGAAGCGAACCAGGCTCATATCTCTTGCCTACCACGAATGCGGCCGTCCCGAACCCCTGAAAACGGTGGTGGGCCACGTGGCAGGCTAGAGCCGATGTGCGGCAGGTACGCGGTGAGCCACAGCGTCGACGACCTCGCCGAGGAGTTCGGCGTAGACCGGATCGAGGTGCGCGAGCGCCTGGAGCCGGACTGGAACGTCGCGCCGACGAAGGACGTCTACGCCGTGCTGACCCGACGCCGCCGCAGCGAGCCGCAGGCCGGTCCCGAGCGGCGGCTGACCGTGTTGCGGTGGGGCCTGGTGCCCTCCTGGGCGAAAGACCTGTCGATGGGCAGCCGGCTGATCAACGCGCGGGTCGAGACGGCACACGAGAAGCCGGCATTCCGTCGTGCGTTCGCGCTGCGCCGCTGTCTGCTCCCGGCCGACGGGTTCTACGAGTGGTACGGCGAGGTGAAGGGCAAGAAGCAGCCGTTCTTCATCCGGCCGCGGGACGGCGGCATGATGGCGATGGCCGGCCTGTACGAGATCTGGCGCGATCCCAAGATCAAGGACGACGACGATCCCGAGGCGTTCCGGTGGACGTCGGTGATCCTGACGACGACGGCGGAGGACGACATCGGCCAGATCCACGACCGGGCCCCCATGATCGTCAAGCCGGAGGACTGGGCCGCCTGGCTGGACCCCGAGACCGACGATGTCGACGGCCTGCGCCGGCTGCTCGTGCCCGCTGCTCCCGGCCTGCTCGAGGCCTACCCGGTCTCCACCGATGTCAACAAGGTCGACAACAACGGGCCCGGGCTCATCGAGCCGCTGCCCCCCGACGAGTCGGACCCGGCCCTTTTCTGAGTGGTCGGCCGGTTGCTATTCCGGCCGCGCCGGGTAGGGGTTCCCTCGTCCACGAGCGGAGGGTAATCCGATGGCGATCTGTGCGACCTGTGGCAACGACTACGACAAGGCCTTCACGGTCACGCGAGGCGCAGAATCGGCGACGTTCGACAGCTTCGAATGTGCCGTGCATGGCATGGCCCCGACGTGCGATCACTGCGGGTGCCGCATCCTCGGTCATGGAGTCGAGATCGCTTCCGAGATGTACTGCTGCGCCCATTGCGCGCGGGAGAGCGGCCACGCCGAGGTAGCCGACCGGGCCTGACGCGGTGGGCCGCCCCGCCCAGCTATGGTGCGCAGCCATGGCGCGGACCGTCAGGACGCCGATGGGCGATTCGCGCCTGATCATCGACGATGCGCCTGAGCCTTGGGCAACACTGGCGCTCGGCCCAGGCGCGGGTGGCGCCATAGGCGCGCGCGACCTCGCCGCGGTCGCGGCCGGCCTGCCGCGACGTGGCGTGACCGTCGTCCGGATCGAGCCGCCCTGGCGGGTGGCTGGGCGCAAGGCGGCCCCGCGTACACCGATCATGGACGAGGCGTGGGTGGCCGCCCTGGCGGGCGTACCAACCGAAGGTCCGCTCGTCGTGGGCGGCCGCAGCGCCGGCGCAAGGGTGGCATGCAGGACGGCACTCGAGCTGGGTGCGCCGGCGGTGGTCTCGTTGGCCTTCCCGCTGCATCCACCGGGCAAGCCCGAGCGCTCGCGTCTCCGCGAGCTGGTCGGTTCCGGTGTCCCGACGCTCGTCCTGCAGGGTGAACGCGACACGTTCGGCCGGCCGGAGGAGTTCCCGGACGGCCCGTTCGAACTCGTGCCGGTTGCTCATGCCGACCATGGCATGGCGGTTCCCAGGGCGCATGACCAGGCCGCGACGCTCGACCGGATCGTACGGATCGTCGGGGACTGGCTCGGGAATGTGCTGGCCGGCACCCGGCGTTGACCACGCCGTAGACACCGACAACCCGAAGGACGACCAACAGGTGACCACGTCCGGCGCCGACTGCCTCGAGGCCGAGCCGGCCAGCGCGTCCCGGTGGGTGGAGTGGCCGAACCCGGCTGCCTCCCCGCAGATAGCATCGCGGGCGATGGCCGTGCAGGAGACCACCGAGCAGCGCGCGCAGCGGTTCGAACGCGACGCGCTGCCCTTCCTCGACCAGCTGTATTCGGCGGCGCTACGCATGACACGCAACGCCAGCGACGCCGAGGATCTCGTGCAGGAGACGTTCGCCAAGGCCTACGGCTCGTTCCACCAGTTCAGAGAGGGCACGAACCTCAAGGCCTGGCTTTACCGGATCCTGACCAACACCTTCATCAACTCGTACCGCAAGAAGCAGCGCGAGCCCCAGCAGAGCGCCGCAGAAGAGGTCGAGGACTGGCAGATGGCGCGCGCCGAGGCGCACACCTCGACCGGCCTGGTGTCCGCCGAGGTCGAAGCGCTCGCGCACCTGCCCGACTCCGACGTGAAGGAAGCCCTCCAACGGATTCCGGAGGAGTTCCGGATCGCGGTCTACCTCGCGGACGTCGAGGGCTTCCCCTACAAGGACATCGCCGAGATCATGGGCACGCCCATTGGTACCGTGATGTCCCGGTTGCACCGTGGGCGCCGCCAGTTGCGCGGCCTCCTGGAGGACTATGCCCGCGAGCGCGGGCTCGTTCCGGCCGTGGCGAAGGAGGTCGGAGGATGAGCTGCGGCGAGCCGCACGACACCGATTGCGCCGAGATCCTCGATCGTGTGTACGTGTTCCTAGATCACGAGATGAGCGACGCACCCACGTCGTACGCGATCGTGGAAGCGCATCTCGACGAGTGCGCGCCATGTCTGCGCAAGTACGACCTCGAGCGTGTCGTGAAGGAGCTGGTGGCCCGGTCCTGCGCATGCGAGCACGCGCCCGACGAGCTTCGCCAACGGGTCCTGACCCGCATCCAGGAGATCAGGGTCGAGATCACCGAGTACTGAGCCGCGCACCCGAGTTACCCTCCGGCCCGATGGCCGGGGTGCTTTGTCGTTCAGGAATTGGGGCGCTTTCCGTGGTTGGCGCCCTTGCGCTTGCGCGCCTTCCGCTTGCGGGCTGCTCGGCCCATGTCGGTCGGTCTCCTTCGTCGAGGCATCCGGCTTCTCGTCCGGCAGGTCAGAACACGACGGAGCGTCGCGGCTCCGGGTCGGCCTCCATTGTCTCACTCTCCGCCGCCGTGGCCGCGTGATCCCCGCTGGATGCCCGTCGCACCGTGTGAACCATGCCCAGGGAGACCATGACGGCCAGCCCGGCGGCGACGGCCACGTCACCTGGGCTGACGACCTCGGGGTGGGGTGGAAACGCGACCGGCACCGTCTTGCCGAGCCACGGCAGGAGCGTGTCCGGACCGCTCGCCTCGTGGCCAGCCGTGCCGACGACGGCTGCTTGGCCGACGCCCGCGTCCTTGGCAGCAGAGTGCGACACGGGTACGGCGCCGTTGAGCAGGAGGACCAGGCCGTTGGCCGCCAGCCCGGCCGCCACGAGTGCCGCACCGTGGACCCGCCGGTTCACCCAGGCGTAGAGCGCAATGGTGAGCCAGGCCAGCGCGGCCAGAATCGACAGCATCGGCTCCCAGGCCCAGCCGCCGAGCACCCCGAGCACGTACAGGCCGAGTGCCGTGAGTAGCAGGCGGTGGCGGCGCAGCGGGAGCTGGAAGATCCCGGCCAGGCCGCCACCGCGGCCGAATCCGACCGACACGCCGCCAGCCAAAGCCAGGAGCACGAGCGCCACGGCCACATCGTCCCGCGACGACCCTGCGTCGGTGGTCACGCCACGCCGTGGTGGAATGCAGGGCGGCGCCGCCGGCAGCGGCGATTCGGTGACGACGAGGAGAGCCGGACGTGGCCGAGCACATCTACGCCGAGATGGTGGCCAACGTCTTCGCCGTCGAGGTCGCCGAAGGTGATGTCGTCGAGCCCGGCGAAACACTGCTCGTCCTCGAGTCGATGAAGATGGAGATCCCCGTGCTGTGTGAGGCGGGAGGCACCGTGATGGAGGTCAAGGTCCAGCCCGGTGACGTCGTCCAGGAGGGCGATGTCATGGTGGTGGTCACGTGACCCGCCTGGCGCCCGGTGCCGGTTCGGAGCTCGTCCACCTGGTCGGCGAAAGCGACACCGCCACTTCCATGGGATCGGGCGACGTCGCCGTGCTCGCGACCCCACGGCTGATCGCCCTCGCGGAGGCGGCAACGGTCGCGGCCGTAGGCCGGGCGTTGGAAGACGGCCAGACCACCGTGGGCAGCCGGATCGAGCTCGAGCACCTTGCAGCCAGTCCTGTCGGCACCAGGGTGACGGTTCGTGCGGAGCTCATGGCTGTGGACGGACTGCTCCTGCGGTTCGATGTCGCCGCTCAACACCCGGACGGCTCGGTCATCGCTCACGGGCGGATCACCCGTGTCGTCGTGGACCGGGTCCGGTTCCTGGAGCGCGCCGGAGTCCGGTAGGTGTGCGACGGCGGGTCAGGCGCAGCTGACGCCGGTCACCTCGGCGACGGTGGTTCCGGCGATCCGGATCGCCAGCGCGGCGGCGTTGTCGTCATCGTCGGTCTCGAGCAGCAGCTCGAGCGGGTCCGCCCGGTTGCGCAGGCAATAGACACCGTCAGCAAGGTCGACCGGTAGGTCCAGGTGTTGGTCGGGCAGGGTCGCCCGGTACACGTCGGCCCAGCCCGGGCCGATGCCCTGCACCGTGTTCTGCTTGCAGTCGCCGTAGATCGCGGTGAGCCGGAGGCCTCCCTCGGATGGCACCTCACGGTTGTCGCGCCAGCAGAAGCTGACCTTCTCAGCGGCGGCGAGCGGCGTGATCGAGCTCGTACGGGTCAGCGTGTAGTTCGCGGCGGCGTCAAAATGCCAGTGGTCGTGCGTGGGGTGGAAGAGCATGCAGCCAGCCGGCCGGAGGCTGGTCCCGACATCCACGGTGCGGTCGTACCGGCCGTTGCCGTTGGCGTCGTGATACAGCACCTGCGACGCGTGGTGCTGTCCCGCAAGGCAAGGCTGCTGGCCGTCGGGCAACGTTTCGACCGGGCCGAATCCGGTGTTCGCGATAATCGAGGTGAACCTCAGCCTCCGAAGTCCTCCCTCGACGACCTCGATCGAGAGATCCTCGGGGGGCAGGCTGCGCAGGTTGGGCAGGAGCCGAGCGTGCACCGGAACCGGGCGCGGGCGTTGCTCGGACTCCGAGCTCGGCTGCTCAGCCAGCGTGGCCGCCACGTGCTCCTTGACTTCCTCAGTGGCCGAGAAATCCGATCCGACGCTGCTCATTCCCAGCATACCGGCGACGACGGCGCAGGGGGTGGCGATGGCTGCCAGGGTGAGTGCGGCATTGCGGGACACCGGCATGGGCTCGCTTCTGTCGACGGTCAGCCCCTTCACGCTACGCCGACGACGATGCCCAATCCCACGTTCAGTCCAACAACAGCACGTACGCGAACAGCTCGACACCCGGCACCGGGGACCAGTCGCGGCCGGGATCCCTGATGAAACCGATGCTTTCGTAAAGCCGGTGCGGCGCCGGCGCTGCCGACGGTGTGGAGAGCACCAGCGCCCTGAACCCCAGCTCGCGCGCGCGATCGACGCAGGCCTCGGTCAACGCGCGCCCGACCCCGAGCCGTTGAGCGTCCGGCCGAACAGCGAGCATTCGGAACTCTGCCTCGTCGTCGCGCGCCAGCTCCCGCCAGGGGCTCCCGGCCGGGCAGAAGGTAACGCTGCCGAGGACGGCGCCGCGGGCGTCGACTGCGACCAGCAGCTCGGCTTCGTCGGCACGGGGGCCGGCGTCGCGCACGGCGTCGACATAGCCGTCGACCGCGAAGCCCGCCGCCCGGTACGCCGTCTCGGTAACGGCCCCGGCCTCAGCCACCTCGTGTGGCCGTGCCGGTCGAACGACCATGGAGCTCAGCCGATTCACCACCCGCACGCTAGCCGGTGGCGACAAGCCTCAGCGCAGGGCGTACGGACGGGTGGGCAGCTTGGCGGACCAGCCGTCCTCCGTGCGGGGGAGCGGGTCGTGGCGCGGCCCGCCGTCGTCCCCCAGCCAGCGGCTGAGCTCGACGGCACCGGCGATGAGCAGGCTGACGATGAGTGCTGTGATCAAGATGGTTGTCATGACTGGAAGTCTGCCCTCATAGACTTCCTGCCAACAGTGGCAGGACTGCCGTAGTCCATCGACATCCTGCCAGATCTGTGCCACACTGGCCCCATGCTCCGAAATGTTGCTGTGATCGCTCTCGACGGGGTCGCACCCTTTGAGCTCGGCGTCCTGTGCGAGGCCTTCGGTGTCGACCGTTCCGACCAGGGCCTGCCGCGCATCGACTTTGCCGTGTGCGGTGTCAAGCCGGGTCCGGTGCAGACGTCGATGGGATTCACGGTCGTCGTCGAGGAGGGTCTCGAGCGGTTGGTCGAGGCCGACCTGATCGGGGTTCCGGCGACGCCACACGACGGGGAGTACCCCGAGGCGGTGCTGGCCGAGCTGCAGGCTGCGGTCGACAGAGGCGCGCGGGTGCTCTCGGTGTGTACGGGCGCCTTCGTCCTCGCCGCCGCCGGGCTGCTCGACGGCCGCCGGTGCACCACGCACTGGCGTTATGCGGACGAGCTCGCTACCCGCTACCCGCTGGCCAAGGTCGACTGCAACGTGCTCTACGTAGACGACGGCCCGGTGATCACCAGCGCCGGTACGGCCGCCGGCATCGACGCGTGCTTGCACATCTGGCGGAGCGAGTACGGCGCCGCGGTGGCAACGACGATCGCCCGACGGATGGTCGTGCCGCCCCATCGCGAGGGTGGTCAGGCCCAGTTCGTCGAGGCACCTATCCGGCCGGCCGAGGTGCAGACACTTTCCGGTGTCCTCGACTACATGGCCGGGCGCCTGCACGAGGACATGACGGTCGAGTCGCTGGCCAAGCTTGCGAACATGTCACCGCGGACCTTCGCCCGCAGGTTCCGGGCCGAGACCGGCACGACGCCGTACGACTGGCTGCTGGCGCGCCGGGTCGCCGCCGCGCAGAAGCTGCTCGAGGAGGGCGATGATCCGATCGAGGTCGTTGCGTCGCGGTGCGGCTTCGGCACGGCCGGCGTCCTGCGTCACCACTTCGCCAAGCGCCTGGGCACCACTCCGCAGGCCTATCGCTCGGCGTTCCGGCAGGTCGCGAGCTGATGTCCACTAATCGGGGAGGACGGCCGTGAGGCGCGCCTTCTTGGCGATTTCCCTGACGATCCAGGCGACGTCGGGGTCGCCGGACTGTGACAGTGCGAGGAAACCGGGCAGCCCGTTCGACGGGTCCGCAGCGACTGCGATGCTCCAGCAATAGCCGAGGGCTTTGCGCAGCGCACGCACGCCGTCGCTGCGGCGCTCGTCCGGGGGCCGGGCCGCCAGGCTGTCCGTGATCCTGGAGCACAGCTCGACGGCTCGCGCCGCGTCCGCCGGCTCGCGCAGGAGACGAGGGTCGCAGAGGCCGGCCACGGCGGCGCGCTGGACCAGCGGGTCTTCGTCCGCCCCCCAGCGTGAGACGAGATCGTGAAGACCCGCCTTGTCGGCGTCGCCCAGGCGCTGCAGGGCCATCGCGACGCCCTCGCGGACGCGCCACCGCCGGTCGGCGGCGAGGCTACGCAACCGGACTTGGGGTTCTGTGCCTCCGCCGTCGACCAGCAATCGGCCGAGTCCGATCGCGCCGCACATGACGAGGTACTCCTCGTCGGACGAGAGCAGCGTTTCGAACATCGTCTCGTCGCCCTCGTCGGCTAGGGCCTGTGCGAGTTCCAGATTGGCTCGAGGGCCCGGCAGCCCGGAGTTCTGTCGCAGGTACGGCATCCACTCCGCTCTCGGGAGCGCGCGGAGGCTTGTCCGGTGATCGTCACGGGGGCCCACGCCGGTCATCCTAGGCAGCCGCCCGGTACTTCGCCGGCTCGTCGGGGAGGGGTCAGATGCCGGTCGTCGACCGGGGGTAGGCGACCGAGGGATCGCAGCGCACGTTGACCAGGTAGGGGACGTTCGCATCGAAGGCCCGACGTAGGGCCGGGCCGATCTCATCCGATCGGGTGACCGTTTCCCCGGCGCCACCGAGGGCTTGGACGACCGCGTCGTAGCCGGTCTCGGCCCGCAGGTCGGTCGCGACGTCGTAGCCGTAGAGGAAGCGCATCGGGTGCTTCTCCAGGCCCCAGGCGCCGTTGTTGCCGACGACCATGACCACCGGCAGCTCGTGGCGGACCATCGTGTCGACATCCATCAGCGACAGGCCGGCGGCGCCGTCGCCGTAGAGCAGGACGACCTGACTGGAGGGACGAGCCAGGCGGGCGGCCGCCGCAGCGCCGGCCCCGGCACCCAGGCAGCCGAACGGACCCGGGTCCAGCCAGCAGCCCGGCCGGCCCGGCTCGACGAACCTGCCGGCCCAGGACACGAAGTCGCCGCCGTCGCCGATCAGCACCGCGTCATCCGCGAGCAACGGCAGCAACTCGCCGTAGATGCGGGCCGGGTGGATCGGGGTGGCGTCGGCCGCGAGCAGTTGCGCGTCGCGGTCGCTCGCGGCGGCGACGCCGTCGCGAAGTTCGGATGCCCAGCCCTGGTGCGAAGCGTGGGCAGGCTGGGCGGCGTATGCCTGGAGCAGGCCGTCGAAGAGCAACCCGAGATCTCCGGCTGCCGATGCGGCCAGCTCGACGTGCGCGGCGACCTGTCCGGGCGAGTCCGTCAGGTGCACGACCAGGGCCGGGTCGCCCCTGTCGGTTCCGCCGAAGATCCCGAAGCCGAGCCGGAAGTCGAGCGGAGTTCCCGCGACGACGACGAGGTCGCTGCGTGTGAAGGCGGCCGAGCGCGCCCGATTGACCAGCAGGCGGTGCCCACGCGGAAGGATGCCGCGGCCCATCCCGTTGGCGACGACCGGGACGGCTGCCTCCTCGGAGAACCGCCGGGCGGAGGTCTCCGCGCCGTCCATCCAG
>DAIUDS010000050.1:0-13817 GCA_036845485.1 Jiangellaceae bacterium
CAGACCGTCGAGTCGT
Organism: Jiangellaceae bacterium; assembly: GCA_036845485.1. Lineage (GTDB taxonomy): Bacteria > Actinomycetota > Actinomycetes > Jiangellales > Jiangellaceae > DAIUDS01. The sequence continues at coordinate 17 of DAIUDS010000050.1, forward strand.
GCGGCCTCGACGATGTCGTCCGGGATTGCCTTGATGTCCGCCGAGAGCACGGTCATCGCGAATCCGGCCTGGACCCAGATCAGGACCACGATGAGGAACAGCGTGTTCCACGGCCACCCGAGCAGGAACTGGTGCGGCTCGAAGCCGAGCCAGACGAGTACCTGATTGGCGATCCCGATCTGGTCGACGCCCTGCTGGTCGGGCCGGAACTCGTAGACGAACCGCCAGATGATCGACGCCCCGACCAGCGAGATCGCCAGCGGCAGGAAGATCAGCGCCTTGGCCAACGCCTCGATCCGTGCTCGGTCGACCAGCACGGCATAGACCAGACCGATGAACGTCGCGATGATCGGCGTGATCACGACCCAGAGGAACGTGTTCTGCAGCACGGTCACCAGCGCCGGATTCGTCACGATGTTCTCATAGTTGTCGAGGCCGACGAAGTTCACCGTCCTGCGGTCGAAGAAGGACTGGTAGATCGTGCGTATGGCCGGATAGAGCAGCCCGATGACCAGCATCAGGAACGCCGGCACCACGAAGGCCAGCGACGCGACCAGGTCGGAGCGCCCGCGGGCTCGCCCCACCACCAGCAGAACCACACCCATCACGGCCGCGAACAACACGACCGCGAAGATCATCAGCCCGAACTTCTCGGGATTTGTCATACGGCCTCACTCCTCGGCTCGTGGACCAAGGATGCCGGTCAGCGGGTTCTCCGGCTAGAGCGAAATGCCATGGACACGTGGCCGGCCGCACCCCGACGACAGATCAGGGTGCGGCCGTCCACGTCAGCCCGCCTACTGCGCAGGCCAGGAGTCCTCGATCGCGTCCGCGACCTCCTGGGTACTGGCGCCGGTCAGCCAGTCGACCATCCCGGTCCAGAACGACCCTGTACCGACCGCTCCGGGCATCAGGTCCGAGCCGTCGAAGCGGAAGACCGTGTCCTCGTCCTGCAGGATCTCAGCGGACAGCCGGTTGATCGGGCTGTCGTAGGCGTCCAACGGCACCTCGAGGTTCGCCGACACGAAGACCCCCAACGACGCCCGCTCGTTGTGCCAGTCGGGGGTCGCCATGTAGGCCTGGAAGGCCTGGACTTCCGGCCGGTCGGCGAAGGCCGCGGTGAACTCGCCGCCGCCGAGCACCGGGCTGCCTTGGGCCGGGTCGATCGGCGGCAGATAGAACGCCCAGATGTCGCCGTCCTCGCCGACCTCGGTGCCCTCCGGCCAGTTGGCTTCGTAGAACGACGCCTGCCGGTGCATGTAGCACTGGCCGAGCGTGATCGGTAGGCCGGCGTCCTCGAACCGGGTCGTCGCGATGCTTGCCACGTCGCCGAGGCCACCGTTGACGTAGTCCTCGTTCTTGAGGATCTCGCCGACCGTGTCGATCGCCTCGATGATCTGCGGGTCGTTGAATGGGATCTCGTGGGCGACCCACTGGTCGTAGACCTCGGCACCGGCAGTACGCAGCACAACGTCCTCGGTCCAGTCGGTTGCCGGCCAGCCGGTTGCCTCACCGGATCCGACTCCCGCACACCATGGCTTGCTGCCATCCTCGACGATCTGGTCGGACAGCTCGATCATCTCGTCCCAGGTCTCGGGCACCTCGTACCCGCCCTCTTCGAAGGCGGTCGGCGAGTACCAGACGTACGATTTCACGTTGGCACCGAACGGCGTCGCGTAGAACGTACCGTCGACTTCGCCGTAGGCCTTCCAGTCCGGCGAGAAGAACTCGTCGACGTTGGCCACGGTCTCTTCAGATGCAGGTACGACGGCGTCGGGGTAGTCCGCGACGAGCGTGCGTAGCAGACCCGGCTGCGGCAGGATCGCCATGTCGGGCGGGGTGCCGCCCTCGACGCGGACGGGCAGCTGGGCCTCGAACTCGTCGGAGCCTTCGTAGACGATCGTCGCGCCGGTGCACTCCTCGAACTTGTCGAACGACGCCTCGAGGGCCTCGTCTTCCGGAGCAATGATCGTGCTGTACATCGTGATCTCGGTCCCGCTGAGATCGCCGTACTCCGCCGCGAGGTCTTCACACTCGGCTCCTGCGCCGACGCCGCCCGCCGAGTCCCCGTCGCCGCCGTCGCCGCCGTCGCCGTCGTCGTCGCCACCACATGCGGCTAAGACGAGGGACAGCCCAAGGGCGAAGGTGACCGCGCTGATGCCGCGCCTGGTGGTGCTGATGGCCATACTGGCCCGCCTCCTTCGATGGTTCCCCCGGTCCGGACGCTTACGGCCCGCGTCCCGGTGACTTCGAAGGCAAACGTTTACGAAACCCGTTGGCAAGCGATGAGGCATTGCTCGTCGATAACGATTCGGTCACGCGCCCGACATGGGGGTATTTATGCCAGTGAGAGCGCGACCACCGACGGACTTCTGTGCGATGGACCGCCAACCGACGCTGTTTCCGGTGGACGGTGATCAGTCGAGGAGCGGCGTATGACGGCGAGACTGCACGATCCGGAACCGGCCCGCGACGAACGCGCCGTCGGTGAATGCGGCGTTGGCCGCCGGGTTGGCACCGGTTCCGTGGAAATCGGAGAACGCCGCGGACTGGTTCACGAAGACCCCACCGGTGAGGTTGACGGACATCGCGACACCGGCTTCGAGAGCCGCCTCCTCGGCCGCGTCGATGACCTTCTCGTCGGTGGAGTACACCGACGCGGTCATCGCTCCGTGATCACGGACGGTGTCGCGGAACAACTCGATGGACGCGTCGGTCGAGTCGGTGGCGATCAGGTACGAGACCGGACCGAAGCATTCGGTCGTGTACACGTCGTCGTCGCTCGCATCCAGCGCGATGACCGCGGGCGTACGGACCGTCGCTTCGGGCCAGGCCGGATGCCGGATCGCCCGCGACGCGAGAACAAGCTCACCCTTGCCGGGAGCGGCCTCCAGTCGCTCGAGCACACCCGGATTGACGACGGCCCCGAGCACATCGACCGCCCGGGCCTCGTCGGCGAGCAGCTTGTCGATGGCGGCAGCGACGCCCTCACCGACCTCGGCGAACGACTTGTGTCCCGCTTCGGTGGCGATCCCCTCACGGGGTACGTACACGTTCTGCGGCGCGGTGCACATCTGACCGGTGTAGAGGCTGAAGGAGAATGCCAGGTTCCGGCACAGACCGGCGAAGTCGTCGGTCGAGTCGACCACGACGGTGTTGACGCCCGACTTCTCGGTGTACACGACGGCCTGCCGGGCGTTCTCCTCCAGCCAGGTGCCGAATTCACTGGATCCGGTGAAGTCAATGATCTTGACCTCGGGACGGACCGCCAGCACCGCGGCCAGCTTGTCGGCGGGATCCTCGGCGGCCAGCGTCACCAGGTTCGGGTCGAAGCCGAGCTCGCTCAGGACGTCGCGGGCGGCCTGGACGGTGATCGCCAGCGGTAGCACGGCCCTCGGATGTGGCTTGACGGCGACGGCGTTGCCGGTAGCCAGCGATGCGAACAGGCCCGGCCACGAGTTCCAGGTCGGGAACGTGTTGCATCCGATGACAAGAGCCACACCGCGTGGCACCACGTGGAACGTCTTGGTCATCCGCAGGGGCTCACCCTTCCCGGCCGGCTTCTCCCAGTGCGCGGTCGGCGGAGTCCTGGTCTGCTCCTCATGGGCGTACGCAACCGCCTCGAGTGCGCGGTCGAGCGCGTGTGCGCCGCCGGCCTGGAACGCCATCACGAAGGCCTGGCCGGACGTGTGCTGGACCGCGTTGGCCAATTCGAAGACCCGGTCGTGCAGTCTGGCCAGGATCTCCAGGCAGACGGCGCTTCGGGCCGCCGGGCCGGCCTCGCGCCACCCGGTCATGGCTCGACCGGCCGAGCCGAGGAGTGCGTTCAGCGCCGTATCCGTTGGCGGAACGTGCGGGTAACGGACCCCCAGCTCGGGACCGTATGGGCTGCGTTCGGTGGCGACCCGGCCCTCGGCGCCCGGTGTGTCGAGTGGGAAGTCCGCGCCAAGCCAGGCCCGGTACCTGGCCTCACCGTCGGCCGCGGCGGTCTCGCCGTACACACGGGGGCTCGGCGACTCCGGGTACGCGGAGAAGTACCCGCGGCTCCGGATCGCCTCGAGCGCTTCGCGCAGCGTACGTTCGTGGCGGCTGGCCAGGTCGTCGAGTGTGACGGGCATGGTGGCTACCTCCGGCTCGGCCACGAGGGGATATGACGCGTGGCCACAGTTCTGGGACAAGCGTGTCATAACCGCCCCACGTTCCGGTAGCGGGTGGCGCACCAAGGGATCGGAAAGTATGCAACACCAGGGTCGTGAAGATCGTTGTGCAGCCGGAGGGAGCTCTGGGCCGCCCAAGTGTCTGCCACAACGATCTTCACGACCGGAGTCGGGCCCGGCACGTGAGCGTGGCAGAGTTGCGGGCGTGGCAGCGCTCGATCCCACGATCCCGGTCGGCGTCGTCGGCGCCGGCACCATGGGCGCCGGCATCGCACAGGTGGCGGCCATGGCGGGTCACCCGGTACGAGTACTCGACGCCCTCCCCGGCGTAGCCGAACGGTCGGTGGACGGCATCGGGCAGCGGCTCGCAAAGCTGGCAGCGAAGGACCGCGCCACAGCCGGCGCGGCAGACCGGGCCGGTGCCCGGTTGGCCGCTGTGCGTTCCATGGCCGACCTGGCCGGATCCGGGCTGGTGGTGGAGGCGGCCGTCGAGGACCTCGCCGTCAAACGTGAGCTCTTCGCCGAGCTGGAGAAGGCATGCGGCGACCGCGCGATCCTGACGACGAACACCTCGTCGCTGTCGGTCACCGACATCGCAGAGGGTCTCGTCGAACCGGCCCGGGTGGCGGGCCTGCACTTCTTCAACCCTGCCCCGGTGCTGGCCCTGGTCGAGGTCGTCGCAGGGGCGGCGAGCAGCGAGGCGGTTCTCCGGACACTCACCGACACGGCGCGGGCCTGGGGCAAGACGCCGGTGCGATGCGCATCGACTCCGGGTTTCATCGTCAACCGGGTCGCGCGGCCCTACTACGCCGAGGCGTTCCGGCTGCTCGAGGCCGGCGTGACCGACCCGTCGACGCTCGACGCCCTTCTTCGCGAGGCGGGAGGCTTCCGGATGGGTCCGTTCGAGCTGACGGACCTGATCGGCCAGGACGTCAACTCGGCCGTGACCCGGAGCGTCTGGGAGGCGTTCGACCGCGACCCGCGATTCGAGCCGTCCACACTGCAGGAGTCACTCGTCGCGGACGGACGACTGGGAAGCAAGAGCGGGCGCGGCTTCTACACGACCGACGAGCGGCCTGGTCCCGCGACGGCCCCGGCGGCGTCGCCGCCGCGCGGCGTCGTCGTGAACGGGGCCGGCGGCCCGCTGGACGGGTTCGTCCGCCGCCTCGCCGCGGCCCGCGTTCCGGTTACCGTCGGCCGTGATCTCGGACCGGTGCGTCTCCATCCCGCGGACGGCGTCGTGATCCGGCTGACCGACGGACGTACCGCTGCCGCTGTCACGGCTGAGAGCACCGCGACGGTTGTGCTGGTCGATCTCGCATTGGACTTCGAGACGGCGACGAGGGTGGCCATCTCGGCCCCGGACGATGCTCCGCCGGCCGCGGTCGAGGCGGGCGTTGGGTGCCTGCAGGCCGCCGGGCTGGCCGTGACGGTTCTCCCCGACGTCGCCGGGCTCGTCGTGGGCCGTACCGTCGCCATGATCGCCGCCTTCGGGGCCGACGCCGTCGACGCCGGCGTCGCCAGTGAGGACGACGTCGACACGGCGATGCGCCTGGGTGTCAACTATCCGCGCGGGCCGATCGAGTGGGGCGACCGGCTCGGGTGGAGATGGGTCAGGGAGATGCTGGACGCGCTGGCCGCCGCTGAGGACCCGCGCCGCTACCGGGTGCCCGACGGTCTGCGGGAGCGTGCCGACCACGGGGGATCCGGTGCCTGACCCGCAGACGACCGCGGAGCGATGCGCGGCAGCAATGTGGGCCGGCGACGACGCCTCGCGCGGGCTCGGCATGACGCTGGACGAGGTGCGCCCGGGCTATGCCCGTATCTCGATGCGGGTCCGTGAGGACATGGTCAACGGGCACGCGATCTGCCATGGCGGGTTCGTGTTCGCCCTGGCGGATTCGACGTTCGCGTTCGCATGCAACTCGTACAACCGCAGCACGGTCGCCCAGGCCTGCGACATCGTCTTCGTCGCGCCAGCCCTGCTCGCCGACGTCCTCGTCGCCGAGGCCGTCGAGCGGACGAGGTTCGGCCGTAACGGCGTCTACGACGTGACCGTCCGCCGAGGCAGCGAGGTCGTCGCCGAGTTCCGGGGTCGTTCGCGGGAGATCGCCGGAACCCTGGTGCACGAGGGCTCCGAGGGCGCTGGCTGATCGCCGGGCAGCCTACTGTTGAGAATGAGTAGGCCGCAGCTGGGGAGGGCGCATGAGTCAGGCGTATCTCGTCGACGGCGTCCGCACACCGATCGGACGCTATGGCGGCGCGTTGGCGGCCGTTCGTCCCGACGACCTGGCGGCCCACGCCTTGCGAGGGCTGTTTCGGCGGCACCCCGACGTCCCGCCGGACCGCGTCGAGGAGGTCGTGATCGGCTGCGCCAACCAGGCCGGGGAGGACAACCGGAACGTCGCCCGAATGGCGCTGTTGTTGGCGGGGCTGCCGGAGACCGTGCCGGGCGTGACCGTGAACCGACTGTGCGGATCTGGGATGGACGCGTTGGGCTACGCCACTCGATTGATTCGGGCCGGCGATGCCGACGTCGTCGTGGCCGGGGGGGTCGAGTCGATGTCCCGCGCACCGTTCGTGATGCCCAAGGCGCAGGCACCCTTCGACCGGGGACAGGCAAAGGTTTACGACACGACGATCGGGTGGAGGTTCGTCAACGCGGCACTGGAGGCGGTCTACGGCACAGACTCGATGCCGGAGACGGCCGAGAACGTGGCGGCGGATTACGGCATCTCCCGGGCCGACCAGGACGCCTTCGCGCTGCGCAGCCAGGAACGCGCTGCCAAGGCCATCGCGAGTGGCCGGTTGTCCGAGGAGATCGTCCCCGTCGAGGTTCCCCAGCGCCGCCGGGAAACGGTCGTGGTGGACACCGACGAACATCCGCGGGAGACCTCGCTGGAAGCCCTCGCCAAGCTGCGCCCGGTCGTCCGCGAAGGCGGCACCGTGACGGCGGGCAACGCCTCCGGCGTCAACGACGGAGCTGCTGCCCTGCTTGTCATGAGCGAGGCCGCCATGGAGCGCTACGACGTCACGCCGCTGGCCCGGATCGTCGGCGTGGCCGCGGCCGGCGTGGCGCCGCGCGTCATGGGGCTCGGTCCGGTGCCGGCGACGCAGCGCCTGATGTCGCGCACCGGTGTCCGCCTCGACGAGGTCGGAGTGGTCGAGATCAACGAGGCATTCGCTGCCCAGTCCGTGGCCTGCCTGCGGCTGCTGGCGCTGCCGGACGACGCCGAACACGTCAATCCCAACGGCGGGGCGATCGCGCTCGGCCACCCGCTCGGCATGAGCGGCGCCCGCATCGCGCTGACGGCCGCCATGGAGGCACGACACCGGGACAGCCGATACGCACTGGCCACGATGTGCATCGGGGTCGGCCAGGGCATCGCGACGCTGATGGAGCGCCCGGTCTGAGCTATGGGTCCCCCGCCATGTGGGTCGTGAAGATCGTCGTGAAGCCCTAGGCACCCTGGGGAGCGGCCCTGGTCTGCACGACGATCTTCACGACCCGTCCGGCTTCCGGCGCAGTCGACGCTCACCCATCCGATCCGATGAGCTTGTCGCGCGTCGCGGCGTAGATGTCGGACATGCCCTCCGGCCCAGGCGCACGGCCGAAGTAGAGCGTCTGCGCGTCCCACGAAAGCGAGGGGCGTGTCTCGCCGGCAGCTGTGTTCACGGCGGTGCCGAGATTGACCGGTGTCGACCAGGCGTCCTCGAACCCCTCGCGTGTCGAGACGTACACGTCCTGGCCGCCCTGGTGGCCCGGGTAGCCGTTGTTCGACGAGAAGACGACCTCGAGCCCGTCCTTGCGCACGTTGGGCTGGATGTCGTTTCCGGGGCTGTTCAGCGCGTCGACCGCAGACGCCGGCCCGAAGCCTCCCGACGTGCTCCCGCTGACGTAGATGTCTCCCGGGACGGTCGCGGAGCCACTCGAGAAGTAGAGGTACGCCTGCCCATCGACCTCCACGTACGAGGGGCCTTGCTCGTCCAGCGCGCTGTTGGGGCCCTCCGGTGCGCACGTGAGGTGCTCGGGCTCGCTCCAGCCGTGCGTGCGGTTGAAGCGAACGACGTACATGTCGCCCAGCCCGCAGCTCTCGTCGGTCGTCCGGCGGCTGACGAAGATCAGGCCGTCTCCGCGAACGGGGGTCGGGCAGAAGTCGTCGGCAGCCGAATTGATCGGAGCGGGGAGATTCTCCGGCGGGCCGAAGGGACTTTTGACGGTCTCTCGGCGGGCGACCCAGATGTCGAGCAGTCCGTGGCCACCCGGGCGATTCGTGGCCATATACAGGCTGAGCCCGTCCGGGGACTGGATCGGGCAACCGTCGAGGAACGCAGTGTTCAGCTCGGAGCTGTTGCCGTCGATCTCGTCCACCTTCTGCGCCGTGCTCCACACCGAGAAGTGCGGCCCGGCAATCGCCGTACCGGCCATTGAAGCGACCACGGTGACGATACCGATCACCAGCGTGGCGCGTGGTCGTCGTCTCATCAGGACCTCCTGCCAGAAACGTCCAGCCTTTTCGCTGCTGATCCCCGTTGTCCCCCAGTGCGGTACCGCGGCGGTTCTGGGCCGGTATCAGCCGGGTATCAGTGGCATTGACGGACAGCGGCACCGGGCGAACACTCCGTGGTGTGGGGGGGATCGCGGTCCTCGGGCCGCTGGCTGTTGACAACGACGTGGCGGAACTCGGGCCGCGGGACCGAGTCGTGCTTGCGTCGTTGACGCTGCGGCCCGGCGATGTGGTCAGCGCCGAGCTACTCGCCGATGCGCTGTGGGGCGAGCGCCCGCCGCCCTCGTGGACGAAGGTGGTCCAGGGCTGCGTCGTGCGGTTGCGAAAGAAGCTGGGACCACAGTCCATCCAGACGTTGCCACGCGGATACCGCCTCACGATTCCCGCTGACGAGATCGACGCGCACCGCTTCGAGCGGCTGGTCGAGAGGGGCAGGGAACTGCTCACTCTGGGAGAGGCGGAACGAGCCTTCCACGTGATCGGACAGGCGCTGGCACTGTGGCGTGGCCACGCGCTGGTCGACCTCGAAGGATGGCACGCCGGCCAGGTCGAGGCACGCCGACTCGAGGATCTACGTCTCGACGCTCAAGAACTCCGCCTCGACACCGCACTGCATGCCGGGCGATACCGGGAGGTGCTGGCGGAGGCCCAGGCACGGGTCGCCCAGGAGCCACTGCGCGAACGGCGCTGGGCACTGCTGGCACTGGCGCAGTACCAGGCCGGTCGTCAGGGCGACGCACTGCGCACGCTGCACGAGGCACGCACGATGCTCGTAGCGGAGCTGGGCGTGGACCCTGGCCCGGACCTGGTTGCGCTCGAACAGGCGATCCTGCGTCAGGAGCCGTCACTGGTCGCGGGTTCGATGCTGCCCGAGCCGAGCGCCGCCTGCCCGTATCTGGGCCTGGTGCCGTACGACGTCGGCGATGCGGACGTCTTCTTCGGCCGCGACGTGGCCGTGACGGCCTGCATGCACCGGCTGGCGACCATCGACACCCTGGCTCTGGTGGGACCGTCCGGCTGTGGCAAGTCATCGCTCCTGCGGGCCGGGGTTGTCGCCGCCATCCGCAGGGAAGACCGCCAGGTCGTCGTGGTCACGCCGGGGCCGCACCCCATGGACGCGCTGACCACACTCCCCAGATCCGGACCCGCCCCAGTGCTTGTCGTGGACCAGTGCGAGGAGGTCATCTCACTGTGTGAGGACACGCAGGAACGGGCCGATTTCTTCGCCGCCCTCGTCGACCACGCGGCGAGGGCTCCTCTCGTTGTCGCGCTGCGAGCAGACCGGCTGGGCGACGTGTCGGCATATCCAGGGTTTGCTCGCCTCGTCGAACAGAGCCTGTACCTGCTGGGCCCCATGGACGACGACGACCTGCGGGCCGCCGTGGAAGGGCCCGCGCGACAGGCCGGGTTATTGCTCGAACCGGGCCTGGTCGATCTGCTCGTGCGCGAGGTCCAGGGAGAACCTGGTGCACTCCCCCTACTCTCGCACGCGTTGCGCGAGACCTGGACGCGGCGAGACGGACGGATACTCACTGTTGACGGATACCGCCAGACCGGTGGCATCCGCGGCGCGGTCGCCCAGACAGCGGAGGACGTCTACGAACGGGTGTCCTCAGACCAACGCCCATTGCTCCGCGACCTCCTCCTCCGCCTGGTCACACCCACACCGGAAGGCGAGCCGGTGCGAAGCCGCGTGCCGCGCCGAGCGGTTGCGACCGACGCCGAGCACGAGCGCTTGATCGAGCTGCTGGTCACGGCCCGCCTCGTGACCAGCGACGACGGCGTCGTCGAAATGGCGCACGAGGCCCTGGCCCGGGCATGGCCGAGACTCCGCGTTTGGCTCGACGACGACGTAGAAGGTCAGCGCATCTTCCGTCATCTCGCCGGCGCGGCCGATTCGTGGGACGGCATGGGCCGGCCCGACAGCGAGCTCTACCGCGGTGTTCGCCTTACGCAGGCGGTCGAGTGGAGAGACCGGACCCGTTCTGACCTCACGCCGACCGAGGTGGAGTTCCTTTACGCGGCGCAACGGCTGGCCGAGGCCGAGCGACGCAGCGCCGAGGACCGTGCGCTGCACAAAGCTCGCCTCAATCGACGAGCACGCGCCATGCTCGCCGGTGTCGTCGTGCTCCTCGTCGCCGCCGTCGCTGCCGGGCTGATCGCCATGCGCCAAGCCGAGCGCGCCGACACTGCGACCACCGCAGCCGACGCCAGGCGCGTGGCCGGCCTGGCGGTCGATGCGGACGACTTCGACCTCTCCCTGCTGTTGGCGGTCGAAGCCGTTCACCTCGACGACTCGCCCGACACGCGTGCCAACCTGCTGGACGTGCTGTCCCGGAGCCCAGGACTGCTCGGCGCTGTCCGTCATGACGAGCCGATCCAGGCCATCGACGTGAACCCCGTCGATGGAACCGTGGCCATCGGTGGCGCCGCGGCCGGCGTGTCCTTCCTTGCTGCGGACACCCTCGACCCCGCGGGCACCTACGACGAGCCGCCATCGAAGCTCGAGTACCGGGCCGACGGTCGGCAGATCGCCGTGGCGACCACCATCGGACGTGTCGAGTCGGCATCGTCGAGGGAATTCGATGCGGGCCCGGTCCGGCTGGTCGATGCGGCGACGCTCGAGGAACAGCCCGTCCAGCTCGGCGGTCTTCCTGGCGGGCAGGTCGAGGTGTCCGACCTGCACTACAGCGCCGACGGGCGCTTTCTGGCCGTGGCCCTCGACCGCTACGAGGGCGAGCAGTACGCGACATCGGTCGTGGTGTGGGATGTCGCGATGCCGAGTCGGCCTTTCCTGCGCATCCGCACCGGCCAGGCCTGGGCCGTCGCGCTGAGTCCCGACGGAGGTCTGCTGTACGTGGGCACACTCGATCCGCCGGCGCTCACCACCTATGACATGGCCACCGGCCGCGTGGTTCGCATCGTAGGACTCTCACCAGAGGGTGCACTCGACTCGACGAGCGTGGCTGGTCTTCACGACGGGCTCGAGGTCAGCCCTGACGGCGCCACGCTTGCGGTGCGGGCGCCCCACGACGACACCGTCCTTCTGCTCGACACAGCGACGCTCAGCACGCGGAGACTGTTACGCGGTCACACGAGCCCGGTCACGACTCTCCAGTTCTCTCGCGACGGCGCGCTGCTCGCCTCAGGGTCCGACGACCAACAGGTACTCGTGTGGGACGTCGCCACGGGTTCCCAACAGGACCAACTACGGGCGCATTCGGGATCCGTGTGGGGTCTGGCGTTCAGCCCGGACGACGCCACGCTCTACTCGGCGTCGACCGACCGGATGCTGCTGGCCTGGGACGTCGGCGGCGAGGACCGGCTGATTCGCCGCGCCGGTCTGGTCGACGATGCCCTGCGGTACGGGCTGACCGCCATTCCGGCGCCGGATGGCGAGACCGTTGCCTACATCGGCCCCGCCGAGCCCGCAAACACGCCGGGAGGCATTATCCGGTTCCTCGATGTCGCCGCAGGCAGGCTCGGTGCTCCTATCATCACCTCCGGCGAGAGCTCGGGGGCGGCGTGGCGAGGGCCGGACTTCGATCAGTTCGCGACGGCGGCCGAGGACGGCTGGGTGCGCGTGTGGGATCGGCATGACGGCGGCGTGCTCGCCGAGCTGTCCGTGGCGGCAGACATCGCGGACATCGTCTACACCGCCGATGGCGAGAACATCGTGGTCGGCGAACGGTCCGGCAGGCTGTTCCAGCTCGACGCCGACACGCTGGAACCATCAAGTGCCCAGGTGCGGCTCCACCATCCGATCGCCAAGGTCGTAGCCAGTCCCGACGGACGCACGGCACTGGTTCTGCACGAGGACGAGTGGATCGCGGCCGTCGACCTGGCAGGTGGCAATGTTCTCTATAAAAGGAACCTGGGATTCAGCGCCAAGCAAGCCGACATCTCGCCCGACGGCGGACTGGTCGCGGTCGTCTGCGAGAGCGGCGAGGTGGGAGTGCTCGACCTCGAGTCCGCGATGTGGGTGAGGCCGCCGGAGCTCAGTGGCGACAACATCGTGGAGGTGGCGTACGCGCCCGACGGTGCCACCTTCGTCGGCACCGGCCTCGGCGGTACGGTCAGTCTCTGGGACGGCCGAACCAACACGCGGCTCGGGACCGCACGTCGCAGCCAGACGACCTGGGCAGCGGTGGAGTTCCTCCCCGACGGCCACACCGTGGTCATCGCGACGCCCGACGGCGGCGTACACACCTGGGACACCCGTCCCGGCACGTGGATGGAGTTCGCCTGCACGGTGGCCGGCCGGAACCTCACCACCGACGAGTGGAGCGACGCCTTCGGCGACCGCCCCTACCGTGAGACCTGCCCGACGTCCTAGCAATCGTCTCCCGTTGTGAACCGGCCACGGGTCACCCCCAGACGAGCGCCTGGGCCGGGTCCTCCAGGATGGCGGCGACGTCGGCGAGGAAGCGCGACCCCTGCTCACCGTCGACGAGGCGGTGGTCGAACGAGAGCGCGAGCGTCGTGACCCAGCGGGGCTTGACCTTGCCCCTGTGCACCCACGGCTGCTGACGTACCACACCGAACGCCATGATCGCCGCCTCCCCAGGCGGCAGGATCGGGGTGCCGGTATCGATGCCGAACACACCCACGTTCGTGATCGACATCGTCCCGCCGGTCATGTCCGACGGAGGCGTCTTGCCTTCCCGAGCGGTGGCGGCCAGCTCGTTGATCGCCACAGCGAGGTCGCGCAAGGGCAGCCGGTCGGCGTCCTTGATGTTCGGAACGACGAGACCACGCGGCGTGGCCGCGGCAATGCCCAAGTTGACGTAGCGCTGGATGACGATTTCGCCGGCCTCGTCATCCCAGCGGGCATTGACATCCGGCGTTCGGCGGACGGCGACGCATATGGCCCGCGCCAGCACGGCGAGCGGCGAAAGTCGCACGTCACGGAATTCCCTGGAGTCACGCAGCCGCTCGACCAGCCGCATCGTCCGGGTCGCGTCGACCGTGACGAACTCCGTCACGTGCGGCGCGGTGAACGCCGAGCGCGACACGGCCTCCGCGGTCGCCTTGCGGACCGACCGGATCGCGATGCGCTCCTCGCGCGGCTGGCCGTCCCACCCCGCGCCGGCGAGTCGCGCAGGGATGGCCTGATCAACGAGCCGTGGGGCCTCG
>DAIUDS010000051.1:0-13650 GCA_036845485.1 Jiangellaceae bacterium
TTCGGCACACGAGGTGGACGTGGTCCGGCTCGGTCGTCGCGTGATAGGCGGGGGCTCCGTGACCCAGGTGGGTGTGACTGACCAGTCCGAGCTTCTCGAGCAGGTCCAGCGTGCGGTAGACGGTGGAGATGTTGACGCCCTTCGCGGTCTGCCGGACCTGAGTCAGGACCTCCTCGGGCGACGCGTGGTCGAGGTGCTCGACGGCCTCTAGCACGAGTTCGCGCTGCGGTGTCAGCCGGTAGCCGCGCGCCCGCAGGTCGTCGCGCCAGTCGTCACCCATGTCACGAGTCTAGGAGCGCGCCTCGCCGGCCCCGGCCCCGGCCACGCGCTGCAGCTCAGCGGACAGGTGCGGCTGGAGGTCCTGTCCCATGGCGGACATCTCGAACACGTACATCAGCCTCCCGTTCACCAGCCCGTAGAGCCGGTGGCCGGCCCGATAGTCCTTGGCGGTCTGGGTCTTGAGCACTCCCCGGGTGGTGATCTCGACCTTCGCCGGTTCCACCCGGCCGAGGTAGATCTCGACGAACCCGGTCGGATGCGTTAGCAGAACCTCCACCTCGCCGTCGGGCTGAGGTCGCCAGTAACCCGTCTCGCTGGCGGCGGGCCGGATCAGGTTGCCCTCGTCGTCGAGGATCCAGCTACGGCTGCCGTACGTGAGGAACGGCTTTCCCGGGACGTAAGTGAATGAGACCTCCTGGCCGAACCGAAACGCTTCGATCGTCGGATAGTCGCCCACGCCGGCGCCTTCCCACCGGCCCAGCAGCCAGGCAATGGGCACGCAGTCGCCATGGAGGTCACTCGGGATCTCGATCACGGCAAGCTCAGGCCCGGCCCTTGAGCAGTCTGTACACCGCACGGGCCGCGAACCACCCGACAGCCAGGGCCGTCAGGATCGGCACGCCGGTGAAGAACGCCTCGAGCACGCCCGGAGTCTAGCCTCGCCGCGACCACCGTCGCGGCACTCACTGGCAGCCGACTGCCCACCGTGGCGGCCGCCTGCCACCTCGGGGCAGGCCGCGTGACTCGGAGCCGTACGATCACGGCCATGTCCAGCTCGCTCGTCGTCAAGGTCACAGCCGGTCTCGACGCGCCGGAGCGCTGTTCGCAGGCGTTCACGGTCGCGGCCACAGCGCTGGCCTCGGGTACCGCCGTCTCCCTGTGGCTGACGGGGGAGTCGGCGTGGTTCGCCCTGCCGGGGCGGGCTGCGGAATTCGAACTGCCCCACGCGGCTCCGCTTGCCGATCTCCTCGAGGCGTTGCTCCAGAGCGGCCGGGTCACGCTGTGCACGCAGTGCGCGGCGCGCCGCGCGATCGGGCCGGACGACGTCTTGCCGGGCGTGCGCATCGCCGGTGCTGCGACGTTCGTAGAGGAGGCGCTCGGCGACGGAGTCCAGGCGCTCGTCTACTGAGCCACGCGAACGGCGGTCAGGCCGGCATCGCGATCCGCAGGTCGCTGACGGCAACCGTATCGCGGCTGCCGCTGGAGCTGGCGACGATCTCCATCACCAGCCGGGACGTCGCCGTGGGTGGCATGCGCGTGGTCTGAAGGTCGCGGTTCGCCGGATCGGGATCGAGCTCCTGCTCGATCGTGGTGCCGTCGTCGAAGCGCCAGCGCACCATCGTGAGGCGTCGGTTCTCTGCGTAGCGGTCGGTGCCGTCCGCGGGATCGGTCTTGGCATACCCCGGGACGAGGCCGACCTGCGCCACCCGCACCGAGCCGCCGAGGTCCAGCACGAGACTCTCGTTGACGCCATCTCCCGGACAGCGCCACGCCGATTCCGGATCGTCGTCGACGGCAAGGGCCGGCTCGTACGTGACGCGTGCACCGGTGGCATCCCGGCTCGGGTCCGACTCGCAGGACGCCTCCACGACCGTTGCCGCAACGGGCGCGACCTCACCGTCCCACTGCGCGTCGGTCGATACCGGCACCGGCTCGTCGCCACCATCGCGGCCGGCCGACCCGACCAGGGGCACCGGCCGCGGCACCGACGACAGCGCAGCCAGCCAGCAGTGACGCAGCCACCGCCGTTTGAAGCCGCTCGGACCCAGCCGACGTGGCCGACACCCGCGTCACCTTATGACGACGCCTGGCCGGCGCGGAATCCTGCGCCGGCCGACTTCGTCACGCCGGGATGCTGACTTCGATCTCGGCGATCGCGCCTTGTGATGCGACGACGGCACGGTCGACCGGTGCAGCTCGCGGCGCCAACGTGCGCACCGTCCAGCGCCCCGGGCGGGCGAAGAAGCGGAATCCGCCGGCCTCGTCGGTCGGGACCTCGGCACTGAACTCACCGGTTGCGTCGAGCAACCGCACGTACGCACGGGAGACCGGAAGCTTGCCGCCACGGGTGACGATCCCCTGGATGACCGACTCCCTGCTCAGGTCCACGCCGTCGAGCGGCACGCCGCCGGGTGGTGCCGCGCAGCCCTCGGTCATGCCTCCCCCGGTTCGTCGCCGATGGCGATGGGCACGCCGACCAGCGAGCCGTACTCGGTCCACGACCCGTCGTAGTTCTTGACATTGCCGACCCCGAGGAGCTCGTGCAGGACGAACCAGGTGTGCGCCGAGCGCTCGCCGATCCGGCAGTAGGCGATGGTGTCGGTTCCGAGATCGACCCCGGCGTCGCCATAGAGCGTGCTCAGCTCGTCGTCGGAGCGGAACGTGCCGTCGTCGTTCGCGGCCTTGCTCCAGGGGATGTTGCGCGCGGTCGGGATGTGGCCACCGCGTTGCGACTGCTCCTGAGGCAGATGCGCAGGTGCGAGCAACCGGCCGGCGAACTCGTCGGGCGAGCGGACGTCCACGAGGTTCTTGGCGCCGATTGCCGCCACGACCTCGTCGCGGAACGCTCGGATCGACAGGTCGGGGTCGCTGGCCGTGTACCGCGTCGCGGTCCGCTGCGGAACGTCCGCAACGAGCTCACGGCTCTCCAGCTCCCAGAGCTTGCGCCCGCCATCGAGGAGCCGGACGTCGCCGTGCCCGTACAGCTTGAAGTACCAGTACGCGTATGCGGCGAACCAGTTGTTGTTGCCGCCGTAGAGCACAACAGTGTCGTCGTTGCCGATTCCCCGGTCCGACAGCAGGGCCTCGAACTGCCCCTTGTCGACGAAGTCACGGCGGATCGGATCCTGCAGGTCTGCCTTCCAATCCAGGCGCACGGCACCGGCGATGTGGTTCTTGTCGTAGGCGGCGGTGTCCTCGTCGACCTCGACGAGGACAACCGTGGGATCGTTCTTGTGCTGCTCGACCCAATCGGCCGAGACGAGCGTCGTCTGACGGCTCATCAGGTGACCTCCGTAAGGCGGGGCATGGCGCGGCGGTATGCCAGGTAGACCTCGCAGCCGAGGCAGAAGCCGAAGGAGGCATTGAGAAACGCGGCGGCCAGCGCGGCGCCGACCGCGACGTATGCCAGAGCCGTCCAGCCGGCCACGAAGCCGACGAGTCCGGCGGCGGCGAACACCAGGCCTACAGCCTGGGCGAACCGCGGTGGCCTAGCGTCCTCGAACTCCATGGGCGGCCCCAACCGGGGCCGAACGAAGCGGGCGAAGATCCTGCCGTAGGGCGACGCGGCGACGCCCGCAGAGGCGCCGACAGCGAACACGACCGTCTGGAAGGCGAGCAGCCAGGCGCTGTCGGCCACCAGTACCAGAGCGAGGACGCCCGTGGTGAGGGCGGCGCCGAAGCGAGTGCCGCGCGGATCGACCATTTCGGATGCTCCCTGACGTGGACGGAGTGGGACGTCAGTGGGGCAGCACACGGTCAGCGGCGAAGGACCGAGGTGACGGGAGCTGCCCGCGTCAGGGCATGCGACAGAGCATCGTGGCCACGCGTGCGAGGTCGATCGCGCGGCGCTTGGTGAGCTCCGTCCGGAACATGGACCGAGCGTACGGTCCGGCCGTGGAGAGTGTCACGAACCGCTCGCATACTGAGATGAGCCGTCTCACTTACTGACTACCGTATTCACGGTGGCGCGCAGCTCCGGCAGGCGGGGCACTCCGACGGCCCGGCGCACGATCCGTCCGTCAGCGTCGAGCACGAACGTCGTCGGCGTCTTGGTGACGCCGAGTCGGCGGATGAGGTCGAGGTGGGTCTCGGCGTCGACCTCGACATGGCGGACACCGTCGACCTGACCGGCCGTGTGCGCGAGCACCTGTCGGGCGGCCCGGCATGGTGCGCAGAACGCGCTCGAGAACTGGACGAGGGTCGCCCGGGACCCGAGATCGTGCCCCAGGTCCGCTGAGCTCAGCGACGTCGAGCCGTCGCCCTTGGGGCCGGCCTCGCGGGCCCTGCCGAGCATCCGGTCCGTCCGGCGCAGCCGGCCGTCGATTCGCCGCCGCCACACGCCGAACGCCGTGGCAACCACCACGACGGCGACAACCACGACGAGACCGGTCACGCCCGCCTCAACGCGACCCACGTGGCGCAGTGTTCCCGCAAGCCCTCTATGCCCAGGCGGTGACGAGGACCTCCCCCGCGGACGTGACGACCTCGAAGCGGTTGACCCGGTCCGACTGCATGCCGACGGCACCGTCGACATCGAGGGGCCCTGCCTCGGGGTTGTAGCCGGCGCTCGGCACGGTCCAGGTCGCGGCCACCTCTCGGACGCCGTCGTCCCGCACCGCGACCAGGCTGCAGGTCGAGCCGCCGGGAACGCCGGCGACCGAGACGTGCACCGCCGCACCCCAGCCGCGCTCCCAGACGCCGACGTCGAGCACGATCTGATCCGCAGTACCTCGCAGCTGCGCATCGGGGGCAGGGGCCTCGGATGCAGCCTCCGGCACGGCTGTCGGGGGGTCGTCGACCGCGGCGACCCCGACCCCGGCCACGACCGCTGCCGCGGCCGCGGCTGCCAGGCCAACGGCCAGCCGGCGGCGCCGGTCGCGCCGCCGCTGGGCCTCGACCGCCGCCAGCAGGCCGTCCAGGACGCGTGGGCCGGGCATCTCCGACTCGGCGGCCGTAGCTGTACCGAACTCGACCGGTAGCCGCGGCTGCGGCACAGGACCAGGCTCCATACCCACGAGCGCCTCCGGCCCGGCCAGGTCGAGCACCTCGACAGTGCGCTCCAACTCCGCCACCTCGGCAGCACAATCGGCACAGCCGGCGACGTGTTCACGCACTCTCTGCTCGTCGACAGGGTCCAGTGCCGACAAGACCAGTGCGCCAAGCGAATGCCGGATCTCCTCGCATCGGGTCACGTCGTCACCTCCGATCCTGTGACGCCCCGTTCCTCGAGGGCCAGCCGAAGGGCCCGCAGCGCGTAATACGTCCTCGACTTCACCGTTCCCTCGGGCACTCCGATCTCGGAAGCCGCCTCGGCCACCGACCGGCCGCGGTAGTACGTCTCGACCAGTGCCGTACGGTGCTCGCGGCTCAGGGTCCCCAGCGCCTCCAACACCACCTGAGCGACCAGAGCGCGGTCCACACCGTCGTTCACCGGCACGACGGCAAGCGCTGCCTCGGCCACCTCGAGCGGACGGACGCGCCGTGCCCTCTCCCCGTCGACGACGAGATGACGCGCCACCGTCCACAACCAGGGCCGGGCCGAACCCTTGCCCGAGTCGAACGACTCCGGGTGACGCCAGGCGCGCAACAACGTCTCCTGCACAACGTCCTCCGCTCGGTGCCGGTCGCCACCCACCAGCCGGAGGACGTAGGACATCAACGGGCCGGCATGCTCGGCATAGAGCACCCGGATGAGGTCCTCGTCGGCGACGGGAGCCCTCACACTACGAACACGGTGGCGCGCGGCTCCCGGTTCAATCGGCACGTGGCTCATCCCACCAGGATGCGCCCGAGAACGTAAGTAACGGGAGCTGCGGCGACGATCGGCAATGCGACGTACAGCGGAACCAGCATCGCGCCGTCCCGGTCGCCGACCTCGACGCCAAGCCGGTCGACGGCGGCAAGGGCGCTCGTGGCAGTCAACGCACCGAATGCCGTGACGACCACCGCTCCGACCGCGGGCACGGCGGCAGCCACGTCGTCGATGAGGGACACGAGGCCCGCGGCGAGGCCGGCGGCGACGAGCACTGCCAGCATCCGGCGGGCCGACGGCGACCACGGGATCGCCTCCGCCACGGCGACCACGCCGACTCCCAGCAGGCCGAGACCCACGGCATACGCACCGCCGTCGGCTCCCCGCAGGGCGATCCAGGCCACGGGAAGTACTGCCAGAGCACTGGCGCCGACGGCGAGAGTCAACGACTCCGTCAGGTTTTCCCGACCGGCCCTGCGTGCGAGTTGGACCACCACGGCCACGATCAGGGCCGGCCCGAGCAACGAGGCGACCGGTTTGAGGTCGGCGGTGTTGGCGTACGCCGTCCACACCGACCCGGCAGCCCCGACGGTCAGGGCCAGCCATCCCGCGGGGCGAGCCGCGGGCACGGTCGCCCTGCGGACACCACCCAGCGCGAACACCAACTGGACGACGACGACTGCGGCAGCCAGCACGGTTCGACCAGCCGCCGATGCAAGCGCGAGGGCGGCGATGAAACCCGAGACGGGCAGCCATGGCACGGAGGGATCCTCCCAGAGCCCGCCCGCTATCCCCCGGCGAAAGGCGGCAACAACTCCACAACGGAACCGTCGGCAAGGGCGACCTGGGTGCGGTCACGGCGTCCAGCTGGCGTGCCGTCCACGACGATCGCACAAACGTCGAGAACGGCACCGAACCGAGCCGACGCCGCATGAGCAGTACGGGCGGCGGTCAACGCATCAGCCAGCGTGTTTGCCTCGACGACGTCCTCGTTGCACCCGGCAGCGGATCGCAGCGAGGCCCAGTACCGCACTGTTACTCGCGGCATGCGGCCACCAGCCAGTCGCCGATCCGTCGTGCCAGGTGCTCGTCTACAGCCCCTTCGGCGTGCCCGAAGCCGGGGACCAGCCACAGCGTCCCCATGCTGCCCGCGGCGGCGGACACGCGCTCTGCATGCGACGTCGGAAAGTAGTCGTCCAGGTCGCCGTGAACCACCAGAAGCGGCACCTCGAGATGACCCGCCGCTGCCACCGGATCGAGCGGATACGGCTCCGTCCAGCCCCGATGGCTGATCCGGGTACCCCGGGCCAGACGGATAGCCGCCCGGCCAGAGCGGCCCAGCACCAGCCGATGCAGTTGGCGCATCCGCGGCGTACCGCGGTAGTACCACTGGCCCGGCCCGCTCACGGCTGCGACGGCGTCGACGCCCGCGTAGATCGCGGCGTGCCGCACGACTACCGCCGAGCCCAGCGAGAAGCCGAGCGTCGCTATCCGCGAGTACCCCAAGGAACGGGCCCATCCCACGGCCGCCTCGACGTCCTGCACTTCCTGCCAGCCCATCGTGCACACGCCGCCGGATCCCCCGTGGCCGCGCAGGTCCAGCAGGATCAGGCCAGCAGAGTGACGAAGCCACCCCACGATCCGGCGCAACCTCGGGTGGCGCGAATGCAGAGTGAACCCGTGCACCACGATGACTGCCAGACTGCGCGAACCGTCGGCCCTCGGAAGGTGCTCGGCGGACACGACGACCCCGTCCTCGGCCTGCAGTCGCGTGCGGAATCCGACATCGGCTGTCCGCGTGGTCAAGCGGGTCTGGGCACCGAACACGTGGACTATCCTGCCAAGGGGCGGGACCCGGCCAGCGTTGCCTCCGGGTCCTTCGTGTATCCGGGGCCCCTGGTGGAGAAGGAGCGCCATGGCGTCGACGATCCTGCTGCTCACCAACGCACTACGGCCGTCCGCCGACGTACTGCCGGCGCTTGGCCTCCTGCTTCACGACGTCCGGGTGGCGCCGGCCGAGGCGGCCGCCCTTATCGACGCGCCGCCTTGTGACGCGGTTCTCGTCGATGCGCGGCGTGACCTCGGGCACGCGCGCGGCCTGTCCCGGCTGATCCGCACGACCGGCGTCGACGTGCCCTTGATGGTCGTCGTCACCGAGGGCGGACTGGCCGCCTTGACCGCCGACTGGGGCGTCGACGACGTCCTGCTCGACACGGCAGGTCCGGCGGAGGTGGAGGCTCGGCTTCGCCTCGCGCACGGCCGGCTCGCTGCTGCGAGTGCCAGCGACGACGTTCCGGACGAGATCCGCTCCGGCGACCTGGTGGTCGACGAGGCCACGTACACCGCCCGCGTCTCCGGTCGCGCGCTCGACCTCACCTACAAGGAGTTCGAGCTGCTGAAGTTCATCGCACAGCACCCGGGCCGCGTGTTCACCCGTGCCCAGCTCCTCCAGGAGGTCTGGGGCTACGACTACTTCGGTGGGACGCGCACCGTCGATGTCCACGTCCGCCGCCTACGCGCGAAGCTCGGCGCCGAGCACGAGGCCCTGATCGGCACGGTCCGCAACGTCGGCTACCGATTCGTGCCACCGGCACCGCGGCGGAGCTCGACCCCCGAGCGGGTCAGCCACTGACCTGGCCGCATACGCCAGAATGGTCCGGTGGCGGAGCGGACGATCGCGGAGCCGGTGTGGCGGCTCGACGACGATGCGGTGGCCGCCGTCCGGTCGGTGATCTCGGCTGCGACGGAGACCGACGACGTATCCCCCATGTCCGAGCAGGCGATGCTCAGGTTGAGCGAGCCCGGGTCCGTCGAGCATTTCATCGTCGAACGGGACAGGGTCCTCGTCGGGTACGCGCAGCTCGACCCCGAGACCGCCAGTGCGGAGTTGGTCGTCCACCCCGAAAGGCGCCGCCTCGGCGCCGGCCGTGCGCTCGTCGCGGCTCTGGTCGAGGCGACAGGCCGACCGCCGCTTCGGATCTGGGCGCACGGAGACCTGGCGTCGGCCGCCGGCTTGGCGGCATCGGCCGGGTTCATCCGGGCCCGCTCGCTCTGGCAGATGGCGCGTCCGCTGACCGAGGTGCCCCCCGAGCCGCGCATACCGTCCGGAGTAGTCGTCGACACCTTCGTTCCCGGCCTCGACGACGAGGAGTGGGTCAGGCTCAACGCGCGTGCCTTCACCGACCACCCCGAGCAGGGCCGGTTGACCGTGGCCGACCTGCAGCAGCGGATGGCCCAGCCCTGGTTCGATCCCGCCGGCTTCTTCGTCGCCCGACGGGCTGCGGGAATGGTCGGCTTCCATTGGACCAAGGTCCACGACGGCATGATGGGGGAGGTCTACGTTCTCGGCGTCGACCCCGCCGAGCAGCGCACCGGCCTCGGTCGAGCGCTCACCCTGGTCGGGCTGCACCACTTATGGGACGCAGGGCTGGACACCGTGATGCTGTACGTCGAGTCGGACAACCACGCCGCGGTCGGGCTCTACACGTCGCTCGGCTTTACCCGCACCGCCGTCGACGTCATGTACTCGGCAGGTAGTTGATTCGTCTATCCGCAGTTCACCCGGGCGTGCCAGCATGAATGTCATGGCTACCGAGCCGATCGTGATCGAGGAGCGATTCCTCGACCGCGAGCTGTCCTGGCTGGCCTTCAACACCCGGGTGCTGGAGCTCGCCGAGGACCCCGACTTGCCCTTGCTGGAGAGGACCAGGTTCCTCGCGATCTTCTCCAGCAACCTCGACGAGTTCTTCATGGTCAGGGTGGCCGGCCTCAAGCGTCGGATCGCGGCCGGCGTCGCGGTCCGGGCGGCGAGCGGGCTGCTGCCCCGCGAGGTGCATGAGGGCACGCTCGCCCGTACCCGGGAGCTCATGACCCGGCAGGCGAACGGCTTCCACGACGATGTGCTGCCCGCCCTGGTCAAGGAGGGCATCGAGATCGCCCGCTGGGACGACCTCGACGACGCGGAGCACACTCGGACACGCGCGCTGTTCCGGGAGCGGATCTTCCCGGTGCTGACGCCGCTCGCTGTAGACCCGGCGCATCCGTTCCCATACATCTCCGGGCTGTCGCTCAACCTGGCCGTCGTGGTGCGCAACCCACGTACGGGCACCGAGCATTTCGCCCGGGTCAAGGTGCCGCCGAACTTCCCCCGGTTCCTGCCTCTGGGCGAAGAACGCTTCGTCCCTCTCGAGGACATCATCGCCGCGCACCTCTCGCAGCTCTTCCCTGGCATGGAGGTGCTGCAACATCACACCTTCCGGGTGACGCGCAACGAGGACTTCGAGGTCGAGGAGGACGACGCAGAGAATCTGCTCACCGCCATAGAGCGCGAACTGATGCGCCGGCGGTTCGGACCAGCGGTCCGGCTCGAGGTCGAGGAGACCGTCGACCCGCATGTCCTCGACCTGTTGAAGCGCGAGCTTGGCGTCAGCGACTACGAGGTCCTCTCGCTACCCGGGCCGCTCGACCTCACCGGCCTGCACAACATCGCTGACCTCGACCGGGCCGAGCACAAGTACCGGTCGTTCCTTCCGGCCACCCACCGGGACCTGCCGGACGTGGAGTCGGCCGCGCCGGCCGACATGCTGGCCGCGATCCGGCGCGGCGACCTTCTGGTTCATCACCCGTACGACTCCTTCTCGACCAGCGTCCAGCGCTTCATCGAACAGGCCGCATCCGATCCGAACGTGCTGGCGATCAAGCAGACGCTCTACCGCACCAGCGGCGACTCCCCCATCGTCGATGCCCTGATCGACGCCGCCGAGGCCGGTAAACAGGTTCTTGCCCTGGTCGAGCTCAAGGCCAGGTTCGACGAGCAGGCGAACATCACCTGGGCCCGCAAGTTGGAGCAGGCCGGCGTGCACGTCGTCTACGGAATGGTCGGGCTGAAAACCCACTGCAAGCTGTGCCTCGTGGTGCGCGACGAGGCGGCGCACGGTGCCGGCATCCGCCGCTACACGCACATCGGCACCGGCAACTACCACCCCAAGACGGCACGGGTCTACGAGGACCTGGGTCTGCTCACCGTGGACACCGAGGTCGCGGAGGACGTCAACCGCCTGTTCAACACGCTGTCCGGCTACTCGATCGACTCCGACTACGAGCGTCTGCTGGTGGCGCCCCACGCGCTGCGGTCCGGCATCGTCGAACGCATCCAGCGCGAGGTCGAGCACCGCCGTGCCGGGCTGCCGGCGCGGATCCGTTTCAAGATCAACAGCCTGGTCGACGAGGCGGTCATCGACGCGCTGTACGAGGCGTCGCAAGCCGGCGTCCCGGTCGACATCTGGGTCCGGGGCATCTGCTGCATCCGCGCCGGCGTGCCCGGCCTCTCGGAGAATGTCCGCGCTCGCAGCACCCTTGGCCGATTCCTCGAGCACTCCCGCATCCTGGCCTTCGATAACGGCGGCGACGCCGAGTACTGGATCGGGTCGGCCGACCTCATGCACCGCAGCTTCGACCGGCGGGTCGAAGCCATGGTGCGCCTTGCCAGCCGGGAGCACGAGGCGGAGCTCGGTGCGCTGTTGGACATGGCCTTCGACGACGGCGTCGCGTCCTGGCGACTGATGCCCGACAGCGAGTGGATACGCGTCCACAGGTCTCCCGACGGAGAGCCACTCATCGACCTCCAGCAGGCACTCATCGAACGGAAACGGCGTCGGAGGTCCACGGCGTGAGTTCGGGCAAGCCGGTGTCGACCGTTCGCGAGGTCGAGCACAAGTTCCGGGTCCACGGTTTGTTCCGCATCCCCGACCTGTCCACCGCCGCTTCGCTCTCTGCGGTAGACGACGACGGCACGATCGAGCTCGAGGCCGCCTACTACGACACGGCGGACCTGCGCCTGGCCCGGGAGGGTATGACGCTGCGCCGTCGTACGGGGGGTGACGACGAGGGCTGGCACCTCAAGGTGCCGGTGGCCGGAACCGTCGAGACGCGAGACGAGCTGCGGCTCCCGCTCGACGCAGGCGACGTCGGGAACCCGCCGCCCGAGCTGCTGCACACGGTTCGTGCAGTCGTGCGGCAGAGTCCGGTCGACCTGGTTGCGACGCTCCGGACGACACGGAGGAAGCTGCTGCTGTCCGGCGGCTCCGGCGAGCCGGCCGCCGAGCTCGTCGACGACACCGTCAGCGTGGTCGACGGATCCGGTCACGTCGCTGCCCGGTTCCGCGAGCTCGAGCTCGAAGAACGGGACGGTGCCCCCGCCGAGCTGGTCGAGGAGGTCACCGAGGCGCTGGTGGGTTCCGGCGCGATCGGCGGGGAGTTCGTCTCCAAGGCGGTACGGGCGCTCGGGCCACAGGCGGCCGGGGCGTCCGAGGTCCCCGAGCCCGGTGACGTGAAGCCGAAGGACCCCGCCCGGATCGCCATCCGGGCTCACATCACTCGGCACACCCGGGCCTTCCGCCAGGCCGATCTCGCGGTCCGGCAGGACGCCGACGACTCCGTGCACCAGATGCGGGTGGCCGCGCGGCGGCTGCGCAGCGGGCTTCGGGTGTTCCGCCCGCTCCTCGAGCCGGACTGGGCGAACGCGCTGCGTGACGAGCTGGCCTGGGTGGCTTCGGGTCTCGGCCGGCTTCGGGAGAGCGAGGTGCTGCTCACCCGACTGGAGAGCCACCTTTCCGGCGATGCCGAGGCGGCCCGAGACGTCTTGCTCGAGGAGCTGTCTGGCCGGATGGCGACGGCGCGGTCGCATGCGTTGGACATGCTCGGCTCGGACCGCTATCTCGCCCTGCACGAGGCCCTGGTCTCCGCCAGCGCGTCGCCGGCAACGACGGAGGCGGCCGAGAAGCCGGCCCGGGTCGTACTTCCTCCGCTCGTCGCTAAGGCGTGGAAGCGCCTGTCGAAGCGTGCGAAGGCTCTATTTGCCGACGAGGAGGCGACGCCTGCAGGCGCACCCGACGGCGACTGGCACGCCACCCGGATCGCCGCCAAGCGGGCCCGTTACGCCGCGGAGGCGGTGGCGCCGGCGCTCGGTTCCGAGGCCGCCGCGCTCGCCAAGCAGCTCTCGCGCGTCACCGAGGTGCTGGGCGAGCACCAGGACGCGGCGCAGGCCGCCGACCTTGCCCGTGAGCTCGCCGCCGACGCCGAGCCAACGGCCGCATTCGCGCTCGGCATGCTGTACTCGACCGAACGCGGTCTGGTCGACACCTCACGCCGGGAGTTCGCCGCGCTCTGGCCCCAGGCGAGCCGGCGCAAGTGGCGACGGTGGCTCGAGCCGTGACCCGGCGGGGCGACGACGAGGGCGACCAGACCGTCGTCGCTGCGGGCGCCGTGGTGTGGAGGCCCCAGACCGCCCTGGGCGGTTCGATCGAGATCTGCCTCGTGCACCGGCCACGCTACGACGACTGGTCGCTGCCGAAGGGCAAGCAAGACCCGGGCGAGCACATCCTCGTCTGCGCCGTCCGCGAGGTCGAGGAAGAGACCGGCCAGCGCGTCGTCCTGGGCCGTCCGCTCCCCACGCAGCACTACGAGGCGAACGGGCGACCCAAGCGGGTCCACTATTGGGCGGCCCGGGCCGACGATGGCGCGCCGGTCTGGCCGGGCACCGCGGAGGTGGACGAGGTCACGTTCCTCCCGGCGGCCGAGGCCATGCGGCAGCTGAGCCACGCCCGCGACTCCGAACTGGTGACGGCGCTGGCCAGTGGCCCGATCCGGACCACACCGCTGGTCGTGCTGCGCCACACCCGGGCGGTCGCGCGGTCCTCGTGGACCGGCCCGGACGAGGAGCGACCCCTTGACACCCGGGGCACGCGACACGCCGCGCGACTCGCCACCGCGCTGGCGGCACTGGGCGTCACACGTGTCGTGTCCAGCGACGCGGTCCGCTGTGTCGACACGGTGCGGGCCTTCGCCGAGGAGCGTCACATCACCGTGGAGATGGAGCCGGTCCTCTCCGAGCACGGCCA
>DAIUDS010000052.1:0-13445 GCA_036845485.1 Jiangellaceae bacterium
CTCTACGGCCGGCCCGCCGAGGCGGCGTCGAAGGTGGCCGCGGCTGCGCTCGACGCCGTCCTTCCCGAGCCGCTCGGCCATGTCCTGATCCAGGCCGACCTCACCGCGGTCGCCCCGGGCCGGCTCCGGCCGGACCTCGGCCGGGAACTGGCGCAGCTCTCCGACGTCGAGAGCCGCGGCGGTGCCACCGTCCACCGGTTCACGACGACTTCCATCCGCCGGGCCCTCGACGCCGGGCGTACGGCGGCAGAGATTCACGGCTTCCTCGCCCGCGTATCGCGAACGCCGGTCCCGCAGCCGCTGACATACCTGGTCGACGACGTCGCACGGCAGCACGGCCTACTCCGGGTCGGTGGCGCGGCGGCATTCGTGCGGTGTGACGACGAGGCGCTGCTCGCACAGATCCTGGCGGATCCCGTTGCGGGTGCGCTCGGCCTACGACGGCTAGCACCCACCGTGCTCGCCACACACCTCGAGGCCGCCACGCTGCTGGAACGGTTGCGGCAGATGGGCTTCACACCGACTCCCGAGGCCGCCGACGGCACGCTGGTCGTCGCCCGCACGCAGGCCCGACGAGCTCCCACCCGGCCGGTACCGGAGCCGCTCCTGGCCGAGCGGCCGCCGCCGGCCGAGGCGACGCTGACCGCCGCCGTCCGGGCGCTTCGAGCCGGCGACCGCAGCGCAGCTGGACGTCCGGCGGACGCGTCGCCGAGCCGGCTGGGTCGCAGCGTCTCCGCCCAGACGCTGGCCGACCTGCGGCGCGCACTGGCGGACGGCACCACGGTTTGGATCGGCTACGTCGACCACCACGGTGCCACCAGCGAACGGGTCGTCGACCCGGTCCGCCTCGAGGGCGGCTGGCTTGCCGCGTTCGACCACCGCTCCGGTGAGGTCCGCTCGTTCGCGGTACACCGGATCAGCGGGGTGGCTCCGGTCGACGCGGCATAGAGGTCAGCAGACGACGTCGAGATCCTGCGCGCCCTCGGACTCGCTCGGCGGCTGGGGACTCTCGCTCGGATCGGCCGGCGTCAGGTCGGGGGACGCCCCGACGGTCGGACCAGCCGACGGAGAAGACGGTGCCGGGGAGCTCGCCGTCGGTGCCGGCCGGAGGGCCTCCGCGACATACTCCCGTATCACGTCGTAGTCGGGATCGGCGGAATGGACGATCTCGTTCGTGAACGGGAGGCTGCGGATACCTGCCTCCCGGACCTTGAGGCCGAGCTCGACGAACGCACCGACTCGCTGCTGCGGGATGTCGGTCGAGACGAGCGCCTGCGTAGCGGCTGCGATCTGCTGGAAGCTGGTGGCCATACGGATCGGATCCGCGCGCTTGGCGACGGCGCCGATGACGCACCGCTGGCGGCGCATCCGCTCGTAGTCGTTGTTGACAGGCCCGGGCCCGCAGCGGGCGCGCGCGAACCACAGGGCGCGGTAGCCGTCAAGGTGCTGGTCGTCGCCCTTGCGGATCCAACCGGTGGCCTCTGTGCAGCCGTCGGCCGAGTTGTCCCGCTCGGTACCCATCGGTATGTCGTACGGCACGTCGATGTCGATCCCGCCCATGGCCTGGACGAGCGCCTCGAAGCCCCTGATGTTGACCATGACGTAGAAGTGGATCGGCATACCCAGGGCCTCGCCGACACCGAGCTTGAGGGCCTCGGCGCCGGGATCCTCGATGCCCTCGAACACCTCGGGGACATTCGCCGGGACGGTGCTGTAGACCGAGTACAGGAACGAGTCCGGCTCTGCGTGGAAGCCATCAGGATAGGCCTCACGTAGCGGACCCTCGGGAAAGGGAAGACCCTCGAGGTTTCGGGGCAACGCGAACAGCGTTGTCTCGCCGGAGCTTGTGTCGATGCTGGCGACCATGACCGTGTCGGTGCGGATGCCCTCGCGGCCCGGGAAGCTGTCGCTGCCGAGCAGGAGGACGTTGACCCGGGACAGTTCGGCCCAGGGGTCCTCGGCCGGTGCCGTGGGCACGGTGAGGCTGCGCTGGCCGTCGTCGGCGAAGACCGACCCGAGCAGATCACGCTGGGTGAGACTGTTGCGGGCCGCGATGGCCAACGGGCCCACGACCAGCGAAACGACCGCCGCGACGACCAGGGCCGCCAGCAGCCGCTGCGCACCGTTGAGGCCCTCCGGTTCGAGCACCCGCAGGCTGGTCATCGCCACGAGCAACCACAGAGCGGCAACCACGATCAACGTGACGGCGACCAGGCGCAGTGTCCCCTTGTCGGTGCCGGCCTCCAGCAGGCCAGATCTCCCCGCCTGCGCGACAAAGACACCGACACCGACCAGGCCGGCCACCACGACGCCCAGCACGAGCCAGCCCGCCCGGCGACCGGCGACGATCAGCCCGGCTCCGGGGACCAGCGCGCCGATCGCCGAGAGCCGGAGATAGCGCCTGTACACCAGTACCCGTCGATGGCGCTCTCCGCGCGGGTCCGTCGACTTCCGCGCGGGACGAGAGTGCTCGACTCGGGCCATCGCCGGCCATTGTGCCCCCAACCGGGCATCGTCACGCCGCTGCGAAACCGGAAACGGACTCGAGGCGTTCGTCACCCTCCGGCGTGAGGGACAATGAACGGTCCTCCACCGGAAGGCTGCACGTGACCGACGGACCATTGATCGTCCAGAGCGACAAGACCCTGCTCCTCGAGGTCGACCACGACCAGGCCGGCGCGTGCCGTCGCGCCATCGCGCCGTTCGCCGAGTTGGAGCGGTCGCCCGAGCACGTCCACACCTATCGGCTCACGCCACTCGGACTCTGGAATGCCCGCGCGGCCGGCCACGACGCCGAGCAGGTCGTCGACACGCTGCTGACGTTCTCCCGCTACGCGGTGCCCCACGCCTTGCTCGTCGACGTCGCCGAGACCATGGCACGCTACGGCCGGCTCCGCCTGGAAACCGACCCGGTTCACGGCCTGGTCCTGCACACGACCGACCGGCCAGTACTCGAGGAGGTGCTGCGCTCCAAGCGACTACGGCCCCTCCTCGGCGATCGGATCGACGCGGACACCGTGGCCGTCCACCCCAGCGAGCGTGGCAACGTCAAGCAGGCGCTGGTCAAGCTGGGCTGGCCGGCCGAGGACCTCGCGGGGTACGTGGACGGCGAAGCTCACCCGATCAGCCTTGCGGAGAACGGCTGGGCGCTGCGGAACTACCAGAAGGAGGCGGCCGACGGCTTCTGGCACGGCGGTTCCGGCGTTGTCGTCCTTCCCTGCGGCGCCGGAAAGACGTTGGTCGGCGCGGCCGCGATGGCGCGCGCGAGCGCCACGACGCTCATCCTCGTCACGAGCACGGTGGCCGCGCGACAGTGGCGCGACGAGCTCATCCGGCGGACGTCGCTCACTGAAGAGGAGATCGGCGAGTACTCCGGCGCCAAGAAGGAGGTCCGGCCGGTCACCATTGCGACCTATCAGGTCATGGCCACGCGCCGGAAGGGCGTCTACGCCCACCTCGAGCTCCTCGACGCCCGCGACTGGGGCCTGATCGTCTACGACGAGGTTCACCTGCTGCCCGCCCCGATCTTCCGGATGACGGCCGACCTGCAGGCGCGCCGCCGCCTCGGCCTGACCGCGACCCTGGTGAGGGAGGACGGCCGGGAGGACGACGTGTTCACGCTGATCGGCCCCAAGCGCTACGACGCGCCCTGGAAGGAGATCGAGAACCAGGGCTGGATCGCGCCCGCCGAGTGCGTCGAGGTGCGCGTCACGCTAAGCCAGGACGAACGGCTGGCCTACGCCGTCGCCGAGCCGGACGAGCGCTACCGCCTGTGCTCCACCACCGATACGAAGACCCGGGTCGTCGAGCGGCTGGTGGCCCAGCACGCGGCAGACCAGACGCTGGTGATCGGCCAGTACATCGACCAGCTAGACGACCTCGGCGAACGCCTCGGCGCACCCGTGGTCAAGGGTGAGACCACGGTGCGCGAACGGCAACGATTGTTCGAGGCGTTCCGCACAGGCCAGCTCTCCATGCTGGTGGTCAGCAAGGTCGCCAACTTCTCGATCGACCTGCCCGAGGCCAGCGTGGCGATCCAAGTTTCGGGCACCTTCGGATCGCGGCAGGAGGAGGCTCAGCGGCTCGGCCGGATCCTGCGGCCCAAGTCCGACGGCCGCACCGCGCGCTTCTACTCGGTCGTCGCGCGCGACACTCTGGACCAGGACTACGCCCAGCATCGCCAGCGGTTCCTCTCCGAGCAGGGGTACGCCTACCGGATCGTCGACGCCGAGGACGTCCTCCACCCGACCGACCCCGCCTGAGCTCGGCGCCGCGCTCGGTACGCGCTGGTCTCCGGCAGCGGTCCCTGTCAGGTAGGGCCCGCCCCCATCCGCCACGGGCTGGATGGTTCCTGCACCGCGACTGGGAACTGCACCGGATATCCGGTGCAAGAGGTGGAGATCCTTCGGTCGCCAGGTTCGCTGAAGGTGACTCAAGGGCACAGCAGACGGCGAGTTTGGTTCCCGCGACGATGCCGGAGATCTGGCGGACGACGGAACCTACCGACTCGCCCGATGGGCGGTGGCCGTGGCATACCCCGCACTCGCCTGGACACGAGTCAACGGAGCCAGCTTGCACTGCTCAACGGACGCTGTCGCAGAAGCGGCCCGACCCGCCGAGGTGCCACGCGCGCACGGGAACTCTGTGCGGGCGTCATGATACCGGGATGGATGACCTGATCGCACGCTGGCGCGATCTTGTGGATGACGAGGCCGCGGGCCGTTCCCTGTTGTCCCGCTGGTCGGAGCCGCATCGGCGCTATCACGACGCCGCGCATCTTCGGGCCGTGCTCGACGCCGTCGACGAGCTGGCGCCCGATGCGGCAGACCCGGACGCCGTGCGGCTGGCCGCCTGGTTCCACGACGTGGTGTATGCCGGCAATCCCGGTACCGACGAACGCGACAGCGCCCGGCTCGCCGCCTCGATGCTTCCGGGCCTCGGCGTCGCTGGCGAGAGAGCCGCGGAGGTCGTCAGGCTGGTCGAGCTGACGGCCACACACGACCCGGCTGCGGACGACAAGAACGGCGCGGTGCTCTGCGACGCCGACCTGGCGGTCCTCGGCGGCGATCCCGAGACCTACGCGGCCTACGCGGCCGCCGTTCGGGCCGAGTACGCCCATGTCGACGAGGAGGTCTTCCGCCGTGGCCGGGCCGAGGTGCTCGAGCGGCTGCTGTCGGGCAAGCCGCTGTACCGCACCGCGGCCGCGCGCGAGCGCTGGGAGGACGCGGCTCGGCGCAACGTCAGGACGGAGCTGACCCTGCTCCGCGGCGGCGCTTCCGCCTCCTGAGCCCGGCGGTATGCAGCCGCCGGACGACCTCACGGCTGGTCACCGGTACTGCCCCCGCAGCGACCACCCGCCCGTACATCTCCTCCGGCACGTCGTAGTGGTCGCGTTCGAAGCCGCGGGACGGGATGCCCGTCGCGGCGGCGAACGCGTGCAACTCGTCCAACGAGTCGTCGGACACCAGATGCGACCAGAGCCGGCCGTGACCGGGCCAGCTCGGCGGATCGACGAGGATCACCGTGGCTACAGCGCCGCGGCGACGGCGTCGTCGACCA
The DNA here is from genome assembly GCA_036845485.1 of Jiangellaceae bacterium. GTDB lineage: Bacteria > Actinomycetota > Actinomycetes > Jiangellales > Jiangellaceae > DAIUDS01. Next base: position 5,560 of record DAIUDS010000052.1, read on the forward strand.
GAGTGCGCCATGACCGGACCATCGACGCTTCGACATACGCCTTCCACGATCCGCTCGGCCGGACCCGCGAGCCGACATGGAACTTGCGTACGCCCGCGCGAGCGAGCCACGGGACGTGGTCGGCCACCAGCCCGCCGCCGGCCATCATCAGCCGGGCGACCTCGGCATCGTCCGAGGCCCGGCGGCACAGATCGTCGAGGCCGGCCGAGACACCCCGAGCGGAACCGGCGGTCAGCACGGTGTCGAGCCGCGGCATCATGCGCAGGCGTTGCCACGCACGGTCGTAGTCGAGCGAGTGGTCGACTGCGCGGTGGAACGTCCAGGGCAGGCTGCCGAACTCGTCGGCGAGTGCGAGGGTGGCGTCGACGTCGATCTCGACCGTCGGGCCGAGGAAGCCGAGCACGAAGCCGTCGGCACCGGCTTCGGCGAGCTGGTGCGACGCACCCTGCAGGCGGGTCAGCTCCGACCCGCTGGTCGAGAAGCCGTCATTGGCACGCAGCATCACCCGCAGCGGGAGGTCGCACTCTCGCTTGAGGTCACGCACCGTGTCGACAGACGGGGTGAGGCCGTCGGAGTCCATGTCGGCGACGACCTCGAGCCGGTCGGCGCCGCCCAGCTGTGCGCCCGCGGCGTCACCCGGGCCCAGCGCGATTACCTCCAGCAGCGGCCGCACGTCCCACAGTGTGCCAGGACGCGGCGCCGCCCTGGCACGATCGGAGCGTGACCGCCGACGCCCTGCTGGAGGCGCGCGCCCGGGTGTTGCACGACCTGGCCGCGCGCGGCCTCGACACCGCGGACGCCGTCGACGTGCTGGAGGATGCGGTGACCGAACGCCGATGGTGGGTGGAGCAATGGCCGGACGGCGAGTCCTTCGTCGCCGGTCAGGTCGCACAGGACGTGCAGGACCGGTTGCTCGACGGCGGCGTCGGCCGGTGGCCGCGCTGCACCGCCTGCGACGAGACCGAGCCCCATGCACTCCGGATCGAGCCCGACCTCGGCCCTGATCCCCGGTGGATGTGCGCGGAGTCCGGGATCGTCGTCGCTCCGCTCGGCGGGCTGTAGACGCCCGCGGGGACCGGGTCGCGTCAGGCGGGCCCTTGCCGGACATCGCAAAGGGGCGGCGGTCGCGGGTTGTCCCGCAAGCGCCGCCCCCCTGCGTGAGGTGCTGAGCTGGACTCCTAGAAGTCCATGCCGCCCATGTCGCCACCCGGTCCGGCCGGTGCAGCCGGCGTCTTCTCGGGCTTGTCGGCGATCACGGCCTCGGTGGTGAGGAACAGCCCGGCGATCGACGCGGCGTTCTGTAGCGCCGAACGGGTGACCTTGGCCGGGTCGATGATGCCGGCCGCGATCATGTCCACATACTCGCCGGTCTCCGCGTTGAGCCCGTGCCCGTTCTCCAGGCCACGGACCCGCTCGACCACGACGCCGCCCTCGAAGCCGGCATTGATCGCGATCTGCTTGAGCGGAGCCTCGACAGCCACCTTGACGATGTTCGCCCCGGTGGCCTCGTCACCGTCGAACTCGAGCTTCTCGAACGCACGCTGTGCGGCCTGGAGCAGGGCGACGCCACCACCGGCGACGATGCCCTCCTCGACGGCCGCCTTGGCGTTACGCACTGCGTCCTCGATGCGGTGCTTGCGCTCCTTGAGCTCGACCTCGGTGGCCGCGCCCGCCTTGATGACGGCGACGCCGCCCGCGAGCTTGGCCAGACGCTCCTGGAGCTTCTCGCGGTCGTAGTCGCTGTCGGAGTTGTCGATCTCGGTGCGGATCTGGCTGACTCGACCGGCGATCTGGTCGGCGTCGCCGGAGCCCTCGACGATCGTCGTCTCGTCCTTGGTGACGACGACCTTCCGGGCCTGGCCGAGCAGGTCGAGCGTCGCGTTCTCCAGCTTCAGACCGACGGTCTCGCTGATGACCTGGCCACCGGTCAGGATCGCGATGTCCTGCAGCATGGCCTTGCGACGGTCGCCGAAGCCCGGCGCCTTCACCGCGGCGGACTTGAAGGTCCCGCGGATCTTGTTGACCACCAGGGTCGCCAGAGCCTCGCCCTCGACGTCCTCGGCGATGATCAGCAGCGGCTTGCCGGCCTGCATGACCTTTTCCAGCAGTGGGAGAAGGTCCTTGACGCTGCCGATCTTGGACTCCACCAGGAGGACGTACGCGTCCTCCAGGACGGCTTCCTGACGCTCGGCGTCGGTGACGAAGTAGCCGGAGATGTACCCCTTGTCGAAGCGCATACCCTCGGTCAGCTCGAGCTCGAGCCCGAAGGTGTTGCTCTCCTCGACGGTGATGACACCCTGCTCGCCGACCTTGTCCATGGCCTCGGCGATGAGATCACCGATCTGGGTGTCGGCAGCGGAGATCGACGCGGTCGCGGCGATCTGCTCCTTGGTCTCGACGTCCTTGGCCGAGGAGAGCAGCTGTTCCGCGACGGCCTCGACAGCGCCCTCGATGCCGCGCTTGAGCGCCATCGGGTTGGCGCCGGCCGCCACGTTGCGCAGGCCCTCACGGACCAGCGCCTGGGCGAGCACGGTCGCGGTGGTGGTGCCGTCACCGGCGACGTCGTCGGTCTTCTTCGCGACCTCCTTGACGAGCTCGGCCCCGACCTTCTCCCACGGGTCCTCGAGCTCGATCTCCTTTGCGATGGAGACGCCGTCGTTGGTGATGGTCGGCGCGCCCCATTTCTTCTCGAGGACGACGTTGCGACCCTTCGGTCCGAGCGTGACCCGTACCGTGTCGGCAAGTTGGTTCATGCCGCGCTCGAGGCCGCGCCGCGCCTCCTCGCTGAAGGCGATGATCTTTGGCATGGGTTTCCTGGTCCTCCCGTACTGCGGGTGGATGGCCGGCTCGACGCCCGCGACGGACGGCCTCGACTCCGCGGCTCCTGTCACCGCGACGCCGGGACCTCGTCGATCCGGTACCTGTCGTTGTCACTCTCGAGTGAAGAGTGCTAATCCCGTGTTTAGCACTCGGTAGGCTCGAGTGCAAGCTCGGCGGATCCGTACGCGTGCGGAGAACGTCAGCGGACGGCTGCGCCGGGTCGGTCCCCGGCCGGCAGCGCGCAGGCCGGGGTGCCGCCCGGGAGGCGGTGACGGTTGTCGGCGACCAGGCGGTACACGGCGTGCGCGAGCCAGCGCGCCGGCGGTACCCGAAGCAGCCGGCCCAGCGGCCGCCAAGGCCCGCCGGCGTCGATCAGAAGGTGGGCGATGGCCTGGGCGCCGCCGTCGACCCGTCCTGAGGAGTGGACCCAGACAAGCTCGTACTCGGCCTGCTGCGCGGTGGTGCCCAGTGCGTCGAGGTTCGTGAACTGCCAGGGAATGATCTCGGCGGAGGTCGGAACTCGTCGCTCGATGAAGTCGACACAAGAGCTGCAGAACCTGCAGTCTCCGTCGTAGACAAGAACCGGACGATTGCGGACGCTCACCCCTTCATTGTCCCTCGCCGGTGGGTCCCAAGATCCCGTTCGGGATGTGAGACGCGCCACCCGAGACGCGGGTCGGCCCGGCCCCGCGCCGTACCGGGACCAGACCGACGGTATGAGCGGCGGGCGCTGTCAGACGATGCGAACCTGCTCGGCCTGCGGGCCCTTGGGTCCCTCGCCGACCTCGAATTCGACGCGCTGACCGTCTTCCAGGCTGCGGTAACCCTCCATGTCGATCGCCGTGTAGTGGACGAAGAGGTCCTGTCCGCCGTCGACGGCAATGAAGCCGTAGCCCTTCTCGGAGTTGAACCACTTCACGGTGCCCTGAGCCATTACCTCTCCTCGTACGGGCGGGTGTGTCGGGGCCCTGTGGGGGACCCGGGTCGTGCTCGCTCCACCGCCCCCCGAGGGGGGTCTTGCGTGCCCGTTCCGCTTGCTCCGGTCGCTCGCGTCACGTCCGACCGGTGATGACCATACACGGCGGCCACTAGGCTCAGCAGGTGTCCCGGACCGCACGGTTTTGCACACCACACCAGGGCGGATCCGCCCCAACGTAGCCCGGTCGCGGCGGCCGTCGGCGTCACCGGCGAACTCCTCCTGACGGCCGGAATCCTGGTCCTCCTCTATGCCGCCTACGTGCTGTGGGGCACCGGTATCCAGACCGCACGCGCCCAGGACGAGATCGCACTCGGAGACGCATACGCGATCCTGCGGGTTCCCCGGCTGGGTGACGACTGGGAGAAGATCGTCGTGCAGGGCGTGGAGCTGTCGGACCTCGCCCGCGGCCCAGGCCACTACCCGGACACCGCCGCGGCGAGCGAGCTCGGCAACTTCTCGATCGCTGCACACCGCTCGGGCCACGGTGCCCCGTCCGGGCATGGACCTACACCATCGACCAGGCGCCCCGGATCATCGAGCCGAGCGACAGCTGGGTCGTCGAGCCGGCGCCCGGCGAGGGCCCTGACGCCGAACCCACCGAACGCCGGGGAGGAGATCTGATATATGCCTGGGTGTGGCGTCACCTGCCCGGACCGTGGCCGCGCTGCCCGCGTCCGGCACGGCGACGGGGTCAGCCGCCAGCAACGGCGGGGATCACCGAGACCCGGGCGCCGTCAGGAGTCGGGGTCTGCAACCCGGCCGCGAAGCGTACGTCGTCGTCGTCGACGTACACGTTGACGAACCGACGGATCTGACCGGAGTCGTCCAGCACGCGAGCCGCGATGCCGGGATGTGCGCGGTCCAGGGCCGCGACGACGTCGGCCAGCGCGGCGCCGTCCTCGACGGTGACCGACACATCAGACTTCCCCTGCGTATACGCGCGCAGGATGGTGGGGACCCTCACGGCGACCGTGATCATCGGGCCGCCTCCAGCGCGTGGAACGCCTCCGTCGAGGGTGGGATCGTCGCGACCGGTCCGACCACGGCGGAGACGGCATCGAGGGTCTTGAGGCCGTCGCCGGTGTTGAACACGACGGTCTCGGCGTCCGGGTCGAGCACGCCGTCGCGCAGCAGTTTCGAGAGCACCGCCGTGGTGACGCCGCCGGCCGTCTCGGCGAAGATCCCCTCGGTCCGCGCGAGCAGCCGGATGCCCTCCACGATCTCCTCGTCGGTGACGTCCTCGACAGCTCCGCCGGTGCGCCGTGTGACGTCGAGGACGTACGGGCCGTCGGCCGGGTTGCCGATGGCGAGCGACTTCGCGATCGTCGACGGGCGCACCGGGCGCACGACGTCGTGCCCGGCCTTGAACGCCGCCGCCACCGGCGAGCAGCCGGTGGCCTGGGCACCGAAGATCCGGGGCGATTCACCCTCGACCAGTCCGAGGTCGAGAAGCTCCCGGAACGCCTTGTCGACCTTGACCAGCTGGGCCCCGCTCGCCACCGGGATGACGACCTGCCGTGGCAGCCGCCAGCCCAACTGCTCGGCCACTTCGTAGCCCAGCGTCTTCGAGCCCTCGGCGTAGTACGGCCGGACGTTGACGTTGACGAAGGCCCAGTCCACGTGGTCACCGGCCAGCTCCGACGCCAGCCGGTTCACGTCGTCGTACGTCCCCTCGACCGCGACCAGCGTGGTGCCGTAGACGGCCGTGGTGACGATCTTCGGCTGCTCGAGGTCCTGCGGGACGAAGACGAACGACCGGATGCCGGCCCGCGCGGCAGCAGCGGCAACGGCGTTGGCCAGGTTGCCCGTCGATGGACAGGCGAGCACGGTGAACCCGAGTTGGCGGGCAGCGGTCAGCGCGACGGCTACGACCCGGTCCTTGAACGAGTGCGTGGGGTTACCGGAGTCGTCCTTCACCCACAAGCTGCGGATCCCGAGCTCCGCCGCGAGCCGGTCCGCGCGGACCAGCCGAGTGAAGCCCGGATCGAGGTTGGGCGTGGTGGCGACGTCGTCGGGGACGGGAAGCAGTGCCCGGTAGCGCCAGATCGACCGCGGGCCGGCCTCGACCGACTCGCGAGTCACACGGCCGAAGTCGTACGCCACCTCGAGGGGGCCGAAGCACTCGTGGCAGGCGTAGAACGGGCCCAACAAGGTCGTCGCCCCGCACGCCCGGCATGAAAGGTGGGTGGCCCGCCCGAGGTCGGGCAACTCCGTCGTCCGGGGGGCCGCAGCCGGAGGGAGTGTCGTGGTCATCGACGAGGTCCTCCTCATCTTTCCCGCGTGCTGCGGGCCGGAGTTGGCACCTGTCCCGCCGAGCGGGTGGTTGCCGGGGCTTCACCGGGCCGGTCCCTCTGCCCCTCTGGATGAGTTCTTGCCGGCGACCTTACGCACGGCGACCGTGTTGACGGCCGCTCGGTCCACCATCCGAGACGGCCGTCCCGGCTTGCGGTCGGTAAGAGACCGTCGCGGCTGGGTCTCGGCTCACGGAAGGATGGCGGCGTGAGACCTGCCCACCGGATCCGTCAGCTCGTCAACGTGATCAACCTGTCCACCCTGCTCGGCCTGGGTGTGGCGGCCTTGGGCCGGGCTCAGCTGCGCAAGGGACCCGACGGCCTGCTCCTCGGGTACGGCTACCGGCTGTGGGTGCCGACCAACCCCGTCTTCACGCTCGGCAACGTCGTGATGTTCAAGGACGACGAGTCGGTCCACCTGCGTCGGCCGATGCTGCTCACCCACGAGAGCAGGCACGCGAGCCAGTACGCGCTGTGCTTCGGTCCGGTCCTGCTCCCGCTCTACGGGCTGGCAGCAGGCTGGTCGTGGATCTGCACGGGGGATGCCGCGTCCAGGAACCTGTTCGAGCGGTTGGCCGGCCTGACCGACGGCGGCTATCGGGAGCGTCCGCTCCGGCGGGTATTCCGCCGCGGCGGGCTCTGACGGACGTGTCTCCAGATCAGACGCGGGCGTGGCGGTCCATGAACGACAGGATCCGCATCCATGCGTCGGCACAGGCTGCCTCATGCTCGCCGGCCGTGCGGTCGAAAAAGCTGTGTGGGGCGTCGGGATACACGTGTAGTTCGGCCTCCACCCCGGCTGACCGCACCTGCTCGGCGAACTCCTCGACCTCCTCGACCGTTGTGTCGTCCCGGCCCGCGGCCAGCAGGAGCAGCGGTGCCTGCAGAGCCGGGAGCCTGTACGTCACCAGCGACGGCCTGCCGTAGAACCCCACGCAGCCGGCGACACCCTGGCCCGCGCCGGACTGCGCCCACGACAGCGACCCGCCGGCAGAGAAGCCGACCGTGAACACCGAGGTGACGTCGTGGTCGAGGTCGGCTCGCAGCCACGCAACCGCGGCCGCGACGTCGAGGTCGACCTGCGCAGGTTCGACCCTCTCGGCATGGTCGCGGTACGGGAAGCTGTCGTCACGCAGTTCGACTCCTGCCGTACGGCCGAAGTAGTCGATGGCCACGGCGAGCATGCCGACCTGGGCGAACCGCTGAGCAAGCTCCTGGTAGAAGCTGTGCAAGCCTCTGACGTCGGGCATGACCACGATCCCGATACGGGTACGTCCCACCGGGTAGGCGTAGTAGGCGGCGAACTCCGTGCCATCTGCGGACTGGAGGTGGACCTCGCCGTGGTCGCTCACGGCACTCGCCGCCGGGGGAAACGGCGACCGAGCATGATCGTCGAATGACATGGCGACAGCCTGGCACCGCGTTGACCGATCGGGAAGGCCGCCGCCCGTCCGTTATTACGCCGACAGGGCGGCCGCCAAGGCGTCGAGGAAGGCGATGACCCCCGGAGGTCCGTCGACCACCAGATCTGCCTCGAGCCGCAGGGCGTCAGGGGTCTCGTCGGAGTCGCTGCACACCACGAGTTCGGCCACGTCCAACTCGCGCAGCGCCGCGACCGCCGGCAGGTCGCCCATGTCGTCGCCGAGGAACACCACCGACCGCGCTCCGGCCTCGGCGACGAGCGCGCGCAACGCCGCCCCCTTGTCCGTGCCCGGCGGCCGCAACTCCAGGACGTACCGGCCCGGAGCCACCTCGAGGCCGGCGGCGTCTGCGATCTGCTCGACGGCCGGCTGCAC
>DAIUDS010000053.1:0-5961 GCA_036845485.1 Jiangellaceae bacterium
GACCTGTTGAGGCGCTCGGATCTGCCGGCGTGCGGATACCCGGCGAGCTCTCCGGTGTCGGTGTCGACGACCACGACCTGTCGCGTCTGTTCGACCTCACGACCGTCGCGCAGCCGGTCCGCGAACGGGGCCGGATCGCCGCCCGCCGACTGGTCGCCTGGGCGATCTCCGAGCAGCCACCAGAGACCAACGTCGTCACCGTCCCGACGCACCTCCTGGTGCGAGGAACCACCGCGCCGCCGGACCCCTGCCCCCGATGACGTCAGGACGTGAGCGTCATGGTGGACAGAAACCGGGCGGCCAGGTCGGGGTTACCGGCGATCTCGACGGAGAGCTCCGCCGGTGGCCGGCGCCCGGCCCCGAGCATCGCGAAGGTCTCGGTGTCCGTCCGCAGGATCGCATCGACACGATCCGGAGCTTCGGGCAACGCGACCGCACGTCCGTCGTCACCGACGCGAATCGCGGCCGTGAACGCTACCGGGCCGACGACGTCCCACACCACGGTCGTCCCGCGGGCGGCTTGACCCGCTTGCCCAGCACGTACGGCAGCGCGAAGGCGAACGAGCCGACGGTCACGCGCGCGCCCGGACCGTCGAGGTTGCCCGGCCTGCCCAGGGCACGGCGGATGTCCTGCTCGTGCGTCCAGACGTCGATGGCCCGGTTGCGGAGCATGGTGCGCCAGTCCCAGTCGAGGCCACCGGGCGTGCCCGGCGGTGTGCCGCTCGGATCTTCGGGTGGATCGGTCGAGAGCTGCGCCGAGCGGGTCTCGACGTGTCTCGCGAACTCCTCTACCACGTCGGACGTAGGCACGCCTCGACGCGCCCCGACTCCTCGGGCGGTGTAGGCCGGAGGGACCGCGCGCAGCTCAGACGGGGGAAGTGGGTCGCCGGGCGGATCGGGTTCCCCGGCCAGCGCCGCCTCGAGGGCGGCGAGGTGCGCGAACACGTCATGGACGGTCCATCCCGGCAGATCCGTCGGCCGGCCGCCCTCCTCCACGGAGACCTCGCGGCCGAGCTCCAGCACGTTTCCGGCGGAGTGCCGCCACGCGTCGACGTACGCCGCCAGTTCGCTGTGCATGGCCGGAGCCTAGGCCGGAGCAGCCGTGATAGGCATGACGGGTGACGGATCCGACTGACACCTCCGACTCCACGGCCGATGCCTCGCCGACGCCGTTCCACGACCTCGACGCCTACGTCGCCATCGGCCGCGCGGCCGGGCTGGCCCTTTCACCGGACGGCAGCCGCCTGGTCACGTCGGTCTCGTCCCTCGACAGCGAGAAGACCGCGTATGTCACGGCCGTGTGGGAGATCGACCCGGCCGGCGAGCGGCCGGCCCGGCGCCTGACCCGCAGCGCGAAGGGTGAGGCCTCGGCGGCGTTCCTGCCCGACGGCTCGCTGCTGTTCGCCTCGGCCCGTCCGGACCCGCTGTCTCCCGGGAACGATGCCGACGACGACGTTCCTCTGTTGTGGCTACTGCCGGCCGGACCCGGGGAGGCCCGCGTCGTCGGCAAGCGGCCCGGCGGTGTCGGCGGGATCGTCGTCGCGCGCGATGCCGGAACGGTGCTCCTCGCCTCCGACACGCTTCCGTCCTCCGACGACGCCAAGGCCGACGAGGACAGGCGCAAGGAGCGCAAGGACAAGAAGGTCTCCGCGATCCTGCACGAGCGCTACCCGGTGCGGTACTGGGACCACGACCTCGGCCCCGACGCGCCCAGGCTGTTCTCCGGCGAGGTCACCGACGACGAGAGGGCCGCCGAGCTGCGTGACCTCACTCACGACGCCGGCCGTGCCCTCGACAACGCCGAATACGACATCAGCGCCGACGGAACGACCATCGTGACGACGTGGAACGTGCTCCATCGCGGCGGCTACCGGCCCGGGCTGGCCGTCATCGACGTTGTCAGCGCAGCGCGCCGGATGCTGGTCGACGACCCGTCCGCGGAGTTCCACTGCCCCCGCATTTCCCCCGACGGCACGCGCGTCGTTGCGATCCGCGAACGGCTCTCCACGCCTACCGAACCGATCGACCTCACGCTCGTGACCGTATCGGTTGCCGATGGGACCGTTCGTGAGGTGACGACGACCTGGGACCGCTGGCCTGACGCCCCGCGGTGGACGTCCGATGGTTCTGCACTGGTCGTGGTCGCCGACGACGACGGCCGTGCGCCGCTGTTCCGGATCGACGCGGACACCGGAGCCGTCGTGCGACTCACGGCCGACGACGCCGCCTACTCCGACCCGGTGGTGTCGCCCGACGGCCGGTACGTCTATGCACTGAGATCGTCCTGCCTGGCCCCACCGGCACCTGTGCGCCTCGAAGCCGCGACGCCTGAGCAGCAGCCGGTCATGCTGCCGGCCCCAGAGACCGAGCCGCCGCTTCCGGGCACGCTCGCCGAGGTCGAGACGGCCGCACCCGACGGGGTCCGGGTCCGAGGCTGGCTCGCAGTGCCGGCCGGTGCCGATGCCGAACAACCGGCGCCGTTGCTGCTGTGGGTGCACGGTGGACCGCTGGGCTCATGGAATGCCTGGTCGTGGCGGTGGAACCCGTGGCTCGCCGTGGCCCGCGGCTACGCAGTCCTACTGCCGGATCCGGCGCTGTCGACCGGCTACGGCCGCGACTTCATCCGGCGCGGCTGGGGCGCCTGGGGCTCTGCTCCCTTCAGCGACCTGATGGCCATCACCGATGCCGTCGTGAAGCGCGAGGACGTCGACGACGAGCGCACCGCTGCAATGGGAGGCTCCTTCGGCGGATACATGGCCAACTGGATCGCCGGCCACAGCGACCGGTTCCGGGCGATCGTAAGCCACGCCGGCTTGTGGTCGCTGGACCAGTTCGGTCCGACGACCGACGCGGCTTGGTACTGGGAGCGTGAGATGACCCCGGAGATGACCTCGGTCAACTCACCGAGCCTGCACGCCGACGCGATCACGACGCCGACCCTGGTGATCCACGGCGACAAGGACTACCGCGTGCCGATCGGAGAAGCACTGCGATTCTGGCGCGACCTGGCCGCTCGATCCGCGGCGGACGACGGCGAGGTGCCGCACAAGTTCCTGTACTTCCCCGACGAGCACCACTGGATCCTCACGCCTCAGCACGTGAAGGTCTGGTACCAGACGGTGTTCGCGTTCCTGGCTCACCACGTGCACGGCGAGGACTGGCAGGCGCCTGCGATCCTGCGCTGATTCCGGCCGCCAGAGGCCACTCCGCCTACCCTGTGGGCGTGTTGTTCCTGGTCCGGCACGGACAGACGGCGGCGAATGCCGCAGGACTGCTTCTCGGCCGGGCCGATCCACCCCTGACCGAGCTTGGCAGACGGCAGGCGACAGCCCTCGTGGCCGCGCTGCCTGTGCCGTCCCGGGTGGTCGCAAGCTCGCTGGGCCGGGCCCGCGAGACGGCGGCTGCCTTCGGACAACCGGTCGAGATCGACGATCGCTGGCTGGAGATGGACTACGGGGAGCTCGACGGCCGGCCGGTGGGTTCCGTGGACGACGCGTACTGGGCTCGGTGGCGGGCGGACCCGGCGTTCGCCCCTCCGGGTGGCGAGTCGCTGGCCATGGTCGGAGACCGGGTGCGCTCGGCCTGTGCGGAGCTCGCCGCCTCGGCACAGGGCAGCGACGTCGTGGTGGTCAGCCACGTGTCACCGATCAAGGTGGCGATCGCCTGGGCGCTCGGCGTGCCCGATGGCGTGGCGTGGCGGATGTTCGTCGCGGATGCCGCCGTGGCGCGAATCCGGACCGGGCCGCCGGCGCCGATGCTCATGTCGTTCAACGAGGTCTTTTCGAGCCGATAGGCCACTGCTCAGCGGCTTGCGACCTCGCGAAGCTCCCCGAAGAACCGCTCGGCCGTCTGCGCCCAGGTCGGGAACGTCTGCGCGCGCTGGGCCGCCGCGGCCGCGAGCCGGTGCCGGTAGGCGTCGTCGGTCGCCAGCCGCTCGAGGGCGCGGCTGAGGCCCTCGGTGTCGCCAGGGGCGAGGATCAGGCCCTCGCGGCCGTGGGTGGCCAGGTGCGGGAGGTTGCCGGCGCGCCAGCCGACGACCGGCAGTCCGGCCGCCATGGCCTCGCCGTACACGGTCCCGTACGGTTCGCGCAGGCTGGGAAGCACGAACATGTCGGTGTCGCGGTAGAAGGCTGCGACCCGCTCCTTGGTCACCGGTCCGTGAACCCGCACCCGCCCAGCCAGGTCACTGCGGCTCAGCCGTGCGCGCACTCTGCTGGCATACGCCGCGTCGGCGGTGTCGTCCCCGACCAGATGCAGGACCGCGGTCTCCGGTGGCAATGCGGCAACGGCCTCGAGCAGGTCGAGAATTCCCTTGCGTGGGACCCAGTTGCCGACACACAGCAGCGCGGCACGCCGGCCCTCCCGCAGGTCCCGGGGTCGGATCGGCTCCGGCGCGGCGGCAACGTCGCGACCGGGTGCCACGACGCGAACTTGCCGGTCGGGGAATCCGGCCGCCACCAACGCCTCCGCCAGGGCATCGCTGGCCACGAGCAGCCGGCCGGCTCGGCGGTAGACGGCACGGTCCAGATGCGCCTGGACAGGCGTGCGCAGCTGGCCGTGGTCGATTCCGCCGGGGCTCTGGTGGACGCTCGCGGCGAGCGGCAACGGGAGCCGGTGCGCGGCCAGCCACGGCGCCAGGTAGGCGGCAGCAATGCTGTCGATCACCAGGACGCCAGCCCCGCTCGCCTGTGCCTCGTGCAGCACGGCCGAGGCCCGAAGCGCAGGTAGCGGAAACGGGTACATGGGGAAGGACGAGAACAACAGCTGGGCGTCGTGGTCACCTGCGACCTCGGCCATCCGTCGGTGGTACAGGTAGCCGCCGGTCAGCTGTCCCGGATCGCCCAAAGTGAGCAGGCTGATCGTGAGCATGCGCGTCATCCACGTGGCACCGACGCCGTTCGGGGACGCCGGCCTGTTCGGCGGCGGTGAACGTTACCCGCTCGAGTTGGCCCGGTCCATGGCGGGACATGTCGACTGTGAACTGATCACGTTCGGGCCGAGATCCCGGGTCGTCCGCGAGCCCAGCGGGCTGACCGTTCGCGTCCTTCGGCCGGTGGCCACGTTGTTCGGGCATCCGGCGCACCCGCTGGCGACGGGCCTTCCGCGGGCACTGCGAGACGCCGACATCGTCCACACCCACCACCTGCGAAGCACTCCCAGCCGCATCGCCGCGCTGACCGCGCGGCGGGGGCGCCAGCGACTCGTCACCACCGACCACGGGCTCGGTGGCGGCGACTGGCTGGGACTGCTGCCGCGCCTGTTCGACGGGTTCCTGACCGTGTCCGAGTACTCGGCCCGCACCCTGCGAGCATCGCCGGACCGGACCCGGGTGATCTACGGCGGAGCCGATACAGACCGGTTCAGTCCAGGCCGGGCGATCGACCGGCACGGCGTCCTGTTCGTCGGACGGATGACGCCGCACAAGGGGATCGACCGGCTCGTCCGGGCGCTGCCCGCCGGCGCCACCCTGACGGTGGCCGGCTCGGCGAGCCACGCGGGGCGGTCACCGGAGGCCGGCTACTCCGCGCTTCTGAGCCGGCTCGCCGCGGACCGGGCGGTGCGTTTCACCGGACCGGTGCCCGACCGCGATCTCCCGGCGCTGTACCGGGGCGCTGCGGTCTTGGCCTTCCCGTCGGTCGAGACGACGTGCTACGGGCGGCACGTCGCGGTTTCCGAACTGCTGGGACTTTCCGTTCTCGAGGCCATGGCGAGCGGGCTGCCAGTGGTCGCCAGCCGGCTCGGTGGCGTACCCGAGATCGTCGCCGATGGTGAGACCGGCTTCCTGGTCGAGCCGGGCGACGTCGACGAGCTGCACGACCGGCTTGCGCAGCTGCTCGGTCAACCGGCCCTCGCCGCGCGCATGGGACGACGAGCCCGGGAGCTGGTCGTCGAGCGCTTCACCTGGGAGCACTGCGTACGGCGGTGCCTGGCCGCGTACCGGGAACTACAGTCCGCTGGGCG
>DAIUDS010000053.1:5971-13374 GCA_036845485.1 Jiangellaceae bacterium
GTCAGGCCACGGGTGCCCGATAGCCTCCGAACGCCACAGGTGACTCCCACACCCGTACGTCGAGTACCTCGCCGCCAGCACGTCGAACAGCGTCGGCCAGCACGTCGTGCAGCCACCGGGCGAAGACCTCGACGGTGACCGCCTCGGCCGTCTCCGGCCGGATGATCTCCAGGTCCTGGTCGGCGACTCGCCCGACGGCCTCCGCAAGCGCGGCGTCGAGCACGTCGAGATCGCAGACCCACCCCTTGCCGCGTAACTGTGCGCTCTCGACCACGAGCTCGAGGCGGTAGTCGTGGGTGTGCAGCTGCCCTTCGGGCCCTGACATGCCGGGCATCACGTGCCAGGCGGTCACTTTGGATGCGGTGCCGACGGAGTACATGGGCCATCGGTAGCACACCGCCCATCAATAGCCCAGCGCCGCATGTATCAACCCCGCTGCGCCCCGATCGACCGCGGTGAAGGCCTCGGCCGCATCCGCGAAGGGAAACGTGTGTGTGGTCAACGCCGTCAGCGGCAGCTCGTCGAGGAGCGCCCGAGCGGCGTCCCGGCGGCGCGCCACGGACCAGTGGGACTGTTGGTTGGCGGGGATCGTGGATACCTGGCTGGAGCGGATCGACAGCCGTCGGCGGTGGAACTCGGCACCCAGAGGCAGCGGTACCGGCTTCACGCCGTACCAGGAGGCGACGAGCGCGGTCCCCTCGTGTGCCAGGAGCGCCAGGCCCGAGGTGAGCGCCGTAGGATTGCCGCTGGCCTCGACGAGAAGCCGGGCACCGCGTCCCTGCGTCAGCGCGGATACCTCGGAGTGCAGGTCCTCCGGAGCGACCGCCGTCACGGCGAAGGGCAACGCCGCTTCGCGCCGCCACTCGAGCGGCTCACTGGCCAGCACCCGTGCGCCAGCCCGCACGAGCAGCGCCGCGGTCAACAGCCCGACCACGCCGAGGCCGGCCACGACGACCACCTCGCCCTCGACCGGCCCGGCGTCGCGCGACAACTGCAGCGCGGTCTCCACCAGCGGAAAGAGCGTCGCCACGCGTGCTTGCGTGTCACCGAGCGTGATCGCGTCATCTGCGGGGACGACGAAGTGGTCCTGATGCGGATGGAAGGCGAAGACCAGATCACCCTCGGCGACGGCGTCACTGCCGTGCTCCACCCGTCCCACACAGCTGTAGCCGAATCGAAACGGGTAGCTGAATGTGCCGCCGAGAGCCCCGATGGTCTCGTCCACCAGGAGCCCCGGGTCGATCTCGCCGCGGTAGGCGAGCAGCTCGGATCCGGCGCTGATCCCCGAGTAGAGGGTGCGTACGAGCACATCCCGGGTACCCGGCTCGGGAAGCCGCACCGGTGCCACCTCGATCCGGCCGGGTCCTACGAAGAAGATCGCCTTCGCATCCATCGAGGTAGCATCGCGTCTGCGGCGAGCCATCAACGAAAGGTACTCCGGTGGACAAACCCCGGCAGGTGGCGACCGTCGCGTTGCCGACTCCCTACGGCGACTTCGCCGGCCATGCGTACGAATCCGAGACCGGATTCGTCCACTTCGCGCTCGTCCGTGGCGAGGTGGCGACCGGTCCGGCGGTGCTGACCAGGCTGCACTCGGAATGCCTGACCGGCGATGCCTTGGGTTCGCTGCGCTGTGACTGCGGCATCCAACTGCGATCCGCGCTGAGGGCCATCGCCGCGGAGGGGCGCGGTGTTCTGGTCTACGCAACCGGCCAGGAGGGGCGGGGCATCGGGCTGATCAACAAACTCCGGGCGTACGTGGAGCAGGACAACGGAGCGGACACCGTCGATGCCAACCTGCGCCTGGGGTTGCCTGTCGATCTACGCGACTACAGCACCGCCGCCGCGGTACTCCTCGACCTCGGAGTGCGGTCGGTGCGGCTGATGACGAACAACCCGGCGAAGGTCACCGGTCTGGAGGCTGCCGGAGTGCATGTCGCGCAGGTCCAGCCGATCCCGATCGCGTCGCATACCCGTAACAACGGCTACCTGCGCACCAAGCAGCAGCGACTCGGACACCACGCCGCGACGGCCCCGCTGAACGGCTGGGACGAGCCGGTAGCCGACGTCACGGAGCTCCTCGGTGCCGTCCTCGAGCATCCGGACCGGCCGCACGTGGTCCTGAAGTACGCCCAGACCCTCGACGGGCGGATCGCGACCTCGAGTGGCGATTCGAAGTGGATCAGCGGAGAGAGCGAACGTGCCATCTCCCATGCCCTGCGCGCCGCCTGCGATGCCGTGCTCGTCGGGGTCGGCACCGTCGTGACCGACGACCCGCAACTCACCGTGCGCATGGTGGCGGGAGCCTCACCCGTGCGCGTGGTCCTCGACTCGACCCTGCGTACGCCACCCACGGCCCGGGTCCTCGACGACGATGCCACGACGATCATCTTCGCCACGGACCAGGCCAGCCCCGAACGGCGGGAAGAGCTGCGATCCCGCCAGGTGGCCGTTCGCACCGTCCCAGCCGGCCCGAGCGGCGTCGACCTCGAAGCGGTGTTGAAGGACCTGCGGGTCGGCGGTGTGCGGTCACTGTTGGTGGAGGGCGGTGCGCGCGTGATCACGGCCATGTTGGCAGCCGGCGTAGCCGACCGGCTGGTCGTCGCAGTGGCACCGACGATCGTCGGATCGGGCACCGAGGCGGTGGGTGACCTGGGAATCGCCACCGTGGCCTCCGGGCTGCGGCTGACAAACCGTTCGCTGCACGTCCTGGCCGACGACATGCTCATCGCGTGGGACGTCGCCGCCGACGAGCAGGTCGACCAACCGCTCCGGGAAGCCACGGTCGACCCCCAGGGTTGACTGCTGCCGTGAACTCCCTTCAGAAGACGCGCGGACGCGTGCGGGCACCCGAGCTGCACGGACGAGGTGGCTGGCTCAACACCGGGGGCCATGGGCTGTCGCTGGGGGCGCTGCGCGGACGTTTCGTCCTCGTGGACTTCTGGACCTTCTGCTGCGTGAACTGTCTGCACGTGCTCGACGAACTGCGGTCGGTGGAAGAGCAGTACGCCGACGTCCTGACGGTGATCGGCGTCCACTCGCCGAAGTTCGCGCACGAGGCGGATCACCGCGCCGTCAGCGCTGCCGTCGAGCGCCATGACGCGCGCCATCCCGTCCTCGACGACCCGGACCTGACGACCTGGCAGGCCTACGCGGTGCGGGCCTGGCCGACCCTGACGCTGGTCGACCCCGAGGGTTACGTCGCCGCGCAGTTCTCCGGCGAAGGTCACGCACATGCGTTGAGGGCCCTGCTCGATGAGTTGGTCACCGAGCACGCCGCCAAGGGAACGCTTCGCCGGGGCGATTCGCCGTACGTTCCGCCCCGGCCCGAGCCGACCACGCTGCGCTTTCCCGGCAAGGTCGTCCGACTGCCGGCGGGGACGGTCCTCGTCAGCGACACCCGTAACCACGGCCTCGTCGAGCTGGCCGACGACCTCGAGACAGTCGTGCGCCGCATGGGCACCGGCGACCGGGGATTCACGGACGGGACGCCGGACCGGGCGCAGTTGAGCGAACCGCAGGGCCTGACGTTGCTCCCGAGCGAGATCGCGGAACGGGCTGGGTACGACGTCGTGGTCGCCGACACCGTCAACCATGCCCTACGCGGAGTGCGCCTCGACGACGGTTCTGTGACCACCTTGGCAGGCGACGGACGGCAGTGGATGCAGGGCGACGGCGTCGGGGCCCTCTCCTCGCCGTGGGACGTCGCCTGGTGGAACGGGCGGGTCTGGATCGCCATGGCGGGGATCCATCAGATCTGGACGTACGACCCGCTCAGCCGTGTCGTCGAAGTGGCGGCGGGAACCACGAACGAGGGACTAGTGGACGGAGCGATGCGCGACGCCTGGTTCGCGCAGACCTCGGGCTTGGCGCCCGTTGACGACGTCCTCTGGCTGGCCGACTCGGAGACATCGGCACTGCGACGGATCACGGACGGCGAGGTCGAGACGGTCGTCGGAACGGGTCTGTTCGACTTCGGCCTGCGCGACGGGCCGGCCGGACAGGCGCTGCTCCAGCATCCGCTGGGCGTAACCGCGCTGCCGGACGGGTCGGTCGCCGTCTGCGACACGTACAACGACGCCGTCCGTCGTTACGACCCGGCCACCGGTGAGGTGACGACGTTGGCGACCGGTCTTCGCGAACCGAGCGGCGCCGTGGTCGACGGCGAGCACCTGGTGGTCGTCGAATCCGCGGCCCACCGGCTGACCCGCCTTCCGCTCGGATCGGCCGCGGTGGCCGTCGAGGCGTTCGCGCTGCGGACCCAGCGTCCCGTTACCGAGATCGCTGCCGGTGACGTGGAGGTCATCGTCTCGTTCGAGCCACCGCCGGGGCAGAAGCTCGACGACCGGTTCGGCCCTGCCACGCGACTCGTGGTTTCGGCGACGCCGGGAGCGCTGCTGCACGCCGGGGACGGCCGCGGCACGGCATTGACGCGGAACGTCGAGATCGACCCGGGCACCGGCGAAGGCATCCTGCACGTCGCCGCCATGGCAGCGTCCTGCGAGGACGAGGCAGATCACGCCGCCTGCCACATGCACCAGCAGGACTGGGGTGTCCCGGTACGCGTCGTCGACGGCGGCGCCCGTCGCCTGGAGCTGGTCCTGTCCGGCTGATCGTCGGCTCGTTCTGAACCGGGCCCGCCATCGACTGCCGACGAGGGTGAAGCGCGTCCCGTCGGCCGATTCGTCGCCGGCGCCGGTCAGCCGGTAAGCTTGGCTTCAGCCGCGGCCTCGCTGCCATCGCAGTGTGGCCGTCTCGGTGCCCGGTGTCCGGACGTGGAACGTCCAGGGGATGGTCGGGTACGCGCTCCTCTGGCTCACCGTGTGCCGCACCTGCGGCCTGCGTCCGGGCGCGCCCCGCACCTGATCACCGGAGCACCACCTTGTCGTTCGACCAGTCCAGCATGCCCACCGACCGCCGCAGTCGCCGCGGTTCGCGGCGATCCGACCGCCGCTACGAGAAGCGCGGACGACGTCCGGCCGGCGGTCCTCGCGACCGCCGTACCTTCGACCCGGTTCTACGCGCCGCCGTCGACGCGTTCGACCTCACCCGATCGGCCTTCCCGGCCCTCGGCGTCCCCGACCGGGTCGCCAGGCTGCTCGGTGTCGACGGCATCACGATTCCCACGCCGGTCCAGGCCGCCGTCATCCCCGATGCGACAGCCCGCCGTGACATTCTCGGCCGGGCCCGCACCGGCTCGGGCAAGACCCTTGCGTTCGGCCTGCCGATGCTGACGCGCCTCGCCGGCGCCCGAAGCCGTCCCAACCATCCCCGCGGCCTGATCATCGTGCCCACCCGCGAGCTGGCCAACCAGGTCACGTCCGTGCTCGAGCCGCTTGCCGAGGCGCTCAACCTGCGCATGGTCACCGTCTACGGCGGCGCGCCGTACGACCGGCAGATTCGCCGGCTGTCCCAGGGCGTCGACCTCGTCGTCGCCACACCGGGCCGTCTGGACGACTTGGTCGGTCGCGGCATCTGCCGTCTCGAGGACATCGAGGTGGTCACCCTGGATGAGGCCGACCACCTGTGCGACCTCGGCTTCTACCCGGTCGTGTCGGAACTGCTGGCGGCCACGCCGGGCGGTGGGCAGCGGCTGCTGCTCTCGGCAACGCTCGACGGCGACGTCGACCGGCTGGTCCGCAGGTACCTTGTCGACCCCGCCCGCCACGAGATCGACCCCGATCAGGGCTCGGTCACGGAGATGGACCATCACGTGCTCGTCGTCGGCTTGCACAACAAGCTCGAGGTGACGACCGAACTGGTGCGGGCGAATCCACGAAGCATCGTCTTCACCCGGACCAAGCACGGCGCCTCCCGGCTGGCCGAGGACCTCGAGGGTGCTGGTGTCGCCGCTGTGGATCTGCACGGCGACCTGTCCCAGCGCGTGCGTGAGCGCAACCTTGACCGGTTCCGCTCAGGCCGAGCCCAGGTGGTCGTGGCGACGGACGTCGCGGCCCGGGGCATCCATGTCGACGGCGTGGGGCTGGTGGTTCACTACGACCCGGCCAGGGAGGCGAAGGCGTACCTGCACCGCTCCGGTCGTACGGCGCGTGCGGGTGCGTCCGGTGCCGTGGTCACCATCGCCAGCGCCGGTCAGGCACGCCAGATGGCGGGCCTGCACAAGCGCGCCGGCGTCGACGCCAAGCATGTCGACGCCCGGCACCTCGACGGCCCGCCCACGGCCGAGGCGCTCGCGGGCGCACCCGCCATGGCGATCGCTGCGCCTCCCGGTGGCGGTAACTCGCGTGGTGGCGCACGTCGTTCGGTTGGCAGCTCGTACGCCGGCGGATTCCGCGGCGGATCCGGCCGGGGATATGGCGGCGGCTCGCGTGGCCAGGGCCGCAACGGGGGTCGTAGTTACGGTGGTTCCCGCGATGACGGACGCGGCGGAGCTCGTGGTCAGGCTGGCGGCGGCGGCCGTGGCTATGGCGGCTCGTTCGGCGAGCGTCGCCGCGAGGCCGCCCGGACGTACCGTTGAGGATCTAGCCCGGACTACGCGTTGTCGTCGGCCCTCGGGCCGTGCGCGACCTTGTAGTGGCGGGCCAGGAGATCCTCGCCGAAGTCCGCGCCGGGTTCCCGCACCACGGTGTGCACGTGGTTGGCGCCGTTCTGAGTGTTGTCGAACTCGACCAACATGTGGCGCCCGGCCAGCCGGTAGTAGTGGCCGATCCCGGGCTCGGCCGCGCCGGCCCAGGCAAAGCGGAGCTCAGCCGCCTCGGCCCGGAGAACTCCGTCGGCGAATCGGCTCAGATACAGCTGAACCAGCCGCTCGGCGGTGGACGCCGCCTCCGTCGTCAGAGCCGACAGCGGCACGCCGTCGAGCTGTAGCCGGTCGATCCGGGGACGGTTACGCGTGACGATGTCGTTCGGCGCGACGTCGGCCACGATGGCGGACGAGCGCTGTTCGGCGGTCAACGCGTCGAGCAGCTCGAAACCCAGGCGCTCTTCACTCGCCAGCGGCCTCGAGACCACGCCCGCCGCATCGCTGACCACGGCCGGATTGGCACCCAGGAACAGCGGCGTGGACTGCACCTGACTGCCGGCCACGGTAAGGTGTACCGACACGTGGTGGCCCTCGAAGCGAAGGCCCCACGGCTCGGCATCCGGACTTCCGAACACGGTGGTCCAGTAGTCACCGCTGTGCCGGTGGTCGGAGCGGCCGCCCTCGGCTTGGTCCAGCACCTCCTCGAGGGCGATGATCGCCATTGCCCGTGCGAAGGCGGGCGCTGCCACCAGCTGTGAGAGCAGGCGGAAGGCCGCCTTGGTCTGGTCCCGCGAGAGGGACGAGAGCGGCAGGCCGCGCCGGCTGGTCGGCCAGTAGGCCCAGGTCCGGCGCTCGTCGTCGTCGAACGGCAACAGCGCCTGCTCTCGCTGCGCCCCGTCAAGCCGGTCGAGGAAGGCGC
>DAIUDS010000054.1:0-13233 GCA_036845485.1 Jiangellaceae bacterium
CTTTCGTTCGCGCGGCAGCTCGCCGCAAAGGGGCACGGCATCGTCCTCGTCGCCCGCGACGTCGAGCGGTTGACGAGGGTCGCCGCTGATCTGCGCGAGCGAAACGGTGTGACCGCCGAGGTGCTGGCGGCCGACCTGACGACCCCGGCCGGCATCGGCGCCGTCGAGGCAAGGCTTCGCGACCCGGAGCGTCCGGTTGACCTGCTGGTCAACAACGCCGGCTTCGGGTTGCGTAAGCCGTTCCTGGCGAACGATGTGGCCGACGAGGAGCGCATGTTGGACGTCCTCGTGCGGGCTGTGCTGAGGCTGACCCATGCCGCCCTGCCAGGGATGATCGACCGCGGCCGCGGTGCCGTCGTGAACGTCAGCTCGGTGTCGGGCTGGCTGCCACGGGGCACCTACAGCGCGGCCAAAGCCTGGGTGACGATGTTCACCGAAGGACTGGCAGCGTCGCTGTCCGGAACCGGTGTGCGGGCGATGGTCCTCGCGCCGGGCTTCGTCCGCACCGAGTTCCACGATCGGGCCGGTATCAACATGAGCCGCCTGCCGTCGTCGCTGTGGCTCGACGCCGACCAGCTCGTCGCCGCCGCGCTCGACGACCTGAGGCGAGGGAAGACGGTGTCGGTGCCGGCTGTGTTCTACAAGGCGGCCGCGTGGCTGTTGCCGCGGATGCCTCGCCGCATGGCGCTGGGAGTCGGCCGCCGCCATCCGGCCAGTGGCCGACCGCCCGGCTGAACCTGCCGTACCCTCGGGCACCGTGAGCGCACGGGAGGACCTGCGGCGTCAGATCGCCGAGAAGGCCGTCGTCCATGGAAAGGTCGTGCTCTCCTCGGGGCGCGAAGCAGACCACTACGTCGACCTGCGGCGGATCACCCTGGACGGTGCCACCGCGCCGCTGGTCGGTGAGGTCATGCTCGAGCTGACCGCCGATCTCGGCTACGAGGCGGTGGGTGGTCTGACACTCGGCGCGGATCCGGTCGCGGCGGCGATGCTCCACGCGGCGGCGGCACGCGGCCACCGGCTCGACGCATTCGTCGTCCGCAAGAGCGAGAAGGCGCACGGTCTGCAACGCCGCATCGAGGGCCCTGACGTCGCCGGACGGCCGGTACTCGCCGTCGAGGACACCTCGACGACGGGCGCCAGCGTTCTCACAGCCGTCGACGCACTGCGCCGCGCCGGCGCTGAGGTTGTCGCGGTCGCCGTCATCGTCGACCGGGCGACCGGCGCCCGCGAACGCATCGAGCAGGCCGGCGTCACCTACCGTGCCGCCTACGGCCTGACCGACATCGGGCTCCCCTGAGCGGCGAAGGCGCGCAAACCTCGTCGTTCAGTCGCTGCTGGGGTGTAGCCCCGGTTAGGGTGCCTCACTGACGTTGCTTTGGCGAAGGACCCATCATGCATCCATCCCGATTGCGTGCGCTCCGCGCGCTGTGCGTCGCTGCGGCCACCGCCGCCGGCGCTTTGGTCGCGGCTCCGCCGGCTACAGCCGTCGAACCGACCGTCCCGTTCATCTCCGAGTTCCATTACGACAACACCGGGACTGACGCCGGCGAGTTCATCGAGGTTCAGGTGCCAGCCGGAGCCAGCACCTCGGGCTGGTCGATCGTGCTCTACAACGGCACCGGCGGGCCAACCTATGACACCGATCCGCTGCCGGCGGTCAGCCCACCAGGCGGGGGCACGTCCGCTGTTGCGGTGATCGACTATCCGTCCAACGGCATCCAGAACGGGTCGCCCGACGGCATCGCACTGGTCGACGCGAGCAACGTGATGGTGGAGTTCCTGTCGTACGAGGGAGCCTTCATCGGCGTCGGTGGCCCCGCGAACGGTGTGACGAGTGTCGACATCGGCGTGTCCGAGAGTGGCTCCGGGCCAGTGGAAAACAGCCTCTCCAAGCGGCTCAACCCGGTCACCGGAAACTACGAGTGGCAGGGTGAGGCGCCGAACACGAAGGGCGCGCTCAATCCACCACTCGAACCTCCAGTGGAGCAGTGCGACCTGACGCCAAGCCACGAGATAGGGGCGGTTCAGGGCAGCGGATTCAGTACCCCGCTCCTGGGGCAGGACGTGAGCGTCCGAGGTGTCGTGGTCGGCGACGTGCCGGGTATCGGCGGGTTCTATCTGCAGGACGGCGGCGACGGCGACGTAGCGACGTCCGACGGGATCTTCGTGGCGACGTCGACCGCCGTCGGCCTCGGCGACGCGGTGGCTGTGGCGGGCACCGCGAGCGAGAACTTCGGCGAGACGCGGATCGCCGCGGGAGAGGTGGACGTGTGCAGCACGGGGTCCGAGGCGAGCCTGCCGGCGGCAACGCCCCTTGACTTACCGGCCGCGAACACTGCCCGCGAACCTCTCGAGGGGATGCGGGTGGCACCGCTCGACACGCTGACCGTCAGCGAGGTGTTCAACCTGACCAGGTTCGGCGAGCTTATGCTCTCGGAGGGCGGGCTACTGGTGCAGCCCACCGAGCTGGCCGACGCCGGCTCGGTCGAGGCCGCCGCCATCGCGGCAGCGAACGAACAGCGCAGGATCGTGCTGGACGACGGCACCAACGCCAGTCGCAGCGCGACCAACCGGCCCTACCTGAGCGCGGACATGCCGGTCCGGGTCGGGGACGAACTCGGCTTCACGTCCCCGCTCGTGCTCGGGTTCGGCTTCGGCAACTGGCGCTTCCAGCCGGCCGACGGAACCCCGGAAGGTACCTTCACGCCGCAGAACACCAGGCCCGAGGAACCCGACCCGGTCGGCGGCGACGTGCAGATCGGTGCATTCAACGTCCTGAACTACTTCCTCACTTTGGCCGCGGACGGCGGCCGTGGTGCGGAGACGCCGGAGGAGCTCGAGAAGCAGGCCGCCAAGATCGTCACGGCGATCGAGGCTCTCGGTGCCGACGTGGTGACCCTGATGGAGATCGAGGACACCAACTCGACCGGCTACGGAGACGGCACGCCGGATCAAGCCGTCGCCGACCTCGTCGCACGCCTCAACGCCGCGGCCGGGGACGACACATGGGCGTTCGTGCCGCTGCCCGACGAGCTACTCGCCGTCGACCGTGACGTGATCCGCAACGCGATCATCTACCAGAAGGATGTCGTCGCGCCGGTTGGCGACTCAGTGGGCCTGGTCGACGAGTTCGTCTGGTTCAACGCCCGCGAGCCGATCGCGCAGACGTTCGTCAAGGACGGTGATGCGTTCACCGTGATCGCCAACCACTTCAAGTCCAAGAGCGACAGCGTGCCGCCGCAGTCGGGCAACGACAACGAGGACATCGGCGACGGCCAGGGCGCGTTCAACGGTGACCGTATCCGCCAGGCGGCCTCTCTCACGTCGTTCGCCGAGGAGTTGCGCGACTCCAGCGGCGACGACGACGTACTCCTCATGGGTGACCTCAACGCCTACAGCGAGGAGGACCCGATCCAGCTCCTGCGAGGTGCTGGATTCGCCGACCTCGGCGCCGCGCTGGACGAGGGCCGCTACAGCTTCGTGTTCAACGCGCTGTCGGGGTCGCTCGACCACGCGATGTCCAGCGACGCGCTGACCGGCAAGGTCACCGGCCTCGCGCACTGGAACATCAACGCGGTCGAGTCGTTCGCCTACCAGTACGACGGCGACCCGGCGCTCTACGCGGAGAACCCGTTCCGCTCGAGCGACCACGACCCGCTGGTCCTGGGCATCGACCTCGAGGAGCGCTGCGCGGGACTGACCCCGACGATCCGGGGCACCAACGGTACTGACGTCCTCAAGGGCACCGCCAAGCGAGACGTCATCATGGGCCTGGGCGGCGACGACGTGATCCGAGGTGCCAACGCTGAGGACGTGATCTGCGGAGGGGCCGGTGACGACACCCTCCACGGCGAGAACTCCACGGATGTCCTGCTGGGTGGCTTCGGCGACGACGTCCTGTTCGGAGGCAACGGCGATGACGTGCTGATCGGTGGGCCCGGTGAAGACGTGCTCGTCGGCGGTGATGGCGTCAACCAGATCGAACAGGATGGCCCTGAGTCCTGACCCGACGCGCGTCGCGCTGTGCGCGGACGGCGCGAACGGGTTGCGCCAGATGGCGGGAAGACCTCGGGGTTTGGCCCCGGACCAGGTCTGACATGCTCGGCTGCCGTGGATGAGACGTCGCAGCCGGGTCTCGGGCCGTGGTCAGGCCCGCTTCCTGACGATCCCGTCTACGACCCCGAGCTGCTCGCCCGGGGGGATCGGCGCAACGTCGCGGACCGGTACCGCTACTGGCGGCACGACGCGATCGTGGCCGACCTGGACCGCCGGCGCCATCCGTTCCACGTCGCGGTCGAGAACTGGCAGCACGACTTCAACATCGGCTCGGTGGTCCGGACGGCCAACGCATTCCTGGCGGCAGCGGTGCATATCGTCGGCGGGCGCCGGTGGAACCGTCGGGGGGCGATGGTCACCGACCGTTACCAGCGTGTCGTCCACCACCCGACTGTCGATGACCTGATGTCCTGGGCCCGGCAGGAAGGCCTGCCCGTGATCGGTGTCGACAACCTGCCGGGTGCCGTACCGCTGGAGACGTTCGACCTGCCGAAGCGGTGCATCCTGTTGTTCGGGCAGGAAGGCCCAGGCCTTTCCGAGACCGCACGGGATCGTGCCGACGCCGTCTTGTCGATCGCGCAGTTCGGTTCGACCCGGTCGATCAACGCCGGTGCGGCGGCCGCCATCGCCATGCACGCCTGGGTGCACCGTCACGCCGTCATCGAATGAGCGAACGGTCCGGTGACGGTGCTCGTCCCCAGCGCCTAGGCGGCGCCCTTCCCGGCTGCCGGGGATGCCAGCGCGTGCCAGGGTGGCGGCATGGCTGACCGGGTTGTGGTGATCGGCGCCGACGCGGCCGGCATGAGCGCCGCATCGCAGGCATTGCGCATGTCGGCGGCGAAAGGGAGATCGCTGGACGTTGTCGCCCTCGAGCGCGGGCACTGGAGCTCGTACTCGGCGTGCGGCATCCCGTACTGGGTGGCCGGCACGGTGGACGGCGGCCCGGACGCGCTTGTGGCCCGGACGCCCGCCGAACACCGGGAGAAAGGCATCGACCTGCGCATGCGCACGGAAGCGGTGTCGATCGACCTGGACGCGCGGACCGTCGAGTACCGCGACTACGAGAACGGCGACGGCGGCTCGCTCCGATACGACCAGCTGGTCGTCGCGACCGGCGCCGAGCCGGTACGGCCGGAGGTCCCCGGCTCCGACGCCGCGGGGATCCACGGCGTCCAGACCCTGGACGACGGCGCAACCCTGATCGAGCGGCTGGTCCGGCATCGCCCACGTCGCGCTGTCGTGGTGGGCGGCGGATACATCGGGATCGAGATGGCCGAGGCCATGGTCGTGCGCGGTCTCGATGTCACGGTCATCGACACGGCGCCCGAACCGATGTCCACGCTGGACCCCGATCTCGGCCGGCAGGTGCACGAGGCGATGGAGGGCATGGGGATCGAGGTCGAGACTGAGACCACGGTGGAGGCGTTCGAGACCAGGGCGGACGGTTCGGTGCGAGCGGTCTTCGCCGGCGGGCGCAGTTACGAGGCGGACGTAGTCGTACTCGGCATCGGCGTGCGGCCGGCGACTGCGCTGGCGGCGACGGCCGGGCTGACCCTGGGCCGGTACGGGGGCCTACGGGTGGACGATCGGCTGCGCGTCGACGGCCACGACGGCGTTTGGGCAGCGGGCGACTGTGTGGAGTCGTATGACAGGGTCACCAAGGAGTGGGCGTACGTGCCGCTCGGCACGCACGCCAACAAGCAGGGACGAGTTCTGGGCACGAACCTCGGCGGCGGCACGGCGGCCTTCCCCGGAGTCGTCCGCACTGCCATCAGCAAGGTCTGCGACCTCGAGATCGCTCGGACCGGCTTGCGCGAGACCGACGCACAGGACGCCGGACTGCAGTACCTGACGACGACGGTCGACTCCACGACCCGGGCCGGGTACTTCCCGGGAACGAAACCGATGACGATCAAGCTGCTCGTCGAGCGTTCGTCCGGCCGTCTCCTCGGAGCTCAAATCGTCGGTCGTGCGGGATCGGCCAAGCGAATCGACGCATTGGCTGTTGCGCTCTGGAACGAGATGACCGTTGCGGACCTGGCGATGGTCGACCTGTCCTACGCGCCGCCGTTCGCGCCGGTATGGGATCCAGTGCTCATCGCCGCTCGCAAGGCGGCGGAGGCCCTCGACGCAGGATGAAGGGGTTACCTGACAGGCCCACCGCTGCGAGTGCTTGCGCTGCCGGCAAGGAGCAGTTCTCAGTGGGACGACAGCTCGCCCAGGGAGCCGATCACCTGGTTGGCGCCGGCGTCCCGCAGCAGGCGTGAGTCGGTCGTGGTCGTGACCGCGACGACACGGCCAACGCCAGCCGCCACCGCGGCCGTCACGCCCGCGACCGAGTCCTCGACGGCGAGGGCATCAGCCGGCTTCACGTGGAGGGCATGACAAGCGGCCCGGTACGGCGCCGGGTGCGGCTTACCGTGCGTGACGTCCTCCCAGGTGATCAGGGCCGTGAAGCACTCGCGCACGCCGAGCAGCTCCTCGACGGCGTACTCGGCCCACGCCCGCGTGGCCGACGTCACCAGGGTGATCGGCACGCCGCGCGAGTGGTACGAACGCACCAGATCGGCAGCACCAGGCACGGGTAGGGGGGTCGCCGGCGACTCCGCCAAGTGCCCCAAGACCTCCGCGACGAGAGCGTCGGGGTCGTGGCCGGCCCAGGGACCGGGAAGCGTCGCGAACACGTCGGACCCACGCCGACCGACAAAATGCGCGTATGTGCCCGGATCGACCGCCCAGCCGCGGGCTGCGAAGAACGACTCGTAGGCGGACCGGTGGACCGGCTCGCTGTCGAGCAATGTGCCGTCGAGGTCCAGCAGGACGGCAGCTGGACGGCCTCGGCCTAGCGTGCCCACGCGAACAGCGGGTCCCCCGCGGCCAGCTCACCGGAGTCGCGCAGGTCGGCCAGGGCGTCGGCGGAGGCGTCGAGCGCCACGACCGGGCAGATGGGGGACCGGCCTCCTGCCTCGATGGCGGCGGGGTTCCAGGCCACGATCTCGTCGCCGGCTCCGATCTCGGCACCCTCGGTCGCGAGCAGCTCGAACCCCTCGCCGGCGAGCTGGACCGTGTCGATGCCCAGGTGGACGAGAACGCCTGCCCCGTCGGCAGTCTGCACGACGTAGGCGTGAGGATGCAGCTTGACGATCTTGCCAGATACCGGGGAGACGGCGACGACTTGCCCGGGATGTCCCGGGTCGATGGCCACGCCAGGCCCGACCATCGCCGCCGAGAAGACGGGGTCCGGCACGTCGGCGAGAGGAAGCGCTCTCCCGGACACCGGAGCCAGCACCGTGAGCTGGCCGGTGGGCTCCTCGGCCGCGTCCGGCAGCTCGGGACCGGTCACGCTCGACCTCTCACATCAGGTCTTCGATGTCGGACGCGATCGTGTCCGCTTCTGGGCCGACGACAACCTGCACGGCCTTGCCGGAGCGGATCACGCCATGAGCGCCCGCGGCCTTGAGGCCCGGCTCGTCGACCAGACCTGGGTCCTCCACCTCCGCGCGCAGCCGGGTGATGCACGGCTCGATCTCGACGATGTTGTCGGCCCCGCCGAGGGCGGCGAGGATCTTCTCGGCGTTGCTCATGCGCTTCCTCCGGGTGTGTCGTCGTCGGCGGGGTCTGTCTGGGTCACCTTGGACAGGCCGCGCGGCGCATCAGGGTCAAGGCCGAGCTTACGTGCCAGCGCCTCGACCACGAGCTGGGCCGGAACCACGAGGGCCAGCGGTGCGACCAGCTCGGGCAGATCGGGTCCGGCGACGGTCACGTCACACGACTGTGCGAAGCGGCGATCGCCACCGATTCCCACGGTTGCGGCCGCGCCACGCCTGTGCAGGTCGCCGGCCAGCTCGGTCATGCCCTCGACCATCGGACCGTCGGCAGCGCAGACCAGTACGGCCACGTGGTCGGCGTCGACGACGGCGATCGGGCCGTGCCGCAGGTCGGCGTACGAGAGCCCACGGACCGGCCGCAGGCAGGTCTCCTCGATCTTCAGCGCCGTCTCCAACGCGGTGCCGAACACGATGCCGCGCCCGCTGACCAGTGTCTCGACGCTCGCCGCGATCCGCTCGACGGCCTCGTCCACACCGTTTCTCTGCACGATCAGCCGTTCGACCTCGCCGGGCACCCGGTCCAGATCCGGGTCGAGGGCCGTCGGCTCTACCGCCAGAGCGCCTGCCAGGACGGCCATCGCGGCGAGCTGGGTGGTGTAGGACTTGGTGGCCGGCACGGCCTTCTCCGGGCCCGCCCGAGTGACCAGCGCGACGTCAGCGGCTGCCGCGAGCGCGCTGTCGGCCCCGTTGGTGACGGCGACCGTTCGGGCACCACACTCCCTGGCCCAGTCCTGGGTCTCGACTATCTCCTGTGTCTCGCCCGACTGCGACACGGAGATCACCACGGCGTCGGAGAGGTCGAGTTTCGCGCCGTAGTGCGTGGCCACGCTCGGCGCCGCCAATCCGGCCGGGTGGCCCGCGTGCACTTCGAGCAGGTAGCGCCCGTAGATCGCGGCGTTGTCGGACGAGCCGCGCGCGAC
Source organism: Jiangellaceae bacterium (assembly GCA_036845485.1). Lineage (GTDB taxonomy): Bacteria > Actinomycetota > Actinomycetes > Jiangellales > Jiangellaceae > DAIUDS01. Next base: position 8,588 of record DAIUDS010000054.1, read on the forward strand.
GAAGAGCACGGCCCGACGACCGCTCGCGATCGCCGTCAGGTCGCGTCGCATCGGCCGGAGGGCGTCGAGCGTCCGGGCCAGCGCATCGGGCTGCTCGGCCACCTCGCGGGCCATCGTCGTCGTCACGCGGTACTCCTGTTCGTGACCTCGGGCGTCGGGCCCCAAGGCTAGGGCTCGCTCACGGCGTCGGGGGCGCTGGCTTGCGATGGCGGGGGACAACGGGACGGTTGGGTCGGGCCAGCGGGACCCATAACGTGTAGCGGTCCGACCGGTACACCGACCGCGAGTACTCGACGGACACGTCGGCGTTGAACGCACGCCGGGCGATGCGCAGCACGGACCGGCCGGAGGGGATCCCGAGCAGCCTCGCCTCCTCGGGGTCGGCGTCGCCGGCATCGACGGAGTCCTCACCCCACGTCGGCGGGACGCCTCGGTGCTCGAGCGCGACGTAGAGGCTCGTCGGCGGGCCGTCGTCCAACAGGCCGGGCACGAGTACGGCGGGGAGCCACGTGTGCTCGACGGACATCGGCTCGTCGTCGGCCAGCCGCAGTTGGTGCAGGTGAACGACCGGGTCACCGGTGGACAGCTCCAGCGCTCGGGCGACGCCACTGGAAGCGGGGATCTCCTCCGCGCGCAGGTTGCGCACCGACGGCGTCATGCCCCGGCGGCGCATCTCCTCGCTGAACGAGCTCAGCCGGACCTGGAGGTCGACCTTGGGGCGCGCAACGAATGTCCCACTGCCTTGGACCCGGTGTAGAAGGCCTTCGACGGCCAGCGTGTCGACGGCCTGTCGGACGGTCATCCGGGACACTCCGAACCGGTCGCACAGCTCGCGCTCACTCGGCACGGGGTCACCGGGCTGGAGTTCCTGGGTAGCCATCACGTAGAGGTAATCGCGGACCTCGACGTACTTCAGCGTGGCTCGTCGCCGTACCAGTTTCGCCACAATGACCTTTCGAAAAATTCGGCGCGCGCGGCTCTTGACACCGCGGACGCACGCCCCGAGGGTAAGCCCCGCACGACAACTCATCTAGACCAGTCCTGACCAGTGGAGCGGTGACTTGTCTGTGGTGGACGGGCCGGTTCCGAAGCACCGGCAGCTGCGCGAGATCCTGCTCGCGCTGGTCGACGTAGAGCTCCCGCCCGACTCGGCGATCCCGTCCGAACGTCAGCTGGTCTCACGGTTTCGGGTGAGCCGGGCCACGGTCCGGGAGGCGGTCGGACGCCTGGTGAGTGAGGGCCGGCTCTACCGGGTGCGCGGGAAGGGGACGTTTGTCGCGGCGCCCCGTGTCGAGTCGCAGCTGCACCTGGCGTCGTTCACCGAGGACATGCGCCGCCGGGGACACAAACCGTCGACCGTGGTGCTGGGCGCGGACGAGTCGGTACCGCCTCCACCCGCTCGCACGGCTCTGGGTCTCGACGTCACCGACCGCGCCTACCGGATCGAGCGGCTGCGGTCGGCCGACGGCGCACCGATGGCCCACGAGGTGTCCTGGCTACCCGCGCGGCTGCTGCCCGGGATGCTCGACCACGACCTGTCCGGGTCGGTCTACACGCTCCTCACGCGAGAGTACGGCCGCACGCTCGACTCGGCCGCCCAGACCGTGTGGGCCGAGGGCGCCGACCCGCTGCGAGCCCGGCTCCTGCGGGTGCCGCCCGCCGCGCCCCTGCTGGTGTTCCGACGGACGTCGTACGCCGGGGGCCGCCCGATGGAACACGTGACGTCCTGGTACCGGGCCGACCGGTACCAGGTGCACATGACGCTCGACCGCCCATCCCCTGCGGAGTCGGCGACCGCCGGCCCCCGTCAGTAAAGGAGCGCTATGAGTACCGCAAGTGCCACAGCGCCAGCCGCGGGAGAACGGCGAGGCTTCCCAGGCCTCGCCGGCCTCCAACGGCTCGGCCGCAGCCTCATGCTGCCCATTGCCGTTCTGCCGGCGGCGGCCCTGCTGCTGCGCCTCGGCCAGAACGACATGTTGGGCGGCGAGCCGGGCACGGTCCCCGAAGGACTGCCGTCCGGCCTGGCCCAGTACGACGGCCTGCATTGGCTCCAGCCGGTAGCCGAGGTCATAGGTGCGGCCGGCAACGCCATCTTCGCCAACCTGCCGGTCATCTTCGCAGTGGGCATCGCGATCGGCATGGCCCGGCGGGCGGACGGCTCGACCGCACTGGCCGGGCTGATCGGTTACCTGGTGTTCAAGGGCGTCACCGACGCCATGTCCCCGCACGTCATCGGCCGGCCGGACCTGGCTACCGCGCGCGGCCTGGTGGAGGAAGGCGCGGAGCCGGCCGACATTGTCGCGGCCATGGAGCAGTCACTGATCAACTTCGGCGTGCTCGGCGGCATCGTCATGGGCATCACGGCAGCCCTGCTCTGGCAGCGGTTCTACCGGATCAAGCTTCCGCCGTACCTGGCGTTCTTCGGCGGGCGCCGGTTCGTGCCGATCATCACGGCGTTCGTGGCGATCATCATCGGCGTCCTGATGAGCTTCCTCTACAAGCCGTTCGACACCGCGCTGACGAACTTCGGCGAGTGGGTGACGGAGAATGACGTGGTCGGCGGCGGCCTGTACGGCTTCGCCAACCGGTTGCTGATCCCGCTCGGCCTGCACCACATCCTCAACTCGTTCCCATGGTTCCAGGTCGGCGAGTTCGAGGCGGCTGACGGAACCGTCTACATGGGCGACATCAACCGCTTCCTGCACGGCGACCCGACGGCCGGAACGTTCCTGACCGGCTTCTTCCCGATCATGATGTTCGCCCTCCCGGCGGCCGCCCTCGCGATCTGGCACACGGCCAGGCCGGCGCAGAAGAAGGTAGTCGGCGGCATCATGCTCGCGGCCGCTCTGACGTCGTTCGTCACCGGTGTGACCGAGCCGATCGAGTTCTCGTTCCTGTTCGTGGCGTACCCGCTGTACTTCATCCACGCATTGCTGACGGGAACGTCGCTGGCGCTCACCAACGCGTTGGATATCAGGGACGGCTTCGGCTTCTCGGCCGGCGCCATCGACTACCTGCTGAACTTCAGGATCGCCGAAAAGCCGCTGTTCTTGATACTGATCGGACTCGGCTATGCGGTGATCTACTACTTCCTGTTCCGGTGGGTGATCACCAGGTGGAACATGCGGACACCGGGTCGGGAGGAGACGACCGAGGATACCCAGGCATCGCTGGGCGAAGAGGCCGTCGAACTGGAAGAGGCCCGGGTCGGCGCTCCGGCTGCCGCGGCACCGGCTGCACCGGATCTCACGACGCCCGGAGCCTCCACCAGGGACACCGGGTTCGCCGACGTTCCGCCACCGGACACGACCGCGCCGGAAGAGAGACGCGACGTGACCGACCGTCCGGACCGGGACGACCGGCCGCCGGGAAGCGCCGTCTAGCTCATGACGACTGGAGGGTTTCCCACCTCACCTGACGCGTCATGAGGTAGGAACCCTCCAGTCGCAGGGACGCCGCTCGCCGGGCGGCGTGGCGCCGAGGGCGGAGGTCGTTCGCCGGGCGTTGAAGACCGGATTGGCACGCTCGATCGTTCCACATATCCGGCGTATCGCTCGGGCGATCCGCAGTTCGGCGTGCCATTCACGAGGATTCGCCGTGCCAGTCACCGGTGCCGCCGCCGCGGTGATCGATCCGGTTCGCGTAGCACGTTGGGCTGCTCCACAAAAGGCGCATAACACTCGCAGAAGCAACGGTCCAGCGTGCGACGGACGACGGACGACCTGCTAGGCGGCTCCACAAGGGACGGTGATGCGGCAGCATCTGTAGGCAGACCACTCGCTCGCCGGGCGACCCTGCAGGAGGATCCGTGCCCGAGATCACCGGAGTCGGCGTCAGTCCCGGCCGCGCCGTCGCCCCGCTCGTCCGCATGCCCGATCCGGTGGCGGAGCCTTCGCCGGACTCACGCCTCGCCGCGGACGCCGATCCGGCGGCCGAGGTCGAGCGGATCGCCACGGCAGCTTCCCGGGTGCGAGACGACCTCGACGCTCGCGCGCTGCGTGCACAGGGCGAAGGCAAGTCGGTGCTCGAGGCAACCGCACTGATGGCCGCCGACCCTACCCTGGTCGGGGCCGCCCAGCAGAAGGTCGCGGCAGGTCAGGGCGCAGCCCGAGCCGTCTGGGAGGCCGCCGACGAGGTCATCACGACACTGACCGCTCTCGGTGGCTACATGGCGGAGCGAGCTCGCGACGTCGCCGACGTTCGGGACCGGATCATCGCGGAGCTGTCCGGATTACCTGCGCCGGGCGTACCCGACCGCGCGGAGCCGTACGTCCTCGCGGCTCACGACCTCGCGCCGGCCGACACTGCGACCCTCGATCCGGCCACGTGCGTGGCGCTCGTCACAACCGAGGGAGGGCCGACCTCGCACACGGCGATCCTGGCCCGGGCGCTTGGGTTGCCGGCCGTCGTGGCGGCAAGGGGGGTTCTCGAGATCGTCGCCGGAACGGTGGTGCTGGTCGACGGCGCCGCGGGCGTCGTCCGGACCGATCCGACGCAGGACGAGATCGACCAGGTCCGCAAGGTGGCCGCCCGCGACCGTAGCTTCGACGGAGAGGGCCGGACAGCGGACGGTCGGCGCGTGCTTCTGCTTGCGAACGTCGGCGACCCGAAGGGCGTCTCGGCGGCCGTCGAGGCCAACGCCGAGG
>DAIUDS010000055.1:0-12826 GCA_036845485.1 Jiangellaceae bacterium
GTGATTGGTGGGTGTCGTCTCACCCGGCCGAGGGCGAATCGTTCGAGGCGGGGCAGCGGCTGGAGTCTCACAAGCGGTTCATGCGGCAGATGCAGGCGACGTTCGCCACCGCGACCGGGGCTACTGACCCGGAGCTGATCCCGCCGGGGTACCGGCCGCTGCTGGCCGACTTCGAATCCGATCGGCCGTTGCACGACGCCGCGAGCCACGGCGACCTGACCAACGCCGACCCCGTTTTTCGATCCCGGCGGCCGTCGACGAGACGGCGATCGACACCGGCGCCGCCGCGCACGTCGAGGGCACCAACCCCACCGAAGGCACCCTGGCGTTGACGCCGAAGACAATCACCCCGGCCGGAATCTCCGGCGTGTTCCGGGCGACCCGCGAGCTGGTCGACTCCTCCAACCCGGCGGTCGACGCGGTCGCGTTCGCGGTGATGCGGGAGGACTGGGACCGCCAGGCCGAGGCGCTGATCTTCACCGAGCTCAACGGCAGCGGCGGGCAGGGCGGCACGATCACCGGCGACTTCGTCCCGAGCGGCGCGGCGGTCCGCAACTCGGCCGGCGCCGCGCTACCGGCCGATCTGCGGAAGGCGCTGGCGCTGTTCGTCGACCACCGCAAGCAGAAACCCCGCTACGTGGTCGCCTCCAGCCGCAAGGCCGTGGCCGAGGCGTTGGAAACCCTCGACATGCAGGCATGGGCGCTGCGGGACCTGTCGGTGGAGTTGTCCCCGTGGATCACCGGCACCGGCGCCACCGACGGCGACGTGTTCATCACGGGCCGAAACGACCTGTGGGCGTGGCAGTCGCCGCTGCTGGAGTTCTCCTACTACGAGCGGCAGGGCCCGGCGCTGGTCGACCTGGCACTGTTCGGGTACTTCGCTACTCGCCTCATCAAGCCGGCCGGCCTGGCCGCGATCCGACACACCTGACCGTGATGTTCGGCGTCAACCTCACCCGGCCGTGGAAAGTGGACTGTCGCCGTCACGGTACCGGGATGGATGGTCGGCGAGCGGGGACATTCCTTCCCCGCGGTGACCCGGCCAGCGCCCGACGAGAGCGGCCCCCGGGTGACTGGTCGTCCACCGGGGGGCCGCCCGCCGTCGGACGGCGGCAGGATGCCCTACGGTTCTGCTGGTGGAAGCCGCAATCGCAATCGGCCTGGCGTTCATGTCGTTCGTTCTCGGCATCGCGGGCACACTCCTGATCGAGTGGAGATTCCGGCCGCGGTTCGAGCGGGAACGGCGCGCACAAGAGCGGTGGGAGAACGAGCTGCAACAGCTGCTCGAGTTGCTCGAGATTCGCTTGCCGAGGCTCACCCAGGAGCTGAATCACCTCCTCCGGATGGCGAAGCATCACGCTGACATCAAGGAAGCCGAGGACCTGAACCCGCAAGAGCTCGATGCCCTCGAACGCTTTGCCGAGCAGGATCGAGAGAGCGCCCAGCGGGCATACGAGGCATGGGAGGAAGTAGCACAAGCGGTAGCCGTGCTGAGCCGCCGGGTAGCCCGCTTCCATCGACCTGACGCGACGACAACGTACGAGGAGAGCGCCTGGCTCTACTCGATGCTGTACTTCCGCGAAGTGTCCCATTTCAAGATGGGGGAGATCCCGTCGGGCGACTACGAGCAGCGGGAAAAGGAACTGCGGGAGAGACTGCAGGTGTGGGCAGACTCCCTGCAGCGGGAGGGTCGTCCGCACAGGACGCCCCGGCGCCCAACCGTTCGACCAGAGGACCTCGTTACTCACGTCACCCGGTGTCGTCCTCGGACGTGAGACGGCCCGCACCCCGAGCGCAGAAGTGCGGGCTGCGGCGCCCCGCCGGTCAGCGACGCTTGACGTCCTCGGGTCGCAGCACCCGGTACACATCCTCGGCCCGCAGCCACGCCAGCTGGTCCTTACGCCGGCCGGTGTCCGGATCGGTGCGGTAGAGGCCGACCATGACGTGCGTCTCGGTCCAGCGGCGGGCCTCGGCGGGCCGGAAATGCTCGCCGAGCTTTGCCGTCGACCAGGCGGACGAGGACCGGGATGGCGCCCTGGTTGGCCGGCGGCATGCTGTCCGGGATCTCCTCGTTCGCGTACCCGGTCGTCCGTCGCCCCATCCCCCATTTTCGAACAGGTGTTCCATGAACGCCAGACCTCGTAGAGCGGGCCGCTGCACTCTTACTAGCCGCGGGCTCGGCGCTTGAGGTCGAGGAACCCACTGAACCAGGCGGGATTCTGGTAGCCCATGTGCGGCTGCCCCTCGAACGCCCAATCCGAGAAGCCACCGACATGTAGCACTTCCAACTGGTCCACGAAGCGGTCCGGTACAGGGTCGCCGCGTTGCAGCGCGAGTAGCTCGGCCCGGTCCTCGGCCGACAGGTCCTCGCGCCACCATGCGTCCACGACCTCGGTCCGCTGTGCTTCATCCATGACCTCACAGCATGACGCAACGACGAACGGCCCGCCCCCGACATGGAAGACGGGCCGTTGTCGTGCGGTCAGTCGGCGTCGACCTCCGGGTTGTCGTAGTCGGCGTACAGGTCGCGGATGCGGCGCAGCGCGTCGCCCGGTTTGAACGTGACGTCGTAGGCGATGCGCCGGATGGCGCCGACCAGCGTGAGCAGTTCGGCGATGCTGTGGCGCGGCTCGGGTGGTGGCAAGGTGTAGGACACGATCGTTCTCCTGTCTTGGCAGGTGGACGGTCGAGGCCTCGGCAGGTGTTGGCGCACCTGTCGGGGCCGCTTATTGATCTTTGAGGGGGCGCGCTCGGGGCGCAAGAGGCTGATTACGGGTGACGAACGTTGCCGAGTGGTGACGACAGAGCCGCAGGTCGCGATACCCCTGGGGGGTATCGCGACAGGTCAAAAAGCCCCGGCTAGAAGTACCAGGGGTACCGGGACCAGTCGGGTGCACGCTTCTCGAGGAAGGCATCGCGGCCTTCGGCCGCTTCGTCGGTCATGTAGGCCAGACGGGTCGCCTCGCCGGCGAAGACCTGTTGGCCGACCATCCCGTCGTCGACGGCGTTGAAGGCAAACTTCAGCATCCGCTGCGCGGTCGGACTCTTTCCGTTGATCTTTGCGGCCCACTCCAGCGCCACCACCTCGAGTTGCCCATGAGGCACCACCGCGTTGACCATGCCCATCCGGTACGCGTCTGCAGCCGAGTGCTCCTCGCCCAGGAAGAAGATCTCGCGAGCGAACTTCTGCCCCACCTGTCGGGCCAGGTAGGCCGAGCCGTAGCCGCCGTCGAAGGAGCCGACATCCGCGTCGGTCTGTTTGAACCTGGCGTGCTCCGCGCTAGCGATCGTCAGGTCGCACACGACGTGTAAGCTGTGCCCGCCGCCCGCGGCCCAGCCGGGTACGACGCAGATCACCACCTTGGGCATGAACCGGATCAGTCGCTGCACCTCGAGGATGTGCAGTCGACCCGCGCGGGCCGGGTCGACCGTCTCGCCGTCGCCGCCCGTCGACGGCACGGTGTACCGGTATCCCTCCCGGCCACGGACCCGCTGGTCACCGCCCGCACAGAACGCCCATCCGCCGTCCTTGGGTGACGGCCCGTTGCCTGTGAGCAGGACGCATCCGACGTCGGGCGACATCCGGGCGTGGTCGATGACCCGGTACAGCTCGTCGACGGTGTGTGGCCGGAAGGCGTTGCGCACCTCGGGCCGGTCGAAGGCGATCCGGACCGTTCCCTGATCCCGGTCGTCGGCGACGTGCCGGTGGTAGGTGACGTCGGTGAGGTCGAACCCCGCGACGGGGCGCCACCGCGACGGGTCGAAGGGGCCGGGCGTCTCGCGCCCCTCATTGCTATGTGTCACCTCGAGAGGATAGATGTCGCGGCTGCACCTATTTCGTCCACAGCAGGGCGCGCCAGTTCGTCCACCCGCCGACCGATCTGGACTACGCTCGCCGCTGGCCGTATGAGGCAAGATCCAGGTGCTCGGGAGAGCCCTCCTATGACAAGCCGTTTCCTCTCGCGGCTCGTGCTCTGTGCGGCGCTGGCCGGTGCGTCGGGCGCGTGCGGTACGACGGAGCCCGAGCAGGCCGGGCATCCGGTTTGGACGACGGTCATCGACGAGCCGAGCGGAGCCAGTATCGACCTGCCCGAGGAGGCCCGGCCGCAGTCCGACACGGCATCCGACGCGCAGGGTTCGACGGTCACGCTGCGCAACTACACGACGACGGCTGCCGGCGGCGCGGTTGAGGTCGGCTTCAACGTCCTCGACACCCACGGCGGGCACTACGACTTCGACGAGGGCGTCCAGCAGGTCGCCTCGAGCCTCGACGGCACCGTCGTGTCGACGAGGGAGACCAATGTCGAAGGTCATGATGCCGTCGACGCCGAGGTGTCGTACGGGCGGGGCAACGTCGTGCTGTTCCAGCTCGTCGACGCAGACGATCATGTTCTCCAGCCACTCGTCGCAGGGCCGGCCGAACGCCGGGAACTCGTCGAGGAGACGTTCGAGCAGCTCACCGGATCACTGGACGTCGCCGGAGCATGACCGACCCGCGCCGGGCCGCCGGCCTCCACGTCTACGCCCTCCCACTTCGCACCCGGGTTCGCGGCATCGAGGTGCGCGAAGGGGTGTTGGTTCGAGGCGTTGCCGGCTGGGGCGAGTTCTCGCCTTTCCGCGAGTACGACGATGGCGAGGCGACGGCCTGGTGGCGAGCGGCCATCGAGGCGGCCGACGTCGGCTGGCCTCCGCCGGTCCGTTACCGCGTCCCGGTCAACGCGACAGTGCCGGCCGTGGCGCCTGAAGCCGTGGCCGGCGTGCTCGACCGGTTTCCAGGTTGCCTCACGGCCAAGGTGAAGGTGGCGGAGCCCGGTCAGTCGCCCCGTGACGACGAGGCTCGCCTCGAGGCGGTCCGCTCGTTCATGGGGGAGGTCGGCCGGATCCGCGTCGACGCCAACGGCGCCTGGGGCGTGGACCGGGCCGCCCGCCTGCTGCCGGCCTACGACCGGGCCGCCAGCGGACTCGAGTACGCGGAGCAGCCGTGCGCGACCGTCGACGAACTCGCTGCGCTTCGCCGCAAGGTGCACGTTCCAATTGCGGCCGACGAGTCGATCCGCCGAGCCGACGATCCCCTGCGGGTGGCCAGGCTGAAGGCGGCCGACGTCGCGGTCCTCAAGGTACAGCCACTCGGCGGGGTGCGAGCCTGCCTGCGGATCGCCGAGGAGATCGGCCTGCCCGTCGTGGTGTCGAGCGCACTGGAGACGTCGGTGGGCATCGCGGCGGGCGTGGCGCTGGCGGCAGCGTTGCCGGAGCTTCCCTACGCCTGTGGGCTCGCCACCGCGGGTCTGCTAGCCCGCGACGTCGTAGCCGATCCGTTCGTCGCCAAGGGCGGTGTGCTAACGGTCCGGCGAGTGGCGCCGGACCCGGCGTTGCTGGCGGACGCGGGTGCCGACGAGGCGACCGACGCGTGGTGGCACGACCGGGTGCGCCGCGTGGCGGATTGGCCGTGATCGCGGAGCGAGGCACCGACCAGGGCGACCGGAGTTCCCGCAACGTCGCCGACCAGGGACAATCGGCATGGTGAACCCGTCGACGGCGCTGGCTCGCGTGCTGATCGACGAGTTCGTCCGCAACGGCGTGACCGACGTGGTGCTGGCGCCCGGATCGCGCAGCGCCCCGCTCGCGTTCGCGGTGCACGCCGCCGATGCCGCTGGGCGTCTGAGGTTGCACGTGCGCATCGACGAACGGTCGGCGGCGTTCACCGCACTCGGAATGGCGAAGGCAACGGGTGGTCCCGCCGCCGTCGTCACCACCTCCGGGACAGCGGTGGCCAACCTGCACCCAGCCGTCCTCGAGGCACATCACGCCGGCGTGCCGCTGCTCGTTGTCACCGCCGACCGGCCCGACGAGCTGCGCGGCGTGGGCGCGAACCAGACCATCGACCAGGTCGGCGTCTTCAGTGGTGCCGTCCGCCTTTTCCACGCGTTCGCGGCTCCGGTCAGCCGGCCAGGACAGGTGGCGTATTGGCGCTTCACTGCGGCCCGAGCCTGCATCGTTGCGGCCGGAGCACTGAGCGGGGCGCCGGGCCCCGTTCATCTCGACGTCGCCTTCAGGGATCCGCTGGTTCCCGAGGACGAGGAGGCCTGGGTCGAGCCGCTGGACGGGCGCGCCGGCGGCGGGCCGTGGGCAGAGGTGAACGACCATGTGGTCGCGGGCTCCGTCCCCGGTGCGCCACACGATCTTGCTGCCGAGCCCAGGACGGTCGTCGTCGTCGGAGCTGCTCGACCACTGGCCGCGGCGGCCGCCTGGCGGCTCGCAGAGGCGCGCGGATGGCCGGTACTGGCGGAGCCGTGGTGGCGACGTGGCGGACCTGCGGTGGCGTGTGCGCCGCTCGTCGTCGCCGCCGAAGGGTGGCTCGAGGAGAACATGCCCGACCGGGTTCTGGTGATCGGCCGGCCTACGCTCTCCCGTTCCGTCGCGCGGCTCGTGGGTGGCTCGCCGGCGTCGGTGGAGGTGGTGGCATCGGGCACCTCCTGGACCGACCCCGGGCACGCCGCGCGGCGGGTCCATACCGAGGAGGACCTCCGGGCCGCTGCGGACGCCGCCGCCCGCGGGGTCGTGGCGCCCGGCTGGTTGGCGGCGTGGACCTCCGCGGGCGAGCGAGCTCATCGCATGGTCGACCGGGTGCTGGACGAGTCGGTCGCCGCGGCCGCACAGCCGAGCGGGGTCGCTGCCGTGCGGGGCATGCTGCGTGCGATGCCGGAGAACGCCATGCTGTTCCTGGGATCGTCGTCCGTCGTCCGCGACGTCGATCTGGTGGGCGAGAGCCTACCGTCCGTGGTGCTGGCGAACCGCGGCGTCTCGGGGATCGACGGCACGGTGTCGACGGCCGTCGGTTCGGCGCTCTCGTACACGCGAGCCGGTGACAGACCAGGCTACGCGATCATGGGGGACCTCACCTTCCTGCACGATGCGAACGGACTCGTGATTGGCCCGGACGAGCCGCGGCCGGACCTTTGCATCGTCGTGGTCAACGACGGCGGAGGCGGCGTCTTCGCTCTGCTCGAACAGGGCGCGCCCGCGTACGCGGGGACATTCGAGCGGGTGTTCGGCACGCCCCACGGCGTGGACCTCGATGCGCTGTGCGCGGCAACGCATACTCCGTTCGAGCGCGTGGAACTCGACAAGCTCGACGCCGCCATGGCACCACAGCGGGGGCTGCGCGTGGTCGAGGTGGCGGTCGACCGCAGCAGCCACCGTGAGCTGCACGCGCGTCTTCGTCGGGCGGTCGCCGAAGCCCTGGCGTGATCAAGACCCGCTTGGCCTCGCCGCCGCGCCGCCGGCCCGCACGCGCCGCGGGGCGACGTCAGTCGGAGAGGGCGTCGCGCATCGCGACGAGCTTGGCGGCGCTCTCCGCCAGCTCGGCCTCCGGGTCGGAGCCGGCGACGATCCCGCAGCCGGCGAACAGGCGCAGTCGCGCCGGATCACGCGGGTCGATCTCGGCGCAGCGCAGTGCGATGCCCCACTCGCCGTCACCGCTGGCGTCGATCCAGCCGACCGGCCCGGCATAGCGGCCGCGGTCGAGGCCCTCGATCTCCGCGATCAGCCGGGAGGCCTCCGCCGTCGGAGTCCCGCACACGGCGGCCGTCGGGTGCAGGGCGGCCGCCAGCACGAGCGAACTCGACGGGTCCGCCGCCACACCGGTCACGTCCGTGGCCAAATGCATGACGTTGGCCAGGTGGAGGACGAACGGCGTCTCCGGGACGTTCATGCTCGAACAATGCGGTGCGAGCGCGCGTGCGACAGACCGGACCGCGTACTCGTGCTCCTCCAGGTCCTTGCTGGACCTGGCCAGGGAAGCGGCGAGCGCCAGGTCGTGGGCGTCGTCACCGGTGCGTCGGATGGTCCCAGCGAGAACCCGCGACGTCACCAGCCCCCGTTCCAGGCGGACCAGCATCTCGGGCGTGGCCCCGATCAGGCCGTCGACGCTGAATGTCCAGCACCGTGGATACCGTTCGGCAAGCCGTGACAGCGGCCAGCGAGGGTCGACCGGCGTCCGCGACTCGGCCAGCAGATCGCGGGCGAGCACCACCTTCTCCAGGTCCCCTGCGGCGATCCGGCGTACCGCCTGGGTGACGACGAGCTCCCATTCCGCGCCACTGCGGGCGCCGTCGGCGAAAGCGACGGTGTCGGGCCGGCGGACCGCCGCACCACCGTTCAGGGCAGCGCTGGGCGGGAGCGCCTGCACGCCCACCGTCGTGACCCACCACCGCCCCGACCGGTGGCCGACCACGACCTCCGGCAGCACCAGGATCGACGACCCAGGCTCGTCGGCGAACGCGAAGGAACCGAAGGCCACAGGCCCGGAACCCGGCAATCCGACCTCGTCGCGGACGACCGCGTCGCCCACGAGGTCGCGCCACCACCGGTCCGAGTCGGCGAAGCGCTCCGGGCCGCGGGGCTCGAACGTCGCGGCGCGGCCCCAGCCGACCAGGCCTTCACCTCTCCCGACCCACGCCAGCGGGGAGGTGGCTGGAAGGAGCCGCATCAACGGCCCCGGGTCCGGGATCTCGACGGTCCGTACGACCAGCGGCGCCCGATGCCGGGACGGCGCGGAAACGGTCGTCACACCGCCCGAGCGTACGTGCCTCCTGCACCGGGGCCGGCCCCGCCTGCTGGAGACCAGGTACATCCGGATTCTTGACAGCTCAGACACATTCCCACGAGGCTCCGGTAAAGCTGGCCCAATACGGGAGACCCGGCCCCGCGCAAAACGAGGGAGAGTCAATGAGGACACTCCGACGCAGATCCGTCGCCGTCCTGTCCGCCATGGCCCTGGTCGGAACGGCGGCGGTTGCCGTGTTGCCGGCCGGAGCCCAAACCGACGGTCCGCCAGGGCAGTCCAGCCTCGAGGTCTATGTCGGCGAGGTCGATGCAGCCGGTGTCGAGAAGATGCGTGCGCTCGGCCTGGACGCCGACGACTTCATCGTCGACGCGGGCAAGGGCGGCACCACGGAGGTCGAGGCCGTCTTGACCGAAACCCAGGCGGCCAAGCTCCAGACACAGGGCGTCGAGCTCGAGGTCAAGAGGGTGGACGGCAAGAAGGCCTCCGAGATCCTGCTCGCCCAGGCCGAGCAGGGGTGGGACGCGTTCCGCTCCTACAGCGAAAACGGTGGGATCAGGGACGAGCTCGAGGCGACCGCCGCAGAGAATGACGCCCTCACCGAGGTCGTGAACATCGGCAGCACGGTGGAGGGGCAGGACATCCTCGCGGTCAGGGTGACGGCGAACGCCGACTCGGTGCCGGACGGCGACCGCCCGGCGGTCCTCTACGCGGGCGCTCAGCACGCGCGTGAGTGGATCACCCCCGAGATGGTGCGCCGGCTCATGCACTACGTCCTGGACAACTACGGCACCGATGCCGAGATCACCGAACTGGTGGACACCACGGAGCTGTGGTTCCTCCCGGTCGCCAACCCGGACGGTTATGACTTCACGTTCACCGAGGACCATCGGTTGTGGCGCAAGAACCTGCGGGACAACAACGGTGACGGTGAGATCACCATTGGCGACGGTGTCGACCCCAACCGCAACTTCGCGACGAAGTGGGGCTACGACAACGAGGGCTCCTCGCCGGACCCCGCAAGCGACACCTACAGGGGCAGCGGACCCAACTCGGAGCCGGAGACCCAGGCTCTCGACAACCTGTTCGCCGACGTGGGATTCGAGTTCTTCATCAACTACCACTCCGCGGCCCAGCTCCTGCTCTACGGGATCGGCTGGCAGGTCGCAACTCCGTCGCCCGACGACGTGATCTACCAGGCCATGGTCGGCACCGACAAAAACCCCGCGGTGCCTGGATACGACCCCGACCTCTCGGCCGAGCTCTACACGACCAACGGCGACACGGACACGCATGCGCAGGTGCAGTACGGCACCTTGGGCTTCACACCCGAGATGACGACCTGCGAGGTCGCGTCCGATTCGGTGCGCAACGACGAGTGGCTCGCCGAGGACTGCGTGAGCGACTTCATCTTCCCCGACGACGAGGAGCTCATCCAGGCGGAGTTCGAGAAGAACATCCCGTTCGCGTTGGCGGTCGCACAGTCGACCCTCGACCCCGACGATCCCGTCGTGCCGACGACTATCCCGGGATCAGACGCGCCCGACCTCGTTTCCGACCCGTTCACGGTCTCGTACGGCACCAGCCAGCAGGTCGCCGTGACGGCCAAGCGCTCGCTGCAGAACGTCCAGCTCCACTACTCGATCAGCGGCGGCGCAGAGATCGCGACCGGGGTCGAGGAATGGCAGGGCGGAGAACGCTACGGCGAGACCCACGACGTCTACTACGGCGAGTTCCGCGGCACCATCGAGGCACAGCCGGGTGACCAGGTCGAAGTGTGGTTCACCGGTGCCAACACCGACGGTGGACAGGACGCGGCCGTGAGAACGTCTCCGTTCACGTACACGGTGCACGACGACATCGGCGGTGACGTGCTCATCCTCGCGGTGGAGGACACCACGGGAATCAGTCCGGTGCAAGGCGTGAGGAGTGCTAAGTACGCGGATGAGTATGCGAGCGCGCTCGCGGCGGCCGGCTACTCGACCGACGTCTATGACTTCGACACGATGGGTCGCCAGGCGCCGCACCACCTCGGCGTCCTCTCTCACTATGACGCCGTGGTCTGGGAGACCGGCGATGACAGCCTGCTGAGATCGCGCGGTCAGGTACCGGGCACGACGGCCAAGGCCGCGTTCGACATCGAGGTCTCGGTCCGCGACTACCTCAACGAGGGCGGCAAGCTCGCGCTCGCCGGGAAGAACGCCCTGATGGGACAGCGTGACGGCTACGTCTACAACCCGACCGCTCCACCGGAGTGCACGAATCCCGACGACCTCGCGTGCTTCCCTCTCTCCAACGATTTCATGCAGTACTGGTTGGGGACCTACGTCAACGTGGACAACGGAGGCGTCGATTCAGAGGGCGAGCCGTTCATGCTGACGGGTGCCGAAGACCCGTTCACCGGGTTCACCGGCGACCTCAACGCGGCCGGCTCGGCTCAGAACCAGAGTGCGCCGCCGCCGAACGGGCTCGGGCCCGACCTGTTGCTGACGACGTCGAGCTTCCTGCCGGTGGACGAGTTCCCGCTGTTCGCCAGCGAAGCTCCGCTGGACTGGGACATCCCCGGTGGGCCGTTCGACCCGCGCACCGGCGGGTGGTACGTCTACAGCCAGCAGGCCGACGCCGCATACAAGCGGTTCTCTACGATCGTCGACCTGACCGGCGCGACCACGGGTGAGCTGCGGTTCTGGAGCTCGTACGACACCGAGGTGGACTGGGACTACCTGTTCGTCGAGGCGCATCCGGTCGGGTCCGACGACTGGACCACCCTGCCGGACGCAAACGGTCACACCCAGGAGGGGACCGGCGAGAGCTGCCCCGAGGGCTGGGACGAGCTACACCCGTTCATCAACCACTACCAGGGGCCGAACTGCGAGCCGACCGGCTCGACCGGAGACTGGCACGCGGCCACCGGGACGTCGAACGGGTGGTCCGAGTGGTCGGTCGACCTGTCCGACTACGCGGGCCAGCAGGTCGAGGTGTCCATCTCGTACGTGACCGACTGGGCCACGCAGGGCATCGGTGTCTTCCTCGACGACGTGTCGGTGCTGGCCGACGGCACGGCCGTGTCGGAGACGTCGTTCGAGACCGATCTCGGCGTGTGGACGGCCTCCGGCTCGCCGGAGGGCTCCGCCACCAACTCCAACGACTGGATCCGTACCCAACTCGGGTTCGAGGAGGGTGCGGCCGTCACGACCGAGGATGCGGTGTACTTCGGATTCGGCCTGGAGGGACTCGCACCAGGCGAGCGCGACGACCTCGTGGCCCGAACCATGTCGTACCTACTGGGCGGATGACAGAACTGTGGGTGGAGCGGCATGCCGCTCCACCCACAGTCGAGAGCGCCGGGCAGCAGAACACTCCGCTGTCCGGCGCTCGTCCGCTCCGCCACGGCTCTGAGCAGCCGCGCCGGCCGTCGCCCGGACCTTAGAGTGGGCGACCACCATGACCCGTGCCTCGCTGGACAGAAAGCCACAAGAGGTGGCGGCGATGTTCGACAACGTTGCGGCGCGGTACGACCTGACCAACGATGTGCTCTCGCTGGGCCTGGACCGGCGTTGGCGGCGTGCCGTCGTGAAGGCGGTTGCCGCGCGTCCTGGCGAACGTGTTCTCGACCTCGCGGCTGGCACCGGTACCTCCACCGAGCCGTTCCGCGCGGACGGTGCCGAGGTCGTCCCGTGCGACTTCTCCCTCGGCATGCTGCGTGAGGGCAAGCGGCGCCGGACCCACCTGCCGTTCGTCGCCGGTGACGCCGCGCGGCTGCCCTTCGCGGACGTGTCGTTCGACGCCGTGACGATCTCGTTCGGGCTGCGAAACGTACACGAGCCCGATGGCGCGTTGCGCGAGATGCTGCGAGTGACCCGTCCGGGCGGCCGCCTGCTGATCTGCGAGTTCAGCCACCCGACGTGGCGGCCCTTCCGGACGGCGTACGTCGAGTACCTGATGCGGGCCCTTCCCTCGGTCGCCCGGCGGGTGTCGAGCAGTCCGGACGCGTACGTGTACCTCGCAGAGTCGATCCGTGCCTGGCCCGACCAGTCGGCGCTCGCCGGCCGGATCGGCGCCGCGGGCTGGCTCGATGTCCGCTGGCGGAATCTGACGGGCGGAGTCGTCGCCCTGCACCACGCCGTCCGCCCGACCTGAGAGGGCGGCGGTGTCCGGGCCCCCACTGGGCGAGGCCGGAGGCGGTCATCGGGGCCCAGCCCGGCTCGAGCGTGCAGGTCGCCGAACAGCATCGACGAGCTGGCGCCGGCGGACTGGGTGTTG
>DAIUDS010000056.1:0-10321 GCA_036845485.1 Jiangellaceae bacterium
CAGACCGAAATACGACCAAAACCCTCCCGAACCATAAATGAACGTTGGGCTCACTTCGTGTGCGGGCCGCGTAGCGGATCGGGTACGGCAATCGCCAAGCACGCGGATTTTGGCTCGGGCATTCGGTCCGAAGAACAAGAGCATCAAGTTTGCGCAATTTGGGAACCCGCCACCTTCACGACACGTTTGCGACCTGCGCCGTCTCCAGGACATGGATCAGGTCACCGGCAGCGTCGGCAGCACGACGTCGCGATAGGCGCCTTCCTCGACCAGACGCCGCAACCGGTCGAATGCCTCCCACACGTCCACGAACCGCGTCGTGATCGGGGCGAAGCCCAGGCGCAGCCGGTCCGGCGCCCGGAAGTCCGGTATGACGTTCTGGGTCTGGATCAGAGCGCGGCAGATCCGGTAGGCATCCGGGTGCGCCAACGAGACGTGCGATCCGCGACGCGACGGGTCGCGTGGTGACACGACCCGGAAGCCGAGGTCCGCCAGGCGCGCGTCGCTCAGCTCCAGAGCCAGCTCGGTGAGCCCGATGCTCTTGGCCCGCAGCCGCTCGACGCCGGCCTCCGCCAGCAATCGGACACCTTCCTCGACTGCCACTGCACCGAGCACGTTCGGCGTGCCCGACAGGAAGTGCCCGATCCCTGGCACCGGGTCGTACGCCTGTCCCATGGCGAACTGGTCGCGCTGGCCGAACCAGCCCCAGATCGGGCAGTTGATGCGCTCCTGCAGCCCGCGGCGTACATAGAGGTACGCCGGCGCGCCAGGCCCGCCGTTCAGGTACTTGTAGGTACACCCGACGGCCAGATCCGTCCCGGCCGCGTCGAGATCGACCGGTACCGCGCCGGCGGAATGAGAGAGGTCCCAAACGACCCGCGTGCCCGCACCGGCGGCAACGGCGTTGATCGCGGCCATGTCGGCCAGGGCACCGGAGCCGTAGTCGACGTGTGACAGCGCGACGAACGCCGTGTCGTCATCGATCACGGCCGCTACTGCGTCCGGCGTCGCGCCCTCGACTTCGTCGAACTCGGCGAAGCGGACGCCGGCTCCGTGCGCGGCCGCGATTCCCTCCAGGACGTAACGGTCGGTCGGGAAGTTGCCGACGTCGGTGACCATGGTGCGGCGTGGCGTGGCTGCGCCCAGCGCTGCGACGGCCAACTTGTAGAAGTTCACCGTCGTCGAGTCGGCGACCACCACCTGACCAGGCGCTGCGCCAAGGAGGTGCGAACCGATCAGATCGCCAACTCGACCCGGAAGGTCGAACCAGTGCTCGTTCCACGACCGGATCAGGCGCTCACCCCATTCTCGGCTCACGACCTCCTGCAGCCGATCGGCCGTGGCAAGGGGCAGCCGTCCCAGCGAGTTGCCGTCGAGATAGATGAGGTCGTCGTCGGCGGGTACGTGGAACCGGTCGCGGAGTCCGGCAAGCGGGTCTTCGACATCCATCCGTGCGGCAGCTGTGCGCTTCATCGGTGCTCCGGTCGATGTCATGGCATGGTCGGGCATATCACCGTGACGGCATGGGCCAGCGTCGCACGTCAGCGAGAAGTCGACCGCCAGAAGGCATTGGCGAGGACGCCGCCAGTCGGGTGCCGCACCGTCAACCCGGCGGCTCCGCACCTTGACGCAGCAACCCGTACGTGACGCCGTCGACCAGCGCCTCCCACGACGCCTCGATGATGTTGGCCCCGATCCCGACCGTCTCCCAGGAGCTCTTGCCGTCGGTGATCTCCACCAGGACGCGCGTGACGGCATCGCTGCCGTGCGCCGCGTCCAGGATCCGCACCCGGAAGTCGATGAGCTCGAGCTTGTCGATCTCCGGGTACAGCGTGCCGATCGCCGCCCGCAGGGCGTGGTCCAGCGCATTGACCGGGCCGTTGCCCTCACCGGTGACCACGACCCGCTCTCCCCCGGCGCGCAGCTTGACCGTCGCCTCGCTGGGCGCGTCGCCGTCGGGCCGCGACTCGGTGATGACCCGCCAGGACTCGACCTCGAAGAACTCGGGCCGTGCGCCCTCGACCTCCTCGCGCAACAGCAGCTCGAAGGAGGCGTCGGCCGCCTCGAACGTGTACCCGGCGGCCTCCAGCTCCTTGACCCGCCGGGTCACCGAGCTCACCAGCGCGCGGTCCTCGGACAGGTCATAGCCCAGCTCGCGGCCCTTGAGCTCGATGCTCGCCCGGCCGGCCATGTCGGAGACGAGCATCCGCATGTCGTTGCCGACGTCCGCCGGGTCGGCGTGCTGGTAGAGGTCCGGGTCGACCTTGATGGCGCTGGCGTGCAAGCCGGCCTTGTGGGCGAACGCGCTGGCACCGACGTAGGGCTGGCGCGAGTACGGCACGACGTTGGTGACCTCGGAGACTGCGTGCGCGATCCGGGTCGCCTCGCGTAGCCGTCCGTCCGGAAGCAGCGCCATGCCCCGCTTGAGCTCGAGGTTGGCGACGACGGTGAGCAGGTCGGCGTTGCCGGTGCGCTCGCCGTATCCGTTGAGCGTTCCTTGGACGTGCGTTGCGCCGGCGTCGACCGCGGCGAGCGAATTGGCAACCGCGCAGCCGGTGTCGTTGTGGCAGTGGATGCCGAGACGGACGCCGGAGGCGTCGCTCACGGCTGCGACGACCTTGCCGACGTCGTCTGGAAGCAGACCGCCGTTGGTGTCGCACAGCGCTACAAGCTCGGCGCCGGCTTCAGCCGCCGTCGTGACGACGGCCAGCGCGTACGACGGGTCGCGTCGGTAGCCGTCGAAGAAGTGCTCCGCGTCGAGGAACACCCGGCGACCGTGTGCGGTCAGGAACGCCACGGTCTCGCGCACCATCGCGAGGTTCTCGTCCAGCGTCGTCCGCAGCGCCCGTTCCACGTGTCCGGTGTGACTCTTGGCCACGAGCGTGACGAGGGGCGTCTCCGCCTCGACGAGGGCGCGCACCAGCGGGTCTTCGTCGACCCGGACGTTGGGCCGCCGTGTCGCTCCGAACGCGGAAAGGGTCGCGTGGCGCAGTCCCAGCTCGGTCTGCGCCCGGCGGAAGAACTCGGTGTCCTTGGGATTCGAGCCTGGCCAGCCGCCCTCGATGAAGCCCACGCCGAGCTCGTCGAGGTGCCGGGCGATGGCGAGCTTGTCCTGCACCGAGAGCGAAAGGCCCTCCTGCTGGGCGCCGTCGCGCAGCGTCGTGTCGTAGACGTGGAACCCGTCCGTCGTCATCGAATCCCCTGAGAATGCGAAAGACCCCTCGCGGATGCGAAGGGTCTGCGCGCTGGCGGTTGATCTCGGGCCGGCGCGCCTACGTAATGATCATGCGGGAGGTCATCGGGTCCGAGCCTGCCACACGATCGCAGCACGTGAGACCCCGTTGACCACATGGTGGACGTCGGGCAAGGGACGCCTTCTACCATCTCTTGGTGACCGCGGTGAGCGTCCGGCCAGTCGGGCCGGACGATCATGACTTCGTCCGCGCGACACTTACGACGTCGTGGGGAACGACGACGGTGGCCGCGCACGGCGTCCGCTACGACGCCGCGACCCTTCCTGGGCTGGTCGCCGAGATCTACGGCAAGCCGGCTGGACTGCTGACCTATCGCGTCGACGGTGACGAGTGGGAGGTCGTCACCATCGACGCGCTGGCTTACGGACGCGGTACCGGCACGGCGCTGCTGCGAGCGATCGAGACGGCCGCGCTGGAGGCGGGGGCGCGGCGCCTCTGGCTGATCACGACCAACGACAACACCCGCGCCTTGCAGTTCTACCAGCGCCGTGGGTTCGATCTTGTCGCCTTTCATCGCGACGCCGTCACGCGATACGGGTGCCGATGCGGGCCGACACGGTCTTCGACGTCGCCTCGATCACCAAGGTGTTCACGGCCGCCGTCGCGATGGCGCTGGTCGACCGCGGCGCGCTCGACCTCGAAGCGCCGGTCCGCGAGCACCTGCCCGAGTATGCCGACGACGGACGGTGGAAGGTCACGCTCCGGCACCTGCTGGTCCACACGTCCGGCCTGCCAGCGGTGCGCCGTCTGTGGGAACTGCGCTCCGTCGAGGATCGGATCGAGGCCGTTCTCAGCGCTCGCCCTGCCGCGACGCCGGGCATGCGGTTCGAGTACTCCTGCGTGGGTTACATAGTCGCCGGGCTCCTCCTCGAGCGGGTCAGCGGAGCGCCGCTGCCCAAGCTCGTCCGCGAGTACGTGACGGGCCCGTTCGGCATGTCGGACACCGGATTCCTTCCCACGGCCGACCTAGCGGCACGGACGGCCGCCACGGAGTACCAGACTTACGTGGACCGCGACATGGTCCGCGCCAGTGTCCACGACGAGAACAGCTGGTCGCTCGGTGGAACGGCCGGGAACGCCGGCCTGTTCAGCACGGCGGCGGACCTGTCACGGTTCGCGGAGATGCTGCGACGCGGTGGTGAGCTCGACGGGGTTCGAGTTCTCTCCGAGACCGCCGCCGCCCAGATGACGTCGGACCAGCTTCCAGCCGACCTCGACCCTGGATGCCGGCACGGGGTCGGCGCACGCATCGCTGATCGCTCCTTCATGGGGCGGCTCGCCGATCGCGACGCGTACGGGCACACCGGGTTCACCGGGACGTCGCTGGTCGTCGACCCGTCGTCGGGAACCGTCGTCATCCTGCTGACCAATCGGGTCCATCCGTCGCGGGAGTGGTCGGACATCGCGCCCGTGCGCCGGGCCGTGGCGAACCTCGCCGCTCGAAACGCAGCTCCCTGAACCCGGTCGCTCAGACCACCCGGTGCAGCCACCCGTGGGCGTCGTCGGCACGTCCGTACTGGATGTCCAACAAGGCCTGCCGGAGGCTCGTCGTCACCGGCCCGGGCTCTTCGCCCATGGACAGCTCGCCGCCGTCCCACGCGAGCCGGCCCAGCGGCGTGATCACGGCCGCTGTCCCGCAGGCGAAGACCTCGGTGATGTCGCCGGACGCTACGCCCTCGCGCCATTCGTCGATGCTCACCCGGCGTTCGTCGACCTTGTTCCCCATGTCGGAAGCCAGTTCGAGGATCGACGCCCGCGTGACGCCCTCGAGGATCGTGCCGGTCAGCTCCGGCGTGACGACCGAGCCGTCGGCGTAGACGAAGTAGAGGTTCATGCCTCCGAGCTCCTCGACCCAACGCCGCTCGACCGCGTCGAGGAAGCACACCTGGTCGCAGCGGTGCTCGAGCGCCTCCTGCTGGGCGATCAGGCTGGCCGCGTAATTGCCGGCGCACTTGGCCGCGCCGGTTCCGCCCGGGGCGGCCCTCGTGTACTCCGACGACAGCCAGATGCTCACCGGCTCCACGCCGGATGCGAAGTAGGCACCCGCGGGCGATGCGATCACGCAGAAGGTGACCTGCTTCGCCGGGCGCACGCCGAGGAACACCTCGGAGGCGAACATGAACGGACGCAGGTACAGGCTCCCCTCACCGTCGTCGGATGCGGACGGCACCCAGTCGGCGTCGGTCCGCACCAACAGGTCGACCGCCTCGACGAAGGCCTCGACCGGCAGTTCCGGCAGTGCCATCCGCCGTGCGCTGCGGGCGAACCGGGCGCCGTTGACCTCTGGACGGAAGGTCCAGATCGACCCGGCGGCGTGGCGGTAGGCCTTCATGCCTTCGAAGATCGCCTGTGCGTAGTGCAGGACCGCGGTCGCCGGATCCAGGGACAGCGGCGCGTACGCGCGGACGCCCGCGTCATGCCAGCCGGCGTCGGGCGTCCAGGTCGCTGTCAGCATGTGATCGGTGAACCACTGCCCGAACCCGGGTTTGGCCAGGATCTCGCCGCGACGCTGCTCGGCTACCAGGTCCGCCGACAGGCTCGTCGTGAACTCCAGCCGCTGCGCTGTCGCGGTCATCACTCGTGCCTTTCCTCAACTACTAGGACGTCCAACGGAACGCTACCCGCTCGAAGCGGCCCGGGTAAGCCGAGCCGGCCTGGTGGCGACGACTAGGAGCCTCGGGTGCGGCCTCCTAGCCGGCTACACGGGCGGCCAGCGCGTCGCCGACCTCGGCCGTTCGCCGCTCGGACGTGCCCCGCTCGGCAAGGTCAGCGGCCACGGCGTCGGTGACCCTACGGGAGGCGTCGTCGAGGCCCAGATGGTCGAGCAGGAGCCCCACGGAAAGGACCGTCGCGGTGGGGTCGGCCACGCCCTGGCCGGCGATGTCGGGCGCCGAGCCGTGCACGGGCTCGAACATCGACGGCGCGTTTCGGTCCGGATTGACGTTGCCGCTCGCGGCC
The DNA here is from genome assembly GCA_036845485.1 of Jiangellaceae bacterium. Lineage (GTDB taxonomy): Bacteria > Actinomycetota > Actinomycetes > Jiangellales > Jiangellaceae > DAIUDS01. The sequence goes on from DAIUDS010000056.1 coordinate 6,213, forward strand.
AGCCCGATGCCACCGGTGATGGCCGCCGCCAGGTCGGTGAGGATGTCGCCGAACAAGTTGTCTGTGACGATCACGTCGAACCGGGCCGGGTCGGTCACCATGAAGATCGTCGCAGCGTCGACGTGCAGGTAGTCGACCGAGACGGCCGGGTACTCCGACGCCACCCGCTCGACCGTGCGCCGCCACAAGTGCCCGGCATGGACCAGCACATTGTGCTTGTGGACATAGGTGAGCGTGCGTCGCGGGCGGCCCGCGGCCCGGGCGAACGCGTCGCGCACCACCCGCTCCACTCCGTACGCGGTGTTGACGCTGACCTCGTTGGCGATCTCGTGCGGAGTGCCCACCCGGACGGCGCCGCCGTTGCCGACGTACGGCCCCTCGGTCCCCTCCCGCACGACGACGAAGTCGACGTCGCCGGGATTGCGCAACGGCGACCGGACGCCGGGAAAGAGCCGGGACGGCCGAAGGTTGACGTAGTGGTCGAGCGCGAAGCGCAGCTTCAACAACAGTCCCCGCTCGAGCACACCGCTCGGCACGTCCGGATCACCGACCGCCCCGAGCAGGATCGCGTCGTGCCCGCGAAGGTCGGCGAGCACCGGGTCGGGAAGGGCCTCACCGGTCGCGTGCCACCGCCGGGCGCCGAGGTCGTAAGCGGTCGTCTCGACCTTCGTGTCGGTTCCGGCGAGGACCGCCTCGAGGACCTTCAACCCCTCGGCCACGACCTCGGATCCGATCCCGTCACCGGGAATCACGGCCAGGCGGATGCTGCGCGACATGCGGGCCACCGTACGACCGCTTCAGCACGACAGCACGTTCGTCCGCGATCCGGACATGACAGGGCCCGCACCTCCCCCGTAGGCGCGGGACCCTGACGTCCTGTGAACCGGACTCAGTGGCCGGTCTCGCCGCCGTTGTCACGGCGGTCCATCGCCTCCTGCAAGGCGTGCTGGGCTTTCTGTTGTTCGTCGGTCATGATCGTGCTCCACGGTTCGTCGAGTGGGTGGACGGGGAGCCGAACCGCCCGGACAGCGGGCCAGTTCGTGGTGGCGCCGCGGACTCGTCGGGCGGTGACCCGGATTGCGGGATGTCCCTCGTCAGGGGCGGGACGGCCAGCGGGAACGCAAAGACTCCGCGACGGGGAGCCGGCCTATCGGGCCCCGTCGCGGCGGCGAAGAATTACCACCGACCACGGCATGACCCGGCCGACCATACTCATAGGACGTCCTACTGTCCTGCCCACTGAACAGCCGTCTCGGATGCCGAGACTCATCACGACCCCGGCGCGCGGTCATGCCTCCAGATCGACGGTGCGGCCCCACTCGGCGCCGATCGCGGCGAGGATCTCGTCGAAGGCACGCGGTGGGATGGCCTGGTCGACCGTCATCACCACCAGGGCATGCCCACCCCTGGTGTCACGGCTGACCTGCATGCCGGCGATGTTGACCCGGGCATCGCCCAGCACTCGACCGACGACTCCGACGACGCCCGGCCGGTCCTCGTATCGCAGGAAGGCCATGTGGTCGCTCGGCTGCACCTCGATGTCGTAGCCCAACACCTCGACCAGCTTATCGACGTGCCGGGGCCCGGAGAGCGTGCCCGACACCGACACTGTGCGGCCGTCGGCCAGGACGCCTCGGACGGTGACCAGGTTGCGGTAGTCCGGCGACTCCTCGTCGGTGACGAGCCGTACGGCTACCCCGCGGTCCGCCGCGATCAACGGTGCGTTGACGTAGGTCACCGGGTCCTCGACGACGTCGGCGAACACACCCTTCAGCGCGGCGAGCTCCAGGATCTTCACGTCGTGTTCGGTGATCTCGCCACGGACCTCGACGTCGAGCTGCGTCGCCACTCCCCCGGCCAGCGCGGTGAAGATCCGACCGAGCTTCTCGGCCAGCGGGATTCCCGGCCGGACATCTTCGGCAATGGCCCCACCCTTCACGTTGACCGCGTCGGGCACCAGCTCGCCCGCCAGTGCGAGCCGTACCGACCGGGCGACCGACACCCCCGCCTTCTCCTGCGCCTCCACGGTCGATGCGCCCAGGTGCGGGGTGACGACCACGGAGTCGAAGTCGAACAGCGGCGAGTCGGTGCAGGGCTCGTGCGCGAAGACGTCGATGCCGGCCCCGGACACCCGCCCTTCCTTGAGAGCGAGCGCCAGCGCGTGCTCGTCGACAATGCCGCCGCGCGCCGCGTTGATGATCCGGACGGTCGGCTTGACCATCGACAGCGCGTGCTCACCGATCAGACCGACGGTCTCGGGCGTCCTCGGCAGATGGATGGAGACGAAGTCGCTCTCGCGCAGCAACTCCTCGAGGGAGACGCTGCGCACGCCCATCTGCGCCGCGCGAGCGGGCGGAACGTAAGGGTCGTACGCGATGACCTTCATCCCGAAGGCCGACAGCCGCTGCGCCACCAGGATGCCGATGCGTCCCAGCCCGACGATGCCGGCGACCTTCTCGTAGAGTTCGGCGCCGGTGTACTTGCCGCGCTTCCACTCCCCGGACCGCAGGGCGGCGTTCGCAGGCGCGATGTTTCGGGCGATCGCGAGCAGCAGGCCGACGGTCAGCTCTGCCGCGCTGACGATGTTGGACGTCGGCGCGTTGACCACCATGACGCCGGCCTGCGTGGCCGCCCTGACGTCGATGTTGTCCAGGCCCACACCTGCGCGGGCGATCACCCGGAGCCGGACGGCCACGGCGATGGTTTCCGCGTCGACTCGGGTCGCGCTACGGACCAGCAGGGCTTCGGCCTCGGCGACCGCCGCCAGCAGCGACGCGCGGTCGGCGCCGTCGCAGTAACGGACGTCGAAGTCGGGGCCGAGTGCCTCGACCGTGGCCGGGGACAACTCCTCGGCGATCAGGACGACGGGCTTGCTCACGGATGGTGCACCCTCTCCGCGTCGTTGTGTGCGGTGCGCGGAGCGCGACAGTGGGCCCGGCGCGGTGAGTCTAACCCTCGACCAGGGAACCGATTGCGTCGTGCGCGTGTCGTCAGCCCGAGAACCGCGGGTATCACGTTCGCACTCGACGGTGCCGCGTACGAGATCGACGTCGCTGAGACCGGCGGTTTGTGGGGGGCCGGTCAGCGCGTAGCTGCGGCGTAGTGGCCGAGGAGTTCGAGGACTCGTAGGCCGGCGTTCAAGGTCCGGTCGTCGCGGTCGTTGCGGGGGGTGTAGGTGGCAAGGGTTACCGCGGCGATGCGCAGCCGGGATGCCACGGCCGCGACGGCATGTTCCATGTCGGACATCGACAGCCCCCCTGGTACCGGGTCGTCGACCACACCCGGGGCGGTCTGCGGATCGAACGCGTCGTTGTCGATGTGCAGATAGACCTCGTCCACCCGCCCTACCAGCCTGTCCAGCTCGGAGTCGAGGTCGCCGACCGGCCTGCCATGATGCCAGGGCACGGTGCGAATGGTCGAGTTCCGCAGCCGGCGGACCTCCGCCGCCGGGGACAGGCTGCGCACGCCGACGAGTACCGTCGCATCCTCGGGAACCGGCGAACTGTCGCCGATCGACGCCCATAACTGCTGGTGGCAGTGCCCTGTGGCGATCGCCAGCGACATGCCGGGGAAGAAGCCGCTGACGGATGATTCGGGGGTGTTGAAGTCGGCGTGCGCGTCGATCCACACCATGCCGCGCCGCTTGCGCTCCATTCCGGCCAGCACGCCGATGCACACGTCACACGATCCCGCCAAAACAACGGGAAGCTGTCCCGCGGCGACCGCCGCCCGCACCAACGGCCATAACCGTCGGTTGACCGCCATCGATGCAGACGGCACGTCGACACCAACCAGTGTCCCCGCCGAGATCTCGACCCGCCGGCTCGTCACCCGGATCCCACCGCCCGTCGTCAGCTGCTCCGCGCCGGCACGCAGGTACCGGCCTGGGCCTTGCGCCGCGGGGTGAGCGCCATCACCGGCCATGAACGGCACCTGGATCAGACAGATGTCCACGCCGTGGAACCTACCGAGACGCCGACACCTGAACTGGCTCGCACGGGCGAGCAGATACAAGAGGGAGACCTGGCCACCGCCGCTTGGGCTGGCACTCAGGGGGTGACCGCCCTGCTAGCCGTAGGGCATCTCGCGCCGGGCGACGGTGGCGAGTG
>DAIUDS010000056.1:10331-12816 GCA_036845485.1 Jiangellaceae bacterium
ATGCCGTCGAGCAGGAGGCGCAGGACGTTGGCGTTCGCGGGGTATCCGGCTCGATCGTACTTGGCGAACATGGCCATCATCTCCGCGATCGTCGTGCGCGGCAGGCCCGGTGGCAGCGAGAGCGAGGTGGATGGGAGCTCTTCCACGCGAAGGTCTCTGGCGGTCGCCTGTGCCACGCGTTCGGCCATTTCGGTCGAGCTCAGCCGTTCGGGCCCGGCCAGTTCGTAGGTGGCGTACACATGGCGGTCCGGGTCGGCGGCAACCTCGCCGACGACGTGAGCCACGTCCTGCAGATCGACGAGGTGGAAGCGTGAGGCAGGGCTGTACGGCAGCCGCAGCACGCCGTCCGTGGCCTGGCGGACCAACCCCAGGAACGTCTGCTGGTACATCGTCGGCTGGATGATCGTCCAGCGCGGGGCGGAGTCCTTGACCTGGGTCTCGACGTCGAGCTTGCGGAGGTGGTGTGGCACGCCGCGGAACGACGGGTGCAGAACCGAGTAGTAGACGAAGTGCCCGACGTCCTGCCTGGCCGCCGCGGCGAGCGCGTCGGCCGCATGCGTATCCTCGCGCGCGTCGAAGGGTGGCGCGATGAACACGAGCAGGTCCAGTCCTGCCACCGCCGCCGCCATGGACTGCCTGTCGGCGAGGTCGGCCTGCGCCGTCTCGGAAGCCCCGGCCTCGCCCGCAACCTCAGCTGCGCGCGTGCTGCGCACCAGGCCCCGCACCCGGATTCCGCGGAGCGCGAACTCCCGGACCAGGTAGCGGCCGGTCTGCCCGCCTGCAGTGGTTACTCCGACGAATGGCGTCACCGGATCAACCCTAGGCCCGTCGTACGGACCTGTACCGGGGCCGGACATCGACCCGCCCGCAGTGGAGGAGGAGCGCGCCCTATGCCGCCTTGCCAGCCGTCGGGCGTGTACGACGTTTCTGGCAGTAGCTTCGTCATCTTTGTCTGCACCTGCCAGGCGCCCGTCGGACGCGCGGGTCCAGGCGGCTTGACGATGTTGGGGTCATTGTCTCTGCCTAGAGCGCTCCGACCCGGCCGAGGAAGGTGGACATGAACGCGTCGACGTCCACGTCGGTCGCGATCTCGCAGTTCGCGGCCGGAGGCCCCGCGGCGGTAAGGAGATCCGCGACGCAGACCCCGCGTGTGAGCCGGCCTGCCGTCTCCACCTCGACATGGGCCGCACTCCAGCTCACGAGGCCGGGTCGAGTCAGCACCGCGACGGCGAGCGGATCGTGCAGGGCACAGCTGCCCTGCTCGAGAGGGTCGCCCGGGTGGCGGCGCTCGTTGTGCTCGATCCAGTCGAGCGCACACTCGCCGGCGAAGCGGGCGAACGGCCGGCCGCTGCCGGCCATCTCGACGGCGTGCTCGTGGGTCAGCCGAACTCGCCGCGTCACGTCCAGGCCGACGAACCGCGGCTGCGCACCACTGCGGCGTACGACGTTCGCCGCCTCCGGGTCGGCCGACACGTTGGACTCACCCGGTCGTCTGGCGTCGTTCCTGTGCTGCATGAAGATCCCACCCATGACGACGATCTCGTCGACGGCTCCCACGATCGCCGGTTCCACCAAGAGCGCGAGCGCCACGTTGGTCAGGGGCCCGATCGCCACCACGGTCAACTCACCCGGCTCGGCCAGGACTCGCTCGACGATCTCGGTCGCGGCGCGGCGGCGTCGGTGACCGGTGTCCGAACCGGTGCCGGTGCGTCTCGGCCCGCCGAGCAAGGGCGCGGCAGCACCGCGTACGACGTCTATGTCCGCGCGGCCCATCCGCTCGAGAAGCTCACGAGACAACCGCGTAGCAGTGTCCACATCGGTGTTGCCGTCGACCGTCGTGACGAGATCGACCTCGATATCCGGATCCGCGACGGCGAGCGCGAGTGCGAAGCCGTCGTCGATGTTCGAACCGGGAGCACCCATCGCCAGATCGGTGTCGAGCACGATCCGTCGGCGGCTCACCGGCTCGGTGACAGGTCCATGCGTCAGCTCCTGGGGTGTGCTCAGCGGGCTGCGGTGCCCTCGGTGTAGTCGTCGTCACTCGACTTCACCCAGCTCATGAGCTTGCGCAGTTCACGGCCGGTGGCTTCGATCGGGTGCTGCTCACCCTCCTTGCGAAGCCGGTTGAACTCAGGAGCCCCGGCGTCCTGATCGGCGATGAAGCCCGCGGCCCATGACCCGTCCTGCACCTCGCGAAGGATCTGCTTCATCCGCTGCTTCACCGACTCGTCGATGATCTTCGGACCGGACGTGTAGTCGCCGTATTCGGCGGTGTCCGACACCGACCAGCGCTGCTTGGCGATTCCGCCCTCGTACATGAGGTCGACGATCAGCTTCAACTCGTGCAGGCACTCGAAGTAGGCGATCTCGGGCTGGTAACCGGCCTCGGTAAGCGTCTCGAATCCGGTCTGCACCAGTCGCGACACGCCCCCGCACAGGACGGCCTGCTCGCCGAACAGGTCGGTCTCGGTCTCCTCGGTGAAGG
>DAIUDS010000057.1:0-12724 GCA_036845485.1 Jiangellaceae bacterium
GCGTGCTGCCGAGCGGCGCTTGGCTCACCGGCCCTCAAGCGCGGTCGCCGCCATCGCCGCCGGCTTCGCGCTGGTGCATCTGGGTCGCTCACAGGAGCTCGACGAGCTCGTCACCGCGCGCGACACCCTTGCCGGGCAGCGAGAGCGAGTCGCACTGGCGCGCATCCTCACCGAGGCGGACCGCCCTGCGATGGCGTTGCGGCTGCTCGGTGGCGCGATGCCGACGGCGGGGATGCTGGAAGCGAAGGGGCGCGCTCTCGGACGGCAGGGGGACCTGAATGCGGCGCAACGGGTCCTGGATGAGGCCACCAGACTCGGCAGTGCCAGCGCCCGGGTCGAACGCGACCGGTCCCGCGCCACCCTTCGGGCATTGTCGTCGGACTGGCAGCCCACGGTCCCACCCATCGCGCCCGGCGACGCCGTGCCGGGTCGTGTGCTGCACCTGCTCAACAACTCGCTGCCCCACATCGTCGCCGGCTACACGGTGCGGACCCATCGCGTCGCGCAGGCGCAACGCGCCGTTGGGCTGGACCCGATCACGGTCACGAGGGCGGGCTTTCCGGTTCTGCAGGGCGTGTTCGACGCCGGACCGTTCGACGAGGTCGATGGCATCACCTATCACCGTCTGCCGGCCGAAGGTCTCGCCCGCCGCGGGCAGGCAGCGCTGATCCAGGCCAACGTCGAACGCCTCGCGCCCATCGTGGAGCGCTATCGCCCTGCGGTTCTGCACCCCACCTCGCCGTACGAGAACCCGCGGGCGGCGCTCGCGCTCGGCGCGGCGACCGGGATCCCCGTCGTCTACGAGGTGCGCGGCTTCCTGGAGGAGACCTGGCGATCGCGTCACGGCGACGCGGCGGCCGGCTCCGAGCGTTATCGGATGACACGCGCGATCGAAGGCTGGTGCATGCGCAACGCGGACCGGGTTGTCACGCTCGGCGACGCGATGAAGGCAGACATCGTTGCGCGCGGGGCCGACCCCGACCACGTCTGGGTCATTCCCAACGCCGTGGACCCCGACGACTTCATGCCTCAGCCGACCGACACCGGCCTTCGGGCGGACCTCGGCTTCGCCGACAGCGACGTGGTGCTGGGGTACGTGTCCAGCCTCGTGCGCTACGAAGGCGTCACCTATTTGCTGGACGCCATCGCACAGTTACGGGCACGGCACCGTCACGTCCGGGGCTTGGTCGTCGGCGACGGTGCCGAACGCCCGGCATTGGAGCATCAGGCGGCCGCGCTCGGCCTTGACGATGCCGTGCGCTTCACCGGCCGGGTCCCCATCGCGGACGTGCAGCGCTATTACGCGCAGATCGACGTGTTCGTGGTGCCGCGTACCAACGACCAGGTGTCGCGCACCGTCCCGCCGCTCAAGCCGCTTGAGGCCATGGCGATGCAGCGCGCGGTCGTCACCAGCGACGTGCCCGCGCTGCGCGAGCTCATCCTGCCCGGCGAGACCGGACTGGTGTTCGCGGCCGAGGACCCGACCGCAATGACCACTGCGATCGAACCGTTGCTCGACGATCCAGCCGCACGCGCCCGGTTGGGCAAGGCGGCGCGGGAATGGGTCATCGCCGCACGCACCTGGCACCGCAACGGCGAGCTTTACCGTCAGCTGTACGCCGAGCTCGGTGCCGTGTAGCCCCGAGTCACTCTCCGGTGCTCTCGAGCCGCTCCTGTACGATTCGACGGATCGCAAAACGGATGGGCGGGCAGCCCGCCGGTGGATCACGGAACATCGGACGTGGGCGGTTGTTACGCACCGCTACCGCGACCTATGCACCCGGCTGAGCGGGTGGCCGAAACCGCCGGAGCCGTCCTCGACAATGGAGTAGGTCAGTGGCCGTCGACGTCGTCATTATCGGGCTCGGCTACGTCGGCGTGCCGCTTGCGCAGGAGGCCACCAGAGCCGGCATGTCGGTGCTCGGCTTCGACGTCCACGCCGCTGTCGTGGCAGGGCTCAACGACGGCCGCTCCCACGTCGACGACCTCACCGACGCCGACGTCGCCAAGATGATCGACGCCGGCTTTCGCGCCACGACCGATGAGGCCGAGATCGCCTCCGCCGATGTCGCGGTCATCTGCGTACCGACGCCGCTGTCCGGGGACGGTGGACCGGACCTGAGTGCCGTGACCTCGGCGGTCGACACCGTCGCTCGGCACGTCCATCCCGGCATGCTGGTCATCCTGGAGTCCACGACCTATCCGGGCACGACCGACGAAGTCGTACGGCCAATGCTGGAGGCACCAGGGCTCGTCGCCGGTCACGACTTCCATCTCGCCTACTCGCCGGAACGCATCGACCCCGGCAACGAGCGGTTCGGCGCCCGGAACACACCGAAGGTCGTCGGCGGTTATACACCAGCCTGTGCCGATCGCGCCGTCGCGTTCTACGACCGCTTCGTCGACACCGTGGTTCGCACTCGCGGCACTCGCGAAGCGGAGACGGCCAAGCTGCTGGAGAACACCTACCGTCACATCAACATCGCCCTGGTCAACGAGATGGCCAGGTTCTGCCACGAGCTCGGCATCGACCTATGGGACGTCATCCGGGCCGCGGCGAGCAAGCCCTTCGGCTTCCAGGCTTTCTATCCCGGTCCAGGTGTCGGCGGGCACTGCATCCCCATCGACCCGAACTACCTCAGCCACAACGTGCGGGTCCGGCTCGGCTATCCGTTCCGCTTCGTTGAGCTGGCCCAGGAGATCAATGCCACGATGCCGGCCTACGTCGCCCACCGGGCCCAGAACATCCTCAACGAGGCCGGCGAGCCGGTCAACGGCTCGTTGGTTCTCCTACTGGGCGTGACGTACAAGCCGAACATCGCAGATCAGCGCGAGTCACCCGCAGTGCCACTAGCTCGCCAGCTGGTCGGACTCGGTGCTGCTGTCACATACCACGATCCCTACGTGGCCGACTGGATGGCCGCTCCGGCCGGGGTGACCCGGGCAGACGACCTACATTCCGCCGTGACCGCTGCCGACCTCGTGATCCTCGTCCAGGACCACAAGGAGTACGACGCCGACGCGCTGGCGTTGAAGGCGCGGCGGTTCTTCGACACACGCGGAGTCACCACCGTCGCGGAGTCGCATCGGCTGTGACCGTCCGCTCGGGCACCATAGGCGGCGTGCAGGACCAGTCGACGGCGGTGATCAGCATGCAGGCCGAAGAGTTGGCCGCTCGGTACGGCCTACGCAGGGTGGGCACTCGCTCGTCGCTGGGCGGCTACGTGCGCGTGCTCTGGTCCCGCCGTCACTACATCACGGTCCTGCCAACGCCGAAGGCGTACTCACGCAGCCAGAACAACTACCTTGGCCAGCTCTGGTCGGTCCTTAACCCGCTGATCCTCGCTGCGGTTTACCAGGGCAGGCTGCGGAGGGACGGCCCGGCGGCGGATGACTGCACCGCGTACCGATCGGCCACCGGGCGCTGACATGGCACGTCGTGCCCTGGTCGTGACCGTCGTCCACCACCCTGGCGATGCGCGAATCCGCCATCGCGAGATCGCGAGTCTGCTCGACGCCGGCTGGCGGATTACCTATGCTGCACCGTTCTCGGGCCACAGCCTGGTGCCCGAAACCAACGGCGTCGACGCCGTCGACGTGCCTCGCGCGTGTGGCCGGCGTCGATTCGCAGCGCTGCGGGCGGCGCGAAGGCTGCTCCGCACCGTCGGCCACGATCATGATGTGGTCCTTCTGCACGATCCCGAGCTTCTCCTGGCCCTTCCTGGCCTCGACCTGCCGCCGGTGGTGTGGGACGTCCACGAGGACACCGCCGCGGCGGTCACGCTGAAGCCATGGCTTCCGGGTCCGCTGCGTTCGGCGGCCGCCACGTGCGTCCGCGCCGTCGAGCGGGCTGCGGCCCGCCGCGTGCATCTGATCCTTGCTGAGCAGAGCTACAGCGCCAGGTTCGACGAGAAGCACCTCGTCGTTCCTAACACGGTCCACGTTCCGGCTCGGATCAGCCCGCCTGGCGAGACGAAGGTGGTCTATATCGGGCATCTGACGCTGGCACGAGGCGCTGCCGAGCTAGCGCAGGTGGGCAAGCAGATTGCGGCTGCAACCAATGGGGCCACCCGGCTGCTCGTCGTCGGTGCAGCCGACGAGGACGCCCGACGGGTGCTAGGTCCGGCCGCCGCGGCAGGCGAGATCGATTGGCCCGGTTTCGTGCCGAGCACAAAGGCGCTTGCGATGCTCGGCGGCGCCCTCGCTGGCCTCTCGCTGCTCCATGATGAACCGAACTACCGCGGTAGCCTGCCCACCAAGGTGATCGAGTACATGGCTCACGGAGTGCCGGTGGTCACGACGCCCCTGCCACTCGCCCACCACCTGATCCAACGATCGGGCGCCGGCGTCGTCGTGCCGTTCGGCGACACCGACGCAGTGGTGCGTGAGGTCCTTCGGCTCAGGTCCGAACCGTCGCGCCGGGCCACGATGGGTGCGGCGGGCCATCGCCTCGCGGCCGAGGAGTTCGACTGGCGCCGCTTATCCAGGGCCTTCGTCGACGAAATGGCCCGAATCGCTAGCGGGCACGACGAGTCGACGTCCCGGCGATGAACCCAGCACCCCAGCAGATACGCCTGATCGCCAGCACAACCGGCTGCCAGCCGCAGGCGCGCCTGTCCAGCAGTCGGCCCTCGACCTGAGACGCGATGAGCACCGAGCGGCGCAAGTCAAACCCACCTGAGCCACGACGGGGCGAGTCAAGGCGGCGACAACTCCCATCGCGACGCCGGCCACCAGCGCCATGACGAGCGCTCCGCAACCCTCAGTCTCGCCCCGTTCGTCAGTTCTTGAGGCGAGCTACGAGCGACATCGCCTCTCCCGGGTCAGATCACACGATCGAATACGCCCCAGCCGTTCCCGATCTGACTTGACACCCGGAAGCCGCCTCGTCCATTCCCCGGGTACAGCAGCATGAGTCCGGCTTTGCTACGGGCGACGAGGTCGAGCGCTCCGTCGTGATTCACGTCTCCGGCTCCGGTGATCGAGTCGAACCCACCCCAGTTGCTGCCGATCTGAACCACGTTCCCGAAGCCTCCGTTGCCGAACCCGGCATACAGCCAGAGCGAGGCGTCGGACGCGCGTCGGCCGATCAGGTCGACCCGGCCGTCTCCACCCCAGTCGCCGGGCCCGACGACGATGTCCATCGCATTCCACCCGGAACCGATCTGGACGCCCTGGCGAAGACCGCCCGATCCGGCACCTGGATAGAGCCACAGGGAACCATTGGACCGTCGCGCGATCAGATCCACGATGCCGTCGCCATTCACGTCTCCGGGTCCGAGCAAAGCCGTGAAGGCATGCCAGCCGGAGCCGATCTGGGTCGCCGGCAGGATCCCACCCCGACCATTCCCTGGGTACAGCCAGAGCGTGGCGTCGGCACTACGGCGGGCGACGATATCGTCGGCCCCGTCGCGGTTGAGGTCGCCGGGCATGACCACAGCGTTCGTGCCCCGCCAGCCCGCGCCGAGCTGGGTCAACGCGCCGAAGCCGCCGCCCATCGCACCCTTCCAGATCCACAGAGAGGCATCCGACGCCCGGCGCGCCAGCAGGTCCGGATAACCGTCGTTGCTGATGTCGCGCCCGACGGACAGCGCCGGCACGACGCCCATGGAGGCGACCGTGCCCGCACGGATCGTCGGCAGCCGAGCGTAGAGCGCACCACCCGGACACTCGGTGCTGGCCGCATCGCGATGGCCGGCGATCGCCGGCCAGACCTCACCGTCGTAGTTGGCGGGCCCGCGAGGGTCCACGCCGTGGATCGAGAACTTCCATGCGAACAGCCGCTGATAGGCGGTGAGCAGAGCAGTCTCCGGCGCCTTGTTCGTATAGGTGCCGATCGCGGACATCGCGAACGCGTCATCGTTGTACCCGGCCGTGTGCGCTCCGGTGACAGGAAGGGTGATACCGCCGAAGCGGCCCTCCCAGATGCGGCCGAACCGGTCGACCAGGAAGTTGTATCCGATGTCCCGCCAGCCTCGGGAATTCACGTGGTACGCATAGATACCACGGATGATGGCGGGTACATCGGCCGCGGCGTAGTTGTTCGCGCTGACTGTGTGATGGACGAACGCACCACGAACTCCGCCATAATCGGGAAGCCCCGATTCCCGCAAGGATTCGTCCGCACCCCATTGCGCCCGGGTGAGAATGACCGGCCGGGTAGGTGCCGCCACCGCACTGGAGGAATTCGGCCTGCCGACCGACGAGTCAGCCGGTGACTCGCCCGGATCGATGAGGTCGAGCCGAAGGTCATCGGGAACTGTGCCGTCGGCGGTATCGACGCGGACCTGGACGGCGCGCGATTCCGGCACTACCAGCGGATCCGTACCGGCGCGGGCTCCCGTGGCTTCGGAGGATCCCGGGTCGGGGGCATGGCCCTCACCTTCAGGTAGCTCATACCACGAAGACCACGACCCGTCGTTGCGGCTGCGCACCCATGCGGTGACCCCCGGTGCCGACGAGGTCCACGTGGCGGCCACCAGGCGGAACGGCTCGGTTCGGATCTCGCCGCTGAAGACGGCCGTCCGCCGTGGCTCTACGACCTCCACATCTCCGTCCGGTCTGACCACGCGCAGATCGGGAACATGCTTGCCCTCGGCTCGAACCGAACGCGTCGTGAGCGACACGGTTTGCAGGTGAGGCTCAACCGGCTTGGCCACGACCGCGAACTCCACCGACGGCAGCATCACCAGGCCCGGGACCGCGACCGGTAGAACCGACAGGGCCAGTACCGCCAGTCGTCCCTTGTTGCGACGCCGTCCGCCAGCCCTCTGTCGCGTCACGCGAGACTCCCGGTGGGCCGTGTGGCCAGTGTGACTGATGTTTCAAATGAGTCTGGACGGACGGAGCAGGATTGGCAAGACGGCGCGACTCATCAGTCGCCCAACGGCCCTCGGTGGTGCGAAATGCCACCGGATGCAGGCTGCGAGCGCCTCAGGCTCGGTCGGCGTCGCGCGGCCTGCCGATCACAGTCCGGGTGATGCCGGTCCATCGCAGCGGATCGGTCACGTTCCGGCCGTCGACGAGGGCGGCCACGCCGGGGAAGTCGGCGGCGCCGATCGTTCGGTACGGGTCATGGTCGGCCTGGACGACGACGGCGTCGGCCGGCTCGCCGAGGTGGTGCGGGCGGAAGCCCAGCTTCTCGAGCTCCGCGTCGGTGTACATCGGATCGTGCACGACTACGTCGGCACCCGCGGCGACCAGGGCCGCGACGGTGGCGAACACACCCGAATATGCGGTCTCCTTCACCTGACCCCGGTAGGAGGCGCCCAGCACGGCGACCTTGACGCCGGTCAGCGACCCGTAGCTCGTCGCCAGCAGGTCGACGGCGTAAGAGGGCATTGCCATGTTGGCCTGCGGGCCGCGCGCACGACGGTGGCGTCCGGGTCGGACCACAGGTACAACCGCGGGTAGACCGGGATGCAGTGGCCGCCGACGGCGATGCCCGGCCGGTGGATGTGACTGAAGGGCTGGGAGTTCGACGCCTCGATGACCTGGAAGATGTCGATGCCGTGTTCGGTGGCGAACCGGCCGAACTGGTTGGCCAGGCCGATGTTCACGTCGCGATAGGTCGTCTCGGCGAGCTTGGCCATCTCGGCCGCCTCCGGGCTGCCGAGGTCCCACACGCCGTTGGGCCGGGCGAGGTCGGGCCGGGGATCGAAGTCGAGCACGGCCCGGTAGAAGTCCAGCGCCCGCACAGCGCCCTCCGCGGACATGCCTCCGACCAGCTTCGGGTACTTTCGCAGGTCGTCGAACACCCGGCCGGTCAGGACCCGCTCCGGGGAGAACACCAGGTGGAAGTCGTCGCCCTCGCGCAGGCCCGACACTTCCTCGAGCAGAGGCTTCCACCGGTCCCGGGTCGTACCCACCGGCAACGTCGTCTCGTACGAGACCAGGCTTCCGGGCGTCAGGTTCTCGGCCAGGGACATGGTCGCCGAGTCCATCGGTCCGAAGTCGGGCTCCCAGGTGTCGTCGTTGACGAACAGCGGCACCACCATGACGACCGCGTCGCTTCCCGGAACGGCCTCGGAGTACTCCGTCGTGGCGCGCAGCCGGCCGGCCGCCACTAGCTCGGCCAGCTTCTCGGCCAGCCGGGCCTCGCCGGGGAACGGCTCCTCCCCCTTGTTCACCAGACCGACGACCGTCGGATTGACGTCAACGCCGAGGACTTCATGGCCCTTGCTGGCGAACTGGACAGCCAGCGGGAGCCCGATCTTGCCCAGGGCGATGACAGTGATTCGCACAGGATGACCTCGGTCGCGAGGAAGCGGAACGGTGAGCGCGGTATAGGGTACCTGGGTTGCCCGGACCGCCCGGAGGCTGCAGCCGATCGGCCATCCGCGAGGAGACGTACCCCTATGAGAGTGCTCAGTGTCGTCGGAGCACGCCCACAGTTCGTCAAGCTCGCACCGGTGGCCTCTGCCCTCGCCACGCAGGCGTTCGAGCATGTCATCGTGCATACGGGGCAGCACTACGACGCCGCGATGTCCGAGGTCTTCTTCGCGAACCTGGACATTCCCGTGCCGGACGTGCACCTGGGCGTCGGCTCCGGC
Organism: Jiangellaceae bacterium; assembly: GCA_036845485.1. GTDB lineage: Bacteria > Actinomycetota > Actinomycetes > Jiangellales > Jiangellaceae > DAIUDS01. Next base: position 8,553 of record DAIUDS010000057.1, read on the forward strand.
AGTCACGGCGTACAGACCGGCGCGATGCTCGCCGCGTTGGACGGCGTGCTCGGCGAACACCAGCCGGACTGGGTGCTGGTCTACGGTGACACGAACTCGACCCTGGCCGGCGCGGTCTCGGCGGTCAAACTGCAGCTGCGGATCGCCCACCTCGAGGCCGGGCTGCGCTCGTTCAACCGGGCGATGCCCGAGGAGCACAACCGAGTCCTCACCGACCATGCCGCCGATCTCCTGCTCGCGCCGACCACGGTTGCGATGAAGCACCTCGCCGCCGAGGGTCTGGCCGAGCGATCGGTGCTGGTGGGGGACGTCATGACCGACGTCTGCCTGCGAGTTCGCGACGCCGTACTCGACCGGCCACCGCCGCGGCCGAAGGGCCATCCGTCCGGTGAGTACGTCGTCGCCACCATCCACCGGGCCGAGAACACCGACGATCCTGACCGGCTGCGCTCGATCGTCGACGGCCTGGCCGCCCTGCCGGTTTCCGTTCTCCTCCTCGTCCACCCCCGGCTGGCCACGCGCTGCCGGGCGTTCGGCATCCCCCTGGATCGAACGGGCACGGCCCTCGTCCCGCGAGCACCCCTTCCCTACGCGGATATGGTGGCCGCCATGATCGACGCCGTCGGCGTGGTGACGGACTCCGGAGGCCTGCAGAAGGAGGCGTTCCTTTTGGGCCGCCCCTGCACGACCCTTCGCGCCGAGACGGAGTGGACCGAGACGCTGCTCGACGGCTGGAACGTGCTGGCCCCCGATCTCGACGACCTCGAGCGCCTGGTGGCGCGACCGGTACCCCCCGGCCCGCGGGCCGTTCCTTACGGCGACGGACACGCGGCCGAGGCCGTCGTGGCCACCCTGGTGGAACGGGCCCGGGGAGGGTCGCGGTGACCACTGGAACCCTGCCGGCGCATGCGCCGCCACGGCTCGCCCGCGTCTCGGGTGGCCTCCGCGGATCCGGCTTCCAGCCGGAGATCCAGGGCCTGCGTGCCGTCGCCGTTCTGCTCGTCGTGATGTTCCACCTGTGGCCCAACCGACTCTCGGGCGGCTTCGTCGGCGTCGACGTCTTCTTCGTCATCTCGGGTTACCTGATCACCGCGCACATCTACCGCGAGGCGGCGACGACCGGAACGTTGTCCCTGCGCCGCTTCTGGGCCCGGCGGGTCCGGCGCCTCCTGCCCGCCGCACTACTCGTGCTCGCCCTCAGCGCAGTGGCGACGGTGCTGCTGCTCCCTGCCACCGTCTGGGGGCTTACAGCACGCCAGATCGCCGCCAGCGCCCTGTACGTGCAGAACTGGGCACTGGCCTCCGACGCCGTGGACTACATGGCGAAGGACAACGTGCCGACGATCGCGCAGCACTATTGGTCGCTGTCGGTCGAGGAGCAGTTCTACCTGTTCTGGCCCGTACTGATCCTGGGCCTGGTCGTGCTCTCGCGTCGACGCTCGCGGCTCTGGAGCCTGCGCGGCGTCCTGCTCGCGGGCTTCGCCGCCGTCGGCGTGGTCTCACTGGCCTGGTCAGTCGTCGCCACGGCCCGTGACCAGGCTTCCGCCTACTTCGTCACGCCCACCCGGGTGTGGGAGTTCGTCGTGGGGGCGTTGGCGGCGCTGCTCGTCCACCCGGTTGTCCGTAGTGAGGCGGCGCGCGGCATGCTCGCATGGGTCGGGCTGGGCGCGATCGTCGGTTCCGCCATGCTGATCGGCGAAAGCAGTCCGTTCCCCGGATGGATCGCGCTGTTCCCCGTGCTGGGGACGGTGGCCATCATCATGACCGGCGCGACCAGATCGCCCCTGACGCCGGCCTGGTGGCTGTCGATGCGGCCGATGACGTTCGTCGGCGACATCTCGTACTCCGTCTACTTGTGGCATTGGCCCCTGATCATCCTGGTGCCCCAGATCACCGGCGTCGACCTGCGAACTGTGGACAAGATCGCAGTCTTCGCGGCGACGATCACCCTGGCCTGGATCAGCAAGGTGAGGGTCGAGGACCCAATGCGGACCCGACCGTTCCTGGCCGCGATGCCGTGGCGCAGCTTCGCCTTCGCGGCCGTCTCCATGCTGGTCGTGGTCTCCGCGACCGTGGCCATCGGCAGCGAGGTCGACCGCCGCGCAGAGGCCGCGGAAGCCGCCGTGGCCGAGGCTCAGCTGCAGCTGCAGAGCGGCGCACAGTGCATCGGCCCGCGGGCGCTCGACCCGGACGCGGACTGCGATCCGGTCAGCGGGTCGGGGCAGCTCGTGCCCCCACCCGAGGTGGTCGTCCAGCAAGACGCCAAGCCTGCCTACTCCAGGTGCCAGCAGACCATCGCCGTCCCCTCGATCAGGACGTGCACCATCGGATCCGCGGATGCCGACCCGGACCGGACGATCGCCGTCGTCGGCGACTCCCATGCGACCCACTGGTTCGCTGCGCTCGACCAGCTGGGCCGCGACCGCAACTGGAAGGTCCTGACATACGCCAAGGCCTCCTGCCCCGTGACCACCGCCCTTCGCGTACTGCCGAACGAGCAGACCGACGAGGCCGCCCAGAGCTGCCTCACCTGGGTCGCCGACGTGCGGGACCAGATCGCGGCGGACGAGTCGATCACCGCCGTGTTCACGTCGGCGTTCTCCACCGCCTACCAGTTCGCGGCGGGTCCGGGACCCGCGCTCGACGATCCGCGCACCGGAGGCTTCCAGGACGTGTGGGGAGCGTGGACGGCTGCCGGCAAGGACGTACTGGTGATCAGGGACATCCCGCCGACGCAGGGTGACGACGTGCCGAACTGCCTCGCGACCAACCCGGAGGACCGGATGGCCTGCGCCACCGAGGCTGACGCGCTACCCGCGGACGCAATCGCCGAGGCCGCCGCGGCCAGCGATGACCCACGGGTGCACCTGATCGATCTCACCGACCGGTTCTGCGACGCGACGACGTGCTACCCCGTGGTCGGCGACATGATCGTCTACAGCGACAACAGCCACCTCAGCGAGGATTACGCCACGGCGCTCATGCCGTACCTCGCCGCGGAGACGGACCGGCTCGCCGGGATCAGCTGAGGTCCACCGACCTGCCCCGTCTGGCCGACTCGATCACGGCCTCGGCCACGGCGACCGTGGCGAGCCCCTGGTGCATCGTCACGATGTCGGTCTCCTTACCGAGCACGGCGTCGCGGAACGCCTCGTGCTCGGTCCGCAGCGGCTCCGGCTTCGAGATCGCATAGCGGATCATGTCGCCCTCGGTCACTCCGCGGAAGCGAGCGATGTCGTCCCACTCGGTGGGCACGATCCCGTTGGCGTGGAAGGTCAGGTCGGCGTTCAGGGTGTCCGCGACGAACGTGCCGCGGTCTCCGGTGACGACCGTGACCCGTTCCTTCATCGGGGACAGCCAGTTGACCAGGTGGCTGGTGACCGTGCCGTCGGCGAGCAGCCCGGTGACGGCGACCAGATCCTCGTACTCGCGCCCGCTCTTGTGCGCGGTCTGAGCGGCCACGGACTTGTAGGGCTGCTGCGCCACCCATGCGGTCAGGTCGATGTCATGCGTGGCGAGGTCCTTGACCACGCCGACGTCGGCGATACGCGACGGGAACGGACCCTGGCGACGGGTGATGATCTGGTACACCTCACCGAGCTCGCCGGCCTCCAGCCGGGTCCGCAGGCTCTGCAGGGAGGGGTTGTAGCGCTCGATGTGTCCGACCGCGGCCACCAGTCCGGCCTGCTCGAAGGCGTCGGCCAGCTTGCGGGCACCCGCCACGTCCTTGGCCAGCGGCTTCTCGATCATGGTGTGGATGCCGGCTGCGGCGAGCGTCAACCCGACCTCGTCGTGGAACGCGGTCGGCACCGCGACTATGCAGTAGTCGATCTCGACGGCGATCAGCGACTCGACATCGGGCAGGACCTCCATGTTGTCGGCGGCGCCGTAGTGGTCGCCCCCGGGATCGGCGACAGCCACGAGCTCGACACCCTCGAGCGACCGGAGGACCCGGGCGTGGTGCCGCCCCATCATGCCGAGGCCGATCAGCCCGGCGCGCAGCCTGGCCATCAGGCACCCGCCTTGGCCACTGTGTTGACTGCGGCAACGATCCGGTCCAGGTCGTCGTCGGACAACGACGGGTGCACCGGTAACGACAACACCTCGCGCGCAGCCTCCTCGGTCTCCGGCAGGTCGAGGGTCCGCTGGAACGAGGGCAGCCGGTGGCTGGG
>DAIUDS010000058.1:0-12476 GCA_036845485.1 Jiangellaceae bacterium
GATCGAGCGCGGCCAGCTGTGGATGCTCCAGACCCGCGTCGGCAAGCGCACGGCCGCGGCGGCGTTCCGGATCGCCGGCCAGCTCGTCGACGAGGGACTGATCGACGAGGACGAGGCGCTGTCCCGGGTCACCGGCGACCAACTCGCCCGGCTGATGTTCCCGCAGTTCGACCCGAGTGCTGAGCGTCAGCTCGTGGCCAAGGGCATGGCCGCCAGTCCCGGCGCGGCCGTCGGCAAGGCCGTGTTCAGCTCGGCGAGCGCCGTCCAGTGGGCAGACAGCGGCGAGGACGTCATCCTGGTCCGTCGGGAGACGAACCCCGACGACCTGAGCGGCATGGTCGCCGCCAAGGGCATCCTCACCTCCCGCGGCGGAAAGACCAGCCATGCCGCCGTGGTCGCGCGCGGGATGGGTCGCACGTGCGTGGTCGGGGCCGAGGCGCTGCGTGTCGACACTGCTGCTCGCGAGTTCACCACGCCGGACGGCGTGCGGGTCAGCGAGGGCGACGTCGTCTCCATCGACGGCAGCACCGGCGAGGTGTTCGTCGGCGAGGTCCCCGTGGTGCCGAGCGCCGTGGTCGGCGCCCTGCAGGGCGACGAACCGGAAGGCATGTCCGAGGGTGACCGCGACGTCGTCGATGCCGTCAAGCGGCTCATGACGCGGGCCGACCAGCGCCGCCGGCTCGGCGTCCGGGCCAACGCCGACACGCCGGAGGACGCGCGGCGTGCCCGAACCCTCGGCGCCCAGGGCATCGGTCTGTGCCGTACCGAACACATGTTTCTGGGCGACCGTCGCAAGATTGTCGAGCGGGTCATCCTGGCCCAGACCGACGACGAGCGGGATCGGGCGCTGAACGAGCTGCTCGCTCCACAGCGGCAGGACTTCACCGAGATCCTGGAGGCGATGGACGGCCTGCCGGTCACGATCCGGCTGCTCGACCCGCCGCTGCACGAGTTCCTGCCGGACTTCACCGAGCTGTCGGTCCAGGTCGCCGTCGCCGAAGCGACCGGAGCGCCGGACAAGGAGGCCACCGCGCTGCTCGCCGAGGTCCAGCGGCTGCACGAGCAGAACCCGATGCTGGGCCTGCGCGGAGTCCGCCTCGGTCTCGTCGTGCCGGGGCTCTTCTCGCTGCAGGTGCGGGCGATCGCCGAGGCGGCGGCCTCGCTACGAAGGCGCGGACTCGACCCCCAGCCGGAGATCATGGTCCCGCTCGTCGCGGCCGTCCAGGAGCTGGAGGCGATCCGAGACATGGCGGCGACGACCGTCGCCGAGGTGGCCGAGGAGGCGGGGGTCGAGTTGTCGTTCCCGATCGGCACGATGATCGAGCTGCCCCGAGCCTGCATGACGGCCGCTCAGATCGCCGAGGCGGCCGAGTTCTTCTCGTTCGGCACGAACGACCTCACCCAGACGGCGTGGGGGTTCTCCCGCGACGACGTCGAGTCCGCGTTCTTCCCGGCCTACATCGACAAGGGCATCTTCGGCGTCAGCCCGTTCGAGTCGCTCGACAACGACGGAGTTGGGCGGCTGGTCTCGATCGCCACGTCGGAGGGCCGGGAGGCCCGGTCCGATATCAAGATCGGTATTTGTGGAGAGCACGGGGGAGACCCGGACTCGATACATTTCTTCAATTCGATCGATCTCGACTATGTTTCCTGTTCGCCGTTCCGGGTACCGGTGGCTCGTCTCGAGTCGGGTAGAGCCGTGGGTGCGGGAGGAAGCGACACGCGCTAAATCGTTACCATCCGTTTACTCGCCCCGGGCGACCGGCTCCGCTAGGGTTCCGATGTTCCGGGAGAGTTGTCGATCCATCGTCTAAGTAGATCCGTTCGTCAAAGGGGAGCACATGCGTCGCCAACTACTGGCCACCGCAGCCGCCATCAGCACCACGATCGCTCTCGCGGTCGCGGTGCCCGCTTTCGCAAGCCACGAGGACCCCGAGGAGGTTCCGGGAAACCCGACCTGCGAAAGCCTTGGTCTCGGGGAATCTCTCGACAAGATCGAGTTCCAAGGTGACCAGCCGACGGAGTTTGCGATCGATCCCGCGGACTACCCGGGCTTCGTGATCACCGGCGTCATCGTCAAGGGTGGTCCCAGTGCCCTCGTCTACGACGAGCCGCCGTTCGACCACCTGACGGCTCCGGAGGGCAAGGAGATCAGCCATATCGAGGTCTGCGGTGAGGAAGGCGAAGAGACCACGCCGCCGCCGACCAACGGCGAGACGACGACACCGCCGCCGACCAACGGCGAGACGACGCCTGCCGAGACCACGCCAGCAGAGGTGCCGACCGAGGTGCCTGCGGGTGTCAACGACAGTGGCAGCGGTTCGGCCGGCCTTGTCGGCCTGATGATCGCGGCCGGGGCAGCAGCAGCCGGGTTCGTGCTGTTTGCTCGCCGCCGCGCACTGCATGACTCCTGATCCGACGTCCCACCCGGCTCGCCGGGTACCCCGAGGGCTGGCCTGGTTGATTGCCGGGCTGGCCCTCGTGGCCGTCGCGGTCGTGGCCGTCGTGGTTGCGTCCGGGTCCGACGAGGATCCGTCGGCTCGGTGGTGGGACAGGATTCCGAAGTCTGCTCTTGCGCCGACGCCGGGGCAGACGGCGCAGGTAGATCAGTCGCACGTCCCCCTGGAGCCGGAGAAGAGCCAGGCGAAGGCCGTCCAGGGGCCGTACTCGCTGCGGATCCCGCGGATCGGTGTGGATGCGCCGGTCGTCGCGATCCAGAGCAACGAGGACCGTGTGCTGGACCCGCCGCGTGATCCCGGTCTTGCTGGGTGGTGGAGCGACGGCGCCGCTCCGGGCGCACAGGAAGGGTCGGCGGTCGTCGTGGGCCACACGGTGCACGCCGGCGGCGGCGGCGTCTTCGACGACATGGGTGACCTGCGTGGTGGAGACACGATCGAGGTCGAAGGGGCGGACGAGGTCATGACCTATGAGGTCGAGTCCGTCGACGTGATCTCGAAGGACGTCTTCGCCCGTGACGCCGGGCAGATCCTGGCCCAGGACGGCCCGGGTCGGCTCGTCGTCATCACCTGCGATGATTGGGACGGCTCGGTGTGGCGGTCCAACATCGTGGCCGTCGCCTTTCCCGTCTGACCGGACGTCTGCAGCCCCGGGCGCATCATCGCCCGGGGCTGCGGCTAAAGAGCTCCGTGCCCGGCGGCAAGAATGTCCCGAACTCGCCTTATGTCCTTACCCCATGCCAGGCGACCCATAGTAATCGCTCGGCGGGGCTCGGAAGGGTACGGCTTGGACGCATCGAATTTACCATACCGAAATTATCGCCTCGTAAAGCCAGGCATCACATGCCCTTCCGTACGATTTGCGACATCTACGAAATAGGGAACTGCATTGGCTTTCCTATAGCGCCGGCGACGTGCGGCGCGTCAATGGTCGTCATCGATCCTCACAGCCGGCGCGCACTACGGTGTCGGATTCGACTTACACATTCGCAGAGGACCACGTGAGGGTACTCAGGTCTGGCCGCTGGTCCGCGTCAGGAGTCGCTGTCGTCTCGGCGGGAGTCATCGTCCGCCGGCGTACTGGCGGTGGCTTCCCGTCCCGCACGCCCCGTTTCGATTGGCACGCCGTGATGCTCCGCAAATCCGGCCGAACCGGACGTGCTGGGACCGCTGCACCGTGCCAATCACCGATGTACGGCGTGCCCGATGCGATTCGCGACACCTCGGACGCCATGGCCGGTCCACCGGACGAACCGCGAGGGCCGCTCTTCTCGATCCGGAGCTGGCATAACTTCTCGTCCACGATCCACGCTGAGGGCGCCGGGTGGTGACCCGCGCGCGGCCGAGCACCACTTCGACCGGCGCTCTGCAGAACTTGTGATCTGACGTCCCCAGCCCCGTGTGTATCGGCCCCCCGGGGCTGCGGCTACGGTTCTCCGGTGTCCCGCAAGGTCCTTGTCCGCCGCGTCATCCTGCTGGTGGGCGCATTGCTTCTACTGTGGGTCGTGTCCGTTCCGGTGCGAATCTGGTGGGACGCCCGGCAGGAGGACCACAGGTCGTCGGACGCGATCATCGTTCTCGGCGCGGCGCAGTACAACGGTCGCCCGTCGCCGGTGCTCGAGGCCAGACTCCGGAAGGCGCGGACGTTGTGGGACGACGAGGTAGCGCCGGTCGTCGTCACCGTTGGTGGCAGCGCAGAGGGTGACGCGACGACGGAGGCGGATGCCGGGCGCGACTGGCTCACATCCAACGGGTTGCCACCGGACGCCGTCATGGCCGTGCCCGAAGGCGACAACACCCAGAGCAGTCTCGACGCGGTCGGTGAACTGTTCGACGAGATGGGCTGGGAGACGGCGGTGCTGGTCACCGACCCATGGCACACGTTCCGCTCGAAGGCCCTGGCCGATGCGGCCGGGATCGACGCCGTGACGGCGCCGGCGCGTTCGGGACCCGTCGTGCAGACCCGAGAGTCCCAACTGCGCTACATCTTCCGCGAGTCCTTGGCGTACTACCGCTGGCGGCTGACCGGCGAGTCCGGACAAGGCACGCTCGACGCGTTCTGAACACTGCGGAAGGCTGGTCTCATCGTCGATGCGCGCAATCGCGGGAACGAGGACCGTAGCCTCGGGTCCGATGAGCCCATACGAGAACAGCGACCGGGAGCGGTGGGCGCCCGAGCCGCCGAAGAAGTCGGGTCGCACGGCCTTCGAGCGCGACCGGGCCCGGGTGGTGCATTCCGCATCCCTGCGTCGGCTGGCGGCCAAGACCCAGGTCGTCGCACCGGGCAGCGACGACTTCGTCCGCAACCGACTCACCCACTCCCTGGAAGTCGCGCAGGTCGGCCGCGAGCTGGGCAAGGCACTCGGCTGCGACCCGGACGTCGTCGACACCGCCTGCCTCGCGCACGATCTCGGGCATCCGCCGTTCGGGCACAACGGCGAGACGGCGCTGGAGGAGATCGCGGCCGGGATCGGCGGATTCGAGGGCAACGCGCAGACACTGCGGTTGCTGACGCGGCTGGAGGCCAAGGCCGCACATCCGGACGGCCGGCCGGCCGGTCTCAACCTGACCCGGGCCAGCCTGGATGCTGCTACGAAGTACCCGTGGCTGCGCGGTGATCGGGCGGCCAAGTTCGGGGTCTATATCGACGATGCGGAGGTGTTCGGCTGGCTGCGCCGGGGTGCACCGCAGGGACGGCGGTGCCTGGAGGCACAGGTCATGGACTTCGCCGACGACGTCGCCTACAGCGTCCACGACGTCGAGGACGCCATCGTCGCTCAGCGTCTGGGCCCCGGCGACGTCCTCGCCGACCCGGCCGAGCGGTGGCGGGTAGCCGAACAGACGATGGACTGGTATCTGCCTGACGCCTCGTCGGACCAGCTTCTCGAGGCGCTCGACCGGTTGCGCGCGCTGCCGTTCTGGGTGGAATCGTACGACGGCAGCCGCCGCACGCTGGCCGCCCTCAAGGACATGACCAGCCAGCTCATCGGGCGCTTCTGCGGCGCGGCGCAAGAGGCGACCCATGCGGCGTTCGGCGGCGGTCCGCTCACGCGGTACGCCGCGGACCTGTCCGTTCCCCGTGAGACGCGGGCAGAGGTCGCCCTCCTCAAGGGCCTCGCGGCTGTGTACGTGATGACGGCGCAGGACCGTGCACCGCTCTACGTCAGCCAGCGTCAGATGCTGCACGAGCTTGTCTCGGCCCTGGTCAGCCGGGCACCCGAGAGCCTCGAAGCCGCGTTCAGCTCGGACTGGAAGGCGGCTGCCGATGACGGCGAACGCCTGCGTGTCGTCGTCGACCAGGTGGCGTCGCTCACCGACGTCTCCGCGCAGGCATGGCACCGAACGCTGGTATTGCGCGCCCCATAGCCGTTGACAGCACGGCACCGCCCGAGTGAGGTGAGCCCATGACTTTCGTGATCGTCGGCGGCGGGCTGGCCGGCGCCAAGGCAGCCGAGACCCTGCGCGACGAGGGCTTCGACGGACCGATCGTCCTGGTGTGTGCGGAGGCGGAGCGCCCGTACGAACGTCCGCCGCTGTCCAAGGGGTACATGCTCGGCTCCGACGAACGCGACACCGCCTTCGTCCATCCCGAGTCCTGGTATCCCGAGCATGACGTCGACCTGCGGCTCGACACGCGCGCTACGGCGCTCGACCCCGCGGCACACGAGGTCGAACTCGACGGTGGCGAACGCCTGAGGTACGAGAAGCTCTTGCTGACGACGGGCTCGACTCCACGCCGCCTCGACGTTCCCGGCAGTGACCTCGACGGAGTCCTGTACCTGCGGGAGCTCCCTGACGCCGACCGGATCAAGGACGTGCTCGGTCAGGGCGGCCGCATCGCCGTGGTCGGCGCCGGATGGATCGGCCTCGAGATCGCCGCGGCCGCTCGTCACCACGGTGCCGAGGTCACCGTCATCGAGACCGCGCAGCTGCCGTTGCAGCGCGTCCTCGGTGACGACGTGGCGGCCGTCTTCGCGGACCTGCACCGGGAGCACGACGTCGACCTCCGGCTCGGATCCGGGGTCGGTGAGATCCGCGGCGAGGACGGTCGGGCGTCGTCGCTGGTCACCTCCGACGGCGACCAGATCGCCGTCGACGCGGTTGTCGTCGGCGTAGGCATCGCGCCCGTGACCGCACTTGGGGAGGCCGCCGGGCTGAGGATCGAGGACGGCATCGCCGTCGACGCCGGGCTGCGGACGTCGGCACCGGATGTCTACGCGGCGGGTGACGTCGCCGCAGCCGAACACCCGCGGCTCGGCACCCGCGTCCGGGTAGAGCACTGGGCCAACGCCCTGAAGGGCGGACCGGCTGCAGCGCGCTCGATGCTGGGTCAGGACGTCGCCTACGACGAGCTGCCGTTCTTCTTCACCGACCAGTACGACCTCGGCATGGAGTACGTAGGCCACGCGCCGCCCGGCGGGTACGACCGGGTCGTGACACGCGGCGACGTCCGCGGGCGCGAATTCCAGGCGTTCTGGCTGCAGGACGGACGATCGGTCGCAGCCATGCACGTCAACCTCTGGGACGATGGGGTCGCTCCGCTGGAGGAGCTGGTGCAATCCGGCCGCGTGCTCGACCCCGAACGGCTCGGGGACCCTTCGGTGCCCTTGGATGACGTCTGACCTGGCACCCCAGCTGGTCGTAATGACGCCCGATTTGCTCGAATTGTGGAGCCGTCCAAGGTGCCACATGCCAAGGGCTGTGGACGACGGCAGCACGGTTGGTCGCGAAGGCGGCAAGCTTTCCGGCCATGTTCGCCGTCCGGTTGGTGTTCAGCCTGCAGGAGGCCGAGCAAGCAGGCATGAGCCGCGCCAGGATCCGGCACGCGCTCCGACGGGGGAAGCTCGTCCGCCTGCGAACCGGCGTCTACTGTGACGCGTCGTTCTGGCATCGAAGCGAAGAGGTGCCGGCCGCCCGACACGCCCTAGAGGTCCGAGCTGCCCTCATCGCACTTCGTCGGCCGGGCTGGGCGAGCCACTACTCGGCCGCGAAGCTGCTCGAGTTGCCTGTGCCGTACGGTCAGCCGGAAGTGGTAACGATCTCGCAGCTGGATCGGTCCGCAGGTCGCCGTGCATACCCGAAACTCCGCTTGCGTAGCTCGTGGATCGACGAACAGGACACGACCACAGCATGGGGTGTGCCGGTACTCGGACCTGGCCGAACGTGTCTCGACATTGCGCGTGAATTCGGGTTCGCAGCGGGGCTGGTCCTCGCCGACGCGGCTCTTGCGCAGGGGGCGGCCAATCGGGCGGACTTCGAGCGAATCGCGGCCGGGATGAGGCGCTGGTCTGGTGTCGGCGATGTCGACCTCGTTGCTCACCATGCGTCTGGGCGGAGGGAGTCGCCGATCGAGTCACGCTCATTCGCGGTTTTCGTCGATTTCGGGCTGCCGCTGCCGCAGTGCAACCAGTGGATCATCGGCGGCGAACACAGTCGTGGGGGAGTGCGCTCTGACTTCGCTTGGAAGCCACACCGCGTGGTCGGCGAGGCTGATGGTCGCGTGAAGTACGTCGATCCCCGCCGTAGCCCGGAGGTGATCCTCATCGAGGAGAAGACTCGCCAGGCACGCATTGAGGAGCAGGGCTTTGTCGTCGTTCGATGGTCGGGCGCGGAAATCGAGCATCGTCCCGATGCCGTCATCGATCGAATTGTCCGAGGGTCACGCATCGCGAACGCCATGTACGGCGTCCCGCCGCTAATCTCGGCAAAGGCCGTTGCGTGACCTTGCACGTTCGACGGTCACACCTGGCACGCCTGCTGGCTGCGAACGTGACCGGTTTGGGCCGGTTGTGGAGCCGCATGACGTGCCAGGTTGACAAGCACGGTGTGGCAAACAATCGACCTCGTAGACTCCACGGGTGGCCGGGCGGATCCGTGACGAGGACATCGCAGCGGTTCGCGAGCGGGCGCGCGTCGACGAGATCGTGGGCGAGTACCTCACCCTCAAGGGCGCCGGCGGCGGCTCGTTGAAGGGGCTGTGCCCGTTCCACGACGAGAAGACGCCGTCGTTCCACGTCACGCCGCTTCGAGGCATGTGGTACTGCTTCGGCTGCGGCGAGGGGGGCGACGTCATCTCGTTCGTCCAGAAGCACGACCAGCTCTCGTTCACCGAGGCCGTCGAGCGGTTGGCCGGCAAGGTCGGCATCCAGCTGCGGTACGAGGAGACCAGGCCCGGCAGCGCCCCACAGCACAACCGTGAGATCCGCACCCGCCTGGTCGAGGCCCATCATGCCGCAGCCCAGTTCTACGCCGAGCAGCTCGCCGAGTCGCCGGAGGCCCTACCGGGACGTCGGTTCCTCGACGAGCGTGGGTTCGACCGCGACGCGGCGGCCCACTTCGGTATCGGTTACGCGCCGCGCGGCGGGGAGGTTTTGCGGATACATCTTCGTCAGAAGGGATTCACCGACGACGAGCTCGTCACGGCCGGCCTCGCGGCACAGGCGCGGGGAGCCCCGTACGACCGCTTCCGCGGCCGCCTGCTCTGGCCGATCCGCGACCTTCTCGGCGAAGTCGTCGGCTTCGGAGCGCGCCGGCTGTACGACGACGACCGGATCGAGGCCAAGTACCTCAACACGCCCGACACCCCGATCTACAAGAAGAGCCAGCTCCTCTACGGGGTCGACTTGGCCAAGAAGGAGATCGCGAGGCGATCCCAGGCGGTGGTCGTCGAGGGTTACACCGACGTGATGGCCTGTCATCTCGCCGGCGTAGGCACCGCGGTCGCCACTTGCGGGACGTCGTTCGGCGAGGACCATGCGCGTGTGCTTCGCCGGCTCCTGCGCGACCAGGACGAGTTCCGCGGTGAGATCGTCTTCACTTTCGATGGCGATGCAGCGGGTCAGAGGGCGGCGATGCGGGCGTTCGAGGGCGACCAGCGCTTCGTCGGGCAGACGTTCGTCGCGATCGAGCCGGCCGGGCTCGACCCGTGTGAGCTGCGGCAGCGGTCAGGCGATGCGGCGGTCCGCGAGCTCGTGGCGCGGCGGCAGCCCCTGTTCCATTTCGCCATCCGGACCGTACTGGGGGAGTTCGACCTCGACAGCCCGGAGGGCCGCACGCGTGCGCTCGACCGCACTGTCCCGGTGGTCGCGCGGATCCGCGATCATGCGCTTCGCGACGAGTACGCCCGCAAGCTCTCCGGTTGGGTCGGGGCGCCGGACGAGCTCGCCGTCGTCCGGCGGGTGCGCGCGCTGGCCGGTGCGCCGGACCGCGGACGCCTGCGGGGCCCCGCGCACTCACCCGATCCGGGCCAACAGTCGCTCGGCATCCCGGTACACGGGGAAGTCGATCCGCGGACGCTGTCGCTGGAGCGCGCGGTGCTGCGGGTCGCCGTCCAGCGGCCGGCCCTCGCCGGGCCCGCCTTCGACGATCTCGACGCCGAGGCGTTCCTGTCTCCCGCGTACCGCGCGCTTCGCGAGACCGTGGGCAAGGCGGGCGGCTGCGCCACCCAGGGCGGCGGTTCGGCGTGGATCGACGCGCTGCTGGCGGCCGCCCCCGACGACGCGACCCGGCACGTCGTTGCCGAGCTCTCGGTCGAGCCAGTCCCCGCCGACGATGAAGCGCTGCCGCGGTACGTGGAATCGGTGGTACTTCGGCTGCACGAGGTCTGGGTTTCGCGCAAGCTCGTGACCCTTAAGGCGCGACTGCAGCGCACCGACCCGTCGGAGCAGACCGGCGCGTACAACCGGCTCTACGGAGAGCTCATAGCGATGGAGAAACAGCGTCGCGACCTGAGGGAACGCGGGCTCGGGGACGGAGCCTGACAACCGCTGAGGACGCCCACCACTTTCGCCAATCCTCGGCGAAACCATGGCACGATCTGTATGTGCGACACACACTCGCTGGCCGCCCGGAGACGTTGACGCAGGCGAAAGTGCTCAAGGCGCTGCGCGATGAGGGACCGCTGTCGCGGGTCCAGCTCGCCGACCGGCTTGGCGTCTCGCGGACCACGATGGCCAGTGAGGTTGCCCGGTTGGCCGAACTGGGCCTCGCGGAGGGCGTCGGTCCGGCTGCCTCCCGCGGCGGACGGCGCTCGACGCTGGTCGACCTGTCCTCCGAGGTGCGCTTCGTCGGTATCGCGATCGGGGCCACGGCCATGTCGGTGGCGGTCACGGACGGCCGCCTCACGGTGCTGGGACAGCGGTACGTCGACATGGACGTCCGGCTCGGTCCGGAGCACGTGCTTGCCACGTCGTTGGAGCTGACCCGAAAGGTGCTCGCCGAGCAGGGCGTGGACCGCCCGTCCGGGGTGGGCATCGGTGTTCCCGGTCCGGTGGACTTCCACGGCGGCGTCCCCGTCTCGCCGCCGATCATGCCCGGCTGGGACGGGTATCCGGTGCGCGACGCCATGGCCCGAGAGCTCGGATGTCCGGTACTGCTCGACAACGACGTCAACGTGATGGCCCTGGGTGAGCAGCATTCGGGTGTCGCGAGGTCCGCTCGGGACTTCCTGTTTATCAAGATCGGCACCGGTATCGGGTGCGGGATTGTCGTCGACGGGCACCTCTACCGCGGGGTCGACGGGTGTGCCGGTGACATCGGCCACATCCGGGTGGAGGAGTTCGGGCCCACCTGCGCGTGCGGCAACACCGGCTGCCTGGAGGCGTTCTTCGGCGGAGCCGCGCTTGCGCGCGACGCGATGGCTGCGGCGCGCAGTCAACGCTCGCCTGTGCTGGCTGCCATGCTCGCCGAGAAGGGCGTGTTGACCGCCGTCGACGTCGCCAGTGCCGTCGCACAGGGCGACCCGCACGCCGTTCAGATGATCCGCGACGGCGGCCACCGGGTTGGCTGGGTGCTCGCCAGCCTGGTGTCCTTCTTCAACCCCGACCTCATCGTGATCGGCGGCCGGGTCGCTCGGCTCGGGCATCCGCTGCTCGCCGAGATCCGGGGTGTCGTGTACCGGCGATCGCTGCCGCTGGCCACCGGCAATCTGCCCGTGGTGCTCAGCGAGATGGGTGACGACGCAGGCGTCGTCGGGGCCGCGGCATTGATCAGCGAGGCGGTGTTCACCGCCCAGTAGGCGGCCGGCCCAGTTGGCGGCCCGCCCAGCGGGCTCCGCCGGGCGGCACCCGCCATCGACCAGGGAAGATGAGGCATGCCAACCGTTGCCGGAGTGGACTCCTCGACCCAGACGTGCAAGGTCGTCATCTGCGATGCCGACACAGGCGAGGTGTTCCGGGAAGGCCGGGCGTCGCATCCTTACGGCACCGAGGTGCATCCTCGGCACTGGTGGTCGGCACTTCAGGGGGCAACCGACGGCCTGCTCGACGGCGTGACTGCGATCTCCGTCGCCGCCCAACAGCACGGCATGGTTGCCCTCGACGAGGCCGGCGCCGTGGCTCGGCCGGCACTGCTGTGGAACGACACCAGGTCGGCAGGTGCGGCCCGCCAGTTGATCGACGAGCTGGGTGGACCGAAGGCGTGGGCCGACGCCGTCGGGCTGGTGCCGGTGGCGAGTTTCACGGTGACGAAGTTGCGCTGGTTGGCCACCCACGAGCCCGAGGTGGCGGCCCGGGTGGCCCGAGTGTTGCTGCCGCACGACTGGCTGACCTGGAGGTTGGCGGGTGCAGGCGGCGAACCCACCACCGACCGTGGTGACGCTTCCGGTACGGGTTACTGGTCGGCGGCGGAAGGCCGGTACCGCGCCGACCTGCTGGAACGGGCCTTCGGGGCTGCGGCCGAGGTGCCTCGGGTCGCCGGACCGGCCGAGCAGGTCGGTGCCGTCGCCGACGTCACGATCGGCGCCAGAGGCGCGATCGTGGCCGCGGGCACCGGTGACAACATGGCTGCTGCCCTGGGGCTCGGGGTGGAGTCCGGTGATGTGGTGGTGTCGCTGGGAACGAGCGGAACCGTGTTCGCGGTCGCGGAAGCGCCCTCCACCGACGCGACCGGCATCGTCGCCGGGTTCGCCGACGCCACCGGACGGTTCCTGCCGCTGGTGTGTACGCTGAACGCCGGACGGGTGCTCGCGTCGATGGCGGCGATGCTCGGAACCGACCTGACCGGCCTGGATCGGCTGGCCCT
>DAIUDS010000059.1:0-12435 GCA_036845485.1 Jiangellaceae bacterium
TCCTCGAGCTCACCCGCGCGTGCGGGCGAACCCGCGCGTTCGGCGACTTCTGGTCCTACATGCTGCTCGCGGACGGAGCCGTCGACATCGCCACCGAGCCCGAGCTCGAGTTGCACGACATGGCTGCTCTGGCGGTGGTCGTCGAGGAGGCAGGTGGTCGGTTCACCGACCTGACCGGGAAGCCCGGCCCGCTCGGCGGCGACGCGCTGGCGACCAACGGCCGCCTGCACGACGAGGTCCTCGCCCGGATCGGCGATTTCTAGGACGGCGGCGAGGCCGACGCACCGGTCAGGTAGCTGCCTAGCGTGTTGGCGACGGCGACCAGCGGGACCGCGACGATCGCGCCGATGATGCCCGCGGCGTATGCGCCCGCGGCCACGGCGATCACGACGGCCAGCGGGTGTACCCGCACCATCCGGCCCAGCACGAACGGCTGGAACACGTGACCCTCCAGCTGCTGGATCGCGATGATCCCCAGCAGCACGATCAGAGCAGCCACGACACCCTCGAGCACGAGCGCGACCAGGACGGCCACCGCCCCTGTCACGAACGCTCCGACCAGCGGGACGAACGCTCCGAAGAAGACCAGCACACCCAGCGGCAGGGCGAGGGGAATGCCGAGCACAAACAGCAGGATGGTAATCAGGGTGCCGTCGAACAGGGCGACCAGCAACGTGCCCCGCACGTACTGGGTGAGCGTCCGCCACGCCAGCCGTCCCGCAGTATCGATCCGTCCGCGCGCGACCCGCGGGAACAGCCGGACCAGCCAGGCCCAGATCCGCTCGCCGTCGTAGAGGAAGAAGATCAACGTGAATAACGACAGCACGACCCCCGTGACGACTTCGACCGCCAGGGTCGCCGTCGACAGCGCACCCGCGGTGATGGCCTCCTGGTTCTCGCCAAGGGACTCGACCGCGCGTTCGATCCACTCCCGGAACTGATTCTCGCTGAGGTTGAACGGCGGGCCGGCAAGCCAGTCCTGGATCGACACCAGGCCCTCCTCGGCCCGGTCGACGACCTCCCCGAACTGGTCGCCCACGGCGCGGCCCACGATCGTCAGCGAGCCGGCGACCACCACGAGAAACCCGACGAAGACGGCGACCGCCGACACGGCGCGGGTCAGCCCCGCGGCGCGCAACCGGAGTACCGACGGGTGCAGCAGCGCAGCCAGCAGGGCCGCGGCCACGATCGGGAAGACGACGAGCCGCATTTCCCAGGCCACCCACCCGACCAGGGCAAATCCGGCGACGATCACGAGCAACCGCCACGACCAGTCGGCGGCCGCCCGCACGCCATAAGGGACCGGGTGGGTTTTGTCCGCGTATGACCGCGGCTCGGACTCGACCACCACCCGAACCGGATCCGTCGGAGGCGGTGCCGAACGGGCCACGTCGAGGTCGGTTTCGGCTTCGAGCACCTCTCGGCGATGAGCAAGCCGCTGCCGCACGGCGTGGACCCTGCGAGCGACCCCGCGCGGCATCCGTCCTGGCACTGCGTCAGCCTCGCACAGAGCGATCCAAGATGGGGCACGCGCGAGGAGTAGCCTCCTGGCGACACCTAGACTGGTCGCCGCTTGGGCTGGGAAGTGCGAGGGGGCGACCGTGACCACACCGGCGGTGCCGATGACGGACGCTGAGCTCATCGCTCGCACACGGGGCGGCGACATGACCGCCTACGACGAGCTCTACAGACGCCACGCCGACGACGCTCGGTGGGTGGCGCGCATCGTCTCCGACAAGTCCGACGAGGCAGACGACATCGCAGCCGAGGCGTTCACCCGTGTGCTCGCCACACTGCAGGGCGGCGGCGGACCGGACGGGGAGCTCGCGCCGTACCTTCGCACCGTCGTGCGACGGCTGGCCCTCGACCGTTACCGGGCGTCGCAACGCGACGGAACGCCGGCCGACCCCGTCCTACTCGAGGAGCCGCCCGAGCCCGATTATCCGGACGCTCGCGCCGCGGACCGCGACCTGGTCCGGCGCGCGTTCGAGACACTTCCAGAACGCTGGCAGCGGGTGCTCTGGTACACCGAGATCGAGGGTCGTTCACCGGCGGCACTGGCGTCGACGCTCGGGAGCACGCCGAACGCGGTGGCGGCGCTCGCGTACCGGGCCCGCGAAGGCTTGCGCCAGGCCTACCTGTCCGTCCACCTCTCCTCGGCCATCCCCGACGAGTGCCGCCCGTATGTGCCCAAGCTTGCGGCATACGTGCGCGGCACGCTCACGCCGAGCGACGACCAGTGGGTATCCGACCACCTGGACCAGTGCCAGCACTGCCGTGAGCGGCATGACGAGCTCCTTCTGCTCGTTTCCGACCTACGTGGTGTCCTGTGGCCGGCTCTGCTCGCGCCGGCAGTCGCCGTGGGGGGCACTGTGGCTGCCGCAGGCGTCGCAGCCGCGGCGGGCGCATTGCGCGGCGTGACGTCAGCTGCCACAACATGGCTCTCCGGTGCCACCCAGAGATCCGCGGGCGCGGTCTCGCCGGTTGCAACTGCCGCGGGTACGGTGGCCCCGGCGTCCGGCAGGCTTGCTCGCAGGGCCTCGAGGACTGCCCGCCAGAAGTCGGCTGGGCGGGTTCTCGTGGCGGTTTCGGTCGCTATGGTGGCCGCCGTCGTCGCGGCGGCGATCGCGATCGGGAGCTCCGAACCACCGGCGCGTGAGGAGCCCGCAGCCTCGGCGCCGTCGGCACGCAGCACGTCGGAGCCGTCGCCGACGCCGCGAACCACGTCTCCGACGCCGACGGCGACCCCGTCGCCGACCTCCACGACCCTCGCTCCCGTGCTGCGTCCGGCGCTCAATCCCGCAGCCGAACCCGAGTCGGAGAGCGCGGACCCGGTCGCGACCTCCGAGGCCGACGGCTCGTCCGAGCCGACCGAGCGTCGGCGCGGTCCGAAGTGGTGCGACGCGGTCCCCGACTGGTGGCCGCATGAGACGCTGCCCACGTCCTGTCGACGCTGACGCTCCGCGGTAATGCCGGGCTGTTTTGACACGGATTCGGTCCTATATAGTGCGGGACGCCGCCTCCCCCGGTCGGCCGAGGGAGCGTCGGCCGTCCGGGTGAAATTTCTGAGACGCTCCCCAGACCCCGCGTCATGGGCCAGCCTTGGACGGGTCTGGTAGGGCACACGGGATATTTCGAGCGCCTCGTCACTACGAGCGCGTCGACGCACAGGGGGAACGACCGCATGACCGTCCTGACCGATCCGCTGGTCGAGTACGCCTTCCGTCCCACCGAGCGCTGGCGCGTATTGGCCGCGTGCCGGGGAATGGATACGGACCTGTTCTATCCGGAGGGGCGCGGTCGCGCTCTGCGTCTTCGTGAGGAGCGCGCGAAGCAGGTCTGTGCCGGCTGCCCGGTAGCCCGCGAATGTCGTCTGTCTGCCGGCGGATACCCGGAGCGCTACGGAATCTGGGGCGGGCTCACCGAGGGTGAGCGCGGCTGGTCCCGCCGCTGACACGGATGGACGTGGCGGACCCGATCGGGCCGACCAGGCTTTCGGCAACGCGCGAGCCGTCTATTGCCTGCAGCAATGGGTCCGACTTCCCGACGAAGCGGTCCTGCAGACGTGGGACGGCCTGGTCGCCACCGCGCTCCTCGGCGTGGCGCTGCTGGTTGCACCGTCGGCCCGGATATCACGGTTCCTCCCTACCGAACCTGGGTACAGCCTCTGCAAGAGGTGGAGGTGAAATATGAGCAACCTCACCACGAACCGTCGCAGCAGGCTCTGGATCGGCGTGTTGGTCGCGGTCGTTCTTGCCGTGATCATCATGCTTGCCGTGCTCTACGGAGGGGACGGCGGCGGGGGCGGCGGCGGCGGTTACTGACCGCCGAAACGCCTATATCAGACGCCTGTCCCCCGGTCGGGCAATGCGGAGCCACCGGTAGCCGTACCCGTCGACCGAGATCTCGGTCGAGCCCGCCTCGTCCAACGGTGACCGGCCGGGCTCGAGCAGGTCAACGAGGCTGCACGACTCGTCGCAGTCGTCCAGCCGCAGGGTGAGTGTGCGGGCTTCCGGCGCCAGGTTGTGCACGGCGACGAGGCTGCCGTCGTCCCAGGTGCACCGGTGCGCCAGCACGTCGTGATGCCGCTGTTCGAGCACCTCGAACGACGCCCAGCCCAGTTCCGGGCTCTGCCGGTAGCGGTGGATGAGCGTCGTCATGAAGTTCAGCAACGAGTCCGGGTCGCGGCGCTGATCGTCGACGTTGACGTGGTCGGCGGCGAATCCGCCCTCGACGACAGGCGAGGTCAGCCGCGATGGGCGGGCTGTCGAGAACCCACCGTTGCGGTCGTCCGACCATTGCATCGGTGAGCGGACTGCCTGCCGGTCACCTGCCGACAGGTTCTCGCCCATCCCGATCTCCTCGCCGTAGAACAGCACCGGCGTTCCGGGCAACGAGAACAGCAGGCTGTACACCATTCGGATGCGGCGCGGATCGCCGTCGAGCATGGGAGGCAGCCGCCGGATAAGCCCGCGTCCGAAGACCTGCATGCGCTCCTCGGGACCGAAGGCGGCGAAGACCTCCTGCCGCTCCTCGTCGGTGAGCTTGTCCAGCGTCAGCTCGTCGTGGTTGCGGACGAACGTCGCCCACTGGCAGTCCGGGGAGCAGTCCGGCCGCTGCGTCAGCGCCCGGGCTAGCGGCCTCGCGTCCTGGCGCGCCAGCGAGAGATAGAGGTTCTGCATGCCGATGAAGTCGAACTGCATCGTGAGTTCGTCGCCGTCCTCGCCGCCGAAGAAGGCCACCTGGTCCTTGTGCGGGAGGTTCACCTCGCCTAGCAGGATCGCATCGCCGGAGCGCCGGCCGAGGAACGATCGCAGCGCGCGCAGGTAGTCGTGCGGGTCGGCGAACTCGTCGACCTCCTGGTCGGTGGCTCCGGTGGTCTCCAGCAGGAACGGCACCGCGTCGACACGGAAACCGGAAAGGCCCACCTCGAGCCAGAAGCCCACGACCTTCGCAATCTCGTTGCGCACGGCCGGGTTGGTGACGTTGAGGTCGGGCTGGTGCTTGTAGAAGCGGTGCAGGTAGTACTCGCCGGTCTTCTCGTCGAGCTGCCAGATGCTGTGCTCCTGATCGGGGAACACCGTCTCCTTGGATGTGTCCGGCGGTGGGTCCGAACGCCAGACGTAGTAGTCGCGGTACGGGGAGTTCTTGCTCGAGCGCGCGCTCTTGAACCACGGGTGCTGGTCGGAGGTGTGGTTGACGACCAGATCCGCGATGACCCGCATGCCCCGGTCGCGCGCCGTCCTGATCAGCTCGACGACGTCGCCGTGGTTTCCGAGCCGGGAGTCGACACCGTAGAAGTCGGTGATGTCGTAGCCGTCGTCGCGCTCCGGTGTGGGGTAGAACGGCATCAGCCACAGGCAGGTCACCCCCAGGTCGGCCAAATAGTCGATGCGGTTGGCGAGGCCCTGGATGTCCCCGATGCCGTCGCCGTTCCAGTCCAGGAACGTCTCGATGTCGAGGCAGTAGATGACGGCCGTCTTCCACCACAGGTCGCTTGTGTCGGTGATCTTCACCTGTTCCTCCTCAGCTGCGGCAGCACGCGGTCACCGAAGGCCTCGACGAAGTCCTGTTGCTCTTGGCCGACGTGGTGGAGGTAGATCTCGTCGAACCCGAGCTCGGCCAACTCGTGCAGCCACGCTGCATGCTGGCCGAGATCGCTGGAGACCTGGACGTGTCGGCGCATGGCCTCGGGAGGGATGTGCTCGCTGACTGCGTCGAACAACTCGACGGTCTCGAGGTCCCAGCAGACCGGTGGCGGAAAGACGTTGCTGCGCCATTGCTCGTGCGCGATCTTGAGCGCCGTGTCCTCGTCGGCCGCCCATGACAGGTGAACCTGCACGCAGAGCCGTCCGCTGCCCCCGGCTCGGCGGTACGCGTCGACCATCCGGCGGAGGTGGTCATGTGGCTGGGCGACGGTGATCAGGCCGTCGGCCCACGTGGCGACGGCTGCAGCGGTCTCGACGCTGACGGCCGCGCCGACCAGCCGCGGCGGCTCCTCGGGGAGCGTCCAGACCCGGGCGCGGTCGACCGTGACCAGGCCGTCGTGGCTCACCTCTTCGCCTGCCAGCAGCGCACGGGTGATCTCGACGCACTCCCGCAGGCGTGCCATGCGGACGTCCTTGCGCGGCCACCCGTCGCCGGTGATGTGCTCGTTCGACGCCTCACCGGTACCCAGGGCGACCCAGAACCGGCCCGGGAACATCGCCGACAGGGTTGCCACCGCCTGAGCGATGATCGCCGGGTGGTAGCGCTGGCCGGGCGCGTTGACGACGCCGAACGGAAGGCTCGTCCCGGCGAGTGCGGCACCGAGCCACGACCACGCGAACCCGGAGTGCCCCTGCCGGGCGCTCCATGGTGAGAAGTGGTCCGAACTCATCGCCGCGGTGAACCCCGCCTGCTCGGCCGCGACGACGGCCCGCAGCAACTCGGCCGGGTGCACCTGCTCGTGGGACGCGTGGAACCCGATGACTGTCACACCCAACAGCTACCCGGTTCGCGGGACCTGACTCCCTCAGCAGCGGCTCAGGCCGGAGGGGCCTTGCTGATTGCGAACACGGCACCTTGGGGATCCGCGAGAACGGCCACGCGGTTGTCCGGCGGTCCGTGAGCGGGAGCCACGACTGCCCCGCCCAGCCGGACGGCTGTAGCGACGACTGCGTTCACGTCGTCGACCCAGAACTCGACGCGCCAGTGTGGCTTCAGGTCACCCTCCTGCAGCGGTGCCATGCCGGCAACCACGTCACGGGACACGGGCTGTTCGGGCTTGCCACCGAGGTATCCCGGGACCTTGAACATCGTTGCCGCAGCCTCGCCGTCCCCGAACATCTCGGTGCCCCAGCCGAAGATCTCGTGGCAGAACGCGAGGGAGGCATCCGGATCGTCGGTGTACAGCTGGCTCCAGCATCACGCGCCGGCCTCGTTGACGGGTCGGCGGCAACCGCCATGCGGCCACCGTCCAGGCTGTCGAACGGCTTCATCACATGGCTGCCGCCTGCTCCTGTCACCTTCGCCGCGGTGGCGTCGACATCGTCGACCCAGATGTAGGTGCTCCACGCCGGGGGCATGCCCTTCGGTGCCGGCGATCCGAAGGCGGCCACGTCGCGGCCACGCAGAGTGCACACGAAGTGCTTGCGGGACGAGCCGTGCACCGGACCGCCCTCCGACTCCCAGCCGAACAGTTCGGTGTAGAAGCCGACCGCGGCCTCGGCGTCCGCTACAGGCCCGGACCGATCACTCACCCGTGACACCGTCGGCAAGCTCCCGGGCGACGTCGAGGTGACCGGCGTGGCGGGCGTACTCCTGCAGCACATAGACGAGGATCCATGCCAGCGACGGCCAAGGCAGCGGATCGGCGTCGGAGAAGCGGCCACCAGCCGCGGCCACAGCCGTCAGTTCATGGGCCGCCACGGCAGCCCGCGTCCGTTCGCCACCTGCATGCAGAGCGGCGATCAGCTCCGCCGCCGTCTCCTCCGGCCCGACGTGCCAGCGGCCGGCCTCGTCCTCGTCGCCATGCGGGGACGGCATCGGCTCAGCCATGAACCCCCATTGCAGCCACCGCTGCTCCATGAAGACCAGATGCTTGAGGAGCTCCAGCGGAGTCCAGCCGGACGGCAGGCGGCTGGTGCGCAGCTCGGAGTCCGTCAGACCTTCCATCTTTCGGCCGATGGCCGACCGGTAGTAGTCGAGGAAGCCGAGCAGCAGCTCCTTCGGATCCGAAAGCTCCCGACTCGGCTTGTC
This sequence comes from Jiangellaceae bacterium, assembly GCA_036845485.1. Taxonomy (GTDB): domain Bacteria; phylum Actinomycetota; class Actinomycetes; order Jiangellales; family Jiangellaceae; genus DAIUDS01. The sequence goes on from DAIUDS010000059.1 coordinate 7,741, forward strand.
AACGGCGTGGCGCATGGTCGCCCAGTATGCCCCCGCAGTATGCCCCCGGACGCCGGCAGCGCTAGCTGCCATCGTGGACCCCGTCGCAATGGGAGAGGAACACGAGGTGAGCCCATTGAGCAGCCCCGGACGGACGACGGCCCATCGGCTGCGGCCGATGTCGGGCCGCGACCCGCACGAGGAGCACCGGCAGGTCACTCCGCTCGAGTTGTTGTACGACCTGACCTTCGTGGTGGCGTTCGGGCAGGCCGCCGGTCAGTTCGCCCATCTGTTGGCGGAAGGACACTACTCTGCGGGCCTCATCGGCTTCGGCTTCGCCACGTTCGGGATCTGCTGGGCGTGGATCAACTTCTCGTGGTTCGCCTCGGCTTACGACACCGACGACTGGGCCTTCCGGCTGGCCACGATGGTGCAGATGATCGGCGTGATCATCCTGGCACTGGGCCTGCCGCAAGTGTTCCGGTCGCTCGACGAGGGCGAACGCATCGACAATGGGATCTCGGTCGCCGGCTACGTGGTGATGCGGGTGGCGATGCTGTTCCTGTGGCTACGCTCCGCCCGGCAGGATCCGCCGCGACGCCGCGCCTGCCAGACCTACGCCGTCACCATCGGTGTTGCGCAGGTCGGCTGGGTCTTGCTGGTTCTAGCCCACCCGGCCGTCGAGGTGTTCTTCATGTGGGCCGCCCTGGGCGTGCTGGTCGAGATGGTCGGCCCGGTCATCGCCGAACGGGGCAAAGGTGGGACACCGTGGCACGCGCACCACATCGCCGAACGATACGGGCTGTTGACGATCATCGCCCTCGGCGAGGGTGTCATCGGGACCGTCGCGTCGCTAAGTGCCGTTGTCGAATCCCAGGGCTGGAGCCGCGACGCCGTACTCGTCGCGATTGCGGGAACCGGGCTCACCTTCGGGCTGTGGTGGATGTACTTCATCATTCCGTCGGCGGAGGTGCTGCAGGTCCACCGCGAGCGGGTATTCCCCTGGGGCTACGGCCACATCCTGATCTTCGGCTCGATCGCCGCCACCGGGGCCGGCCTGCACGTTGCCGCCGACTACATCGGCCACGAGGCACATATCGGCGCCACGGCCACCGTGCTCACAGTGGCTGCGCCCGTGGCCGTGTTCGTGCTCGCACTGTTCGCGCTGTACACGTATCTCGTCCACGCCGCCGACCCGTTCCACCTCACCCTGCTAGCAGGGACGGCGGTGGTGCTGGTGCTCGCTGTAGCCCTCGCCGCCATCGGCGCGCCGATGGCTGTATGCCTCGTCGTCCTCATGCTTGCGCCACTCGTCACCGTCGTCGGCTACGAGACCATCGGGCACCGGCACATGGCATTTGCGGTGCAGCGCACCCTCGCCGAGTAGCTCACCGGCCGCTCCGTCAGCCGTCAGATTCTTGTAAGCAGGTGGAGCCGTTTTCGCCTCTAGTCTCGGGCAACAGGTACGTGGACAGGACCGCGCAGACTCGAGGGAGCAGAGATGAGAATCGGTGGGAAGTCAGCGGTGCTCGTCGCGGCGTTCGCGATGCTGACCCCGGCAAGTGGGGCCTTCGCTGCGGGCAGCGGCGGTGTGACTGGCTCGGCGTTCTACGTCGACGGCCAGCTCTATCGGACGGTGAACACGCCAACCGATATCTCGGGAACCGGTGCGCCCGCCTCGAGCTTTGACACCATCTACGACTTCGGTGGTCTCCAGTCCAACGTCGCGACTGCCGCCCCTGGTGATCTCGACTACAACGGCGGGCGTTGGCAGGTGCACGCGCTGCTGTTCGCGGACTACGAGCAAGCCATCGAGCAGTTCGACACCAATGGCAGCAACGATCTCGACAGCGACGAGGAAGTCGCTGCTGCTCTGGCGTCCGGAGCCGCGACCGACACCGGAGTCGTGAAGAGTTTCGTGTGCCCCGTGATCGCCGAGCCAGGCAGCTGAATTACACGCCAGAGGCAACCGGCTCGAATCTGCCCGCAGCCCTCTGGACGACTCCGGCTGTTGCGGCGTACGGCGCGAACACTCCTGGCTCACCCGGAACGGGTGAGGTTCCCGACGAGACTCACAATCAGGCTGGACCGTGGACGGTCTCGGTCCTGATATGGCTGGGATCGGGATGGTGAGCGCTATCTGCCGATGCAGCGAGTTGTCCGAGCCAGAGGAGATCAGCGATGCCAGGTTCGCAGCCGAATGTCCTGGTGATCTGGGGTGATGACATCGGGATCTCGAATCTGAGCTGTTACAGCGATGGGTTGATGGGATACCGGACCCCGAACATCGACCGCGTCGCCGAGGAGGGATGCGGTTCACCGACTCGTACGGGGAGCAAAGCTGCACCGCTGGGCGGGCGTCGTTCATCACCGGCCAGCCCGAGTATCGCACCGGGATGAGCAAAGTCGGTGTGCCCGGTGTCGACATCGGGCTGTCGGCCGACGATCCGACCATCGCCGAGCTGCTCAAGCCCCTGGGATATGCGACAGGGCAGTTCGGCCCGACCCCGGGTATGGCACCACCACCACGGTCGGCTCATATGCCCCCAACCCTTATTGCCTCTTCGACATGGCCGGCAATGTCTGGGAGTGGACCACCGACTGGTACTCCGCCCGCCACCCGGACACCGCTGACACGGCGTGCTGCCTGCCACGGAATCCACGGGGGCCGGACGTCGAGGTCAGCTACGACCCCCGGCAACCACAGTTCCGCGTTCCTCGCAAGGTCATCAAGGGTGGCTCGTTCTTGTGTGCCGACAGCTACTGCAAGCGGTACCGCCCCGCCGCACGCCGTCCGCAGATGATCGACACCGGGACAAGCCACATCGGCTTCCGGTGCGTTGTGCAGGAGCGCGAGGACGTGCGGGACCTTGGCCGGCTGGCGACGTAGGCACGTTCACAGTTCTGCCGTCGCGACGGCGTTCCTCAGGCCGTCTGCGAGCCGACGGCCTCCGGCGCGGGCTTCATCTGGCGGGATGCGAGCACCAACCCGGCGCGCCACCCGGGTGCTCGACCATGCACCGGTGGACCGAGGGAGCCCATCTCGTGACCGCTTCGGGCGAGCAACCAGGCGATCAGTGAGTTCGAGTTCCACATCTCACCCGTCCGAAGCTCATCACGCCCCCACGTCACGGCAGGTACGTGCGGCACCAGTTCCAGCAGCCGCCTCGCCCGCGCAACGTCCTGGCTGACTCGTTGCGGGCTGGCGACGGCGTCTGCCACGTCGGTGATCTCCCCCAGTTGCCAAAGTCGGACCTCGTACCGAAAGAATGCGGAACGACCAAGCCAGCGAAGTCCCACCGGGCCCTCTCTCACGACACCGCGCTCGGCCGCCGCAGCCCCCCACGCCGGGCCCATCTCGACGACGAAGCGATCCGCACCGAGGTGTATCTCCAGGGCGGAGTGATAGAGGTCCTGAACGGCCCGACGCTCATGACGCGCCACGAACGCCTCGAAGACTCGGCCGTTCCACCGAACCGAGTGACCACCGGCGCCGAGCGGCAACCAGTACAGCAGCACGCTCGCCGTCTCCGGGTGACCCTCGACGGCCGAGGACATCGCGTACCCGTCCACCACCCCAGTCGACCGTCGTCAGGGGCATTGCCCATAGGGACGAAAGTCCTGTCCGCGCGTCCGGGCGACCCATTCTGCACAGGCCGTCCAGCCGTGTGGATACCAGTCGGACGATCATGCGCCCAGGGCGGAGAACCCCTCGTAGACAAGGAATGCCGGCCACAGGACGCCCTGGAGCACGGCGAACACGTACTCCCAGAACGTGTCGGCCTGTTGCCAGTAGTACACCAACGCCCCGAGGATGCCGAGGCCGTAGATCGCGCCGCCACCCGCGGCCGCTCCACTGTTGTTACTCATCCTCATCCCACTCTCTCGTCATCGACCTCAGTGTCCTCTCTGACGACGGCTCGCACACCGGGCCTTGTCCGGGCCGTCAGGCGGCGTCACCGGTCGGCGGCGGCAGCCCGTTCTAATCCAGCCGCACGCCAGCCCAGGTCGCGCACCACGTCAATGAGCAGGTCAAGATCGGCTGCGGTTGTTCGCCAGTTGCTGATGGCCGGCCGCAGCGCGACGTGCCCGCCGTACATCGTGGTGCCGGCATAGACCCGTCCGTCGTCGAGCAGTGCCTCTCCGAGTCGCCGGTTGACCGACTCCAGCACCGGTTCGGCCAGTCCAGCCGGGCGGTAGCGGAAGCAGACGACGTTCAGTGGCACCTCGGCGAGCCTCTCCAGATCAGGCGCGGCATCCACCCGGGCCGCCAGGTGCGCGGCGAGGTCACAGTGGCGCTCCACCAGCGCGCGGTAGCCGGCTCGGCCATAGGCGGCGAGAGTGGCCCAGATCGGCAGCGCCCGGGCCCTGCGGGAGGACTCCGGGCCGAGCAACCCGTAGCCGCCGCGCGGGTCGTCCGGACCGGGCAAGTAGGCCGCGCCCGGCATGCCGAACGCCCTCCCCAACCGCTCGGGCCGGCGCACGAGTGCGAACCCGCTCTCGTAGGGCACGTTGAGCCACTTGTGCGCGTCCGCCGCGATCGAGTCGGCCCGTTCCATCCCGGCGGTGAGGTGCGCAGTGCGTGGGGAGAGGGCGGCAAAGAGGCCGAATGCGCCGTCCAAGTGCAGCCATGCGCCATGCTGTTCGGCCAGCTCGGCGAGATCGGCGAGCGGGTCGAAGTCGCCCGCGTTGGGCTCGCCGGCGGTGGCGACCAGC
>DAIUDS010000060.1:0-12371 GCA_036845485.1 Jiangellaceae bacterium
GTCACCGAGCGCCCCGCCGACCATGTGGTGGCCGCCACCGCAGACCGAGCGCTGCGCTCACGGCTCGAGACGGCCGGCGCCACGGTGGTCGGGCCTCGCACGCTCCTCGACCTGATCTGAACGTTACCGCCGCAGCATCGGCGTCCGCGTTTTGCTATGCGGACTTGCGCTTCGCTGCCGTCTTCTTGGCCGACGCCTTCTTCGCCGACGCCTTCTTCGCTGGCGCCTTCTTGGCTGCCGCCTTCTTGGCCGGCCCGCGGCCGCTCTCCCGGGCGGCGCCGTCGCCCTCACCGCGCTGCTTCTTCGCCTCGGCGACGCTTCGGCGAAGCGCCTCCATGAGGTCGACGACCTTGCCTTCCTCGGGCGCGGCTTCCGGCATTTTGGTGATCTCGGCACCCTCGACCTTGGCCTGGACGACCTCCAACAGTGCCTGCCGGTAGTCGTCGACGTACTCGTCGGGCTCGAACTCCTCGGCCATCGCATCGATGTACGACTCGGCCATCCGCATCTCCTGCGAGCGCACCGTCACCTGATCGTCGAGGAACTTGAAATCGGGCCGACGGACCTCGTCCGGCCAGAGCATCGTCTGCACGACGAGAACTCCCTCGCGTGGGCGAAGGACGGCCAGACGCTCCCGATTCCGCAACGCCACCTTCACGACCGCTACCCGTCCGGCCTTCTCCAGGGCGTCGCGGAACAAGACATACGGCTTGGGGTCCGCACTCGGCTCCGCGTAGTACGCCCGGTTGAGAGCGGTGGGGTCGACATCGTCGAGCGGGACGAACGCCTGCACCTCGACCACCTTGCTCGACGCGATCGGCAGGTCGGCGAGGTCCTCGTCGTCGAGCACGACCATGTCGCCTCCGGGCAGTTCGTAGCCCTTGGCGATGTCGGCGTAGGCGACCTCGTGGCCACCGTTGTCGCATACACGCTTGTACCGGATGCGGCCACCGTCGGCCGCGTGGACCTGCCGGAAGCTGACGTCCTTCTCCTCGGTGGCGGCGACGAGCCGGACCGGGATCGACACCAGGCCGAACGAGATCGACCCCTTCCACACCGTCTGCATCAACCGCTCCCTCCGAGACCTGCCTCACGATCATCCCTCGTCACAGCCGCCATGGCCACCGCCGGGCCCATCCGGCGCGCCTGCTCGGCGATGTCGCCTCCCTCTGGCACGGTATTTGTGCGAAGGGAGGGACGATGCCATGACCTCGCTCTGGTGCATCGACTGCGGCAGCGTCCGCGTCTTCGAACCGGTACCGGACGGGCCCGATCAGGACTGGGCCTGCGTTGTGTGTGATGCCGCGGTAGTCGTCGGCGAGCTTCCGACACCGGAGTTCCCGCCTGTGGCGGCCGTCGCCTGACCCGTCCCTGGCCGGGCCAGCACGTAGCACGCGATCGCCACGGCCGCCGCGACGTTGAGCGAGTCGACGCCGCCCGTCATCGGAATGCGCACCTTCTGGTCGGCCTCGGCCAACCATCGCGGCGAGAGCCCGGCGCCCTCCGACCCGAGGACGAGCGCGACCCGTGGGCTGAGCGACACATGCTCGAGATCGACGGCGTCGGCTGCCGGGGTCAAGGCCAGCAGCTCGAATCCGGCCGAGCGCAACGCCGCCAAGCCGTCGTACCAGGCCGTCATCCGGGCATAGGGCAGCGAGAGGACCGTGCCCATCGACACCTTCACGGCCCGCCGGTAGAGGGGATCGGCGCAGCGGGGGCTGAGGAGAAGCCCGTCCATGCCCAGAGCGGCAGCACAACGGAAGACCGCGCCGACGTTCGTATGGTCGACCAGGTCCTCGAGCACGACTAGGCGGCGTGATCCGGCCAGTACCTCGGCGACTTCGGGCAGTTGCCGCCGCTGCAGCGAGGCCAGCGCACCACGGTGGACGTGGAAACCGGTGACGGCTTCGATCACGTCCGGCGCTGCGACGTAACAGGGCACGTCACCGGCGAGGTCGAGGACGTCGGCCAGCGAGTCCAGCCAGCGTGACGCCATGAGCAGCGAGCGCACCGGATAGCCGGCCTCGACCGCCCGGCGTACCACCTTCTCGCCTTCGGCCAGGAAGAGCCCATGCTCGGCCTCCATCGAGGTCCGCAGGTCGACGTCGCGCAACGAGACGTAGTCGGCGAGCCTCGGATCCGACGGGCTGTCGATGTCCACGACCTGGGCCATGGCGCGCATGATCCCACCCGGATCGTTCGGCGAACGCGACCGGTGGCACGAGATCGTCAGAGCAGGGTCACGATCGCGACCAACCCCACCGCGACGACGACTGCGCGCAACGCGACCGGCGGCAGGCGCCTGGCCACGCGCGCCCCGATCACTCCGCCAGCGACAGCTCCGAGCGCGACCAGGCCAGCGGCAGCCCAGTTGACGTCGGCCACGACGACGAACACAACGCCGGCCACCAGGTTGGCAATGCCGGCGAGCACGTTCTTCGCGGCATTGACGCGTTGGAGCGTCTCGTTCAGACCCAATCCGAGCACGGCGATCAACAGGACACCTTGTCCGGCACCGAAGTAGCCGCCGTACGCACCGATCAAGACGATGAGCACCCAGACGAACGGCCCCCCGTGGTCATGCCGCGGCCGGTCACCCAGCCACCGGACCAGCCACGGCTGTACCACCACCAGAACGCAGCCCAACAGGATGAGCACCGGCACGATGGCCTCGAAGGCGGATTCCGGCAGCACGAGCAGGAGCACAGCCCCGACAACAGCACCCAGCAACGTGCACACACCGAGACGGAGCAACCGGGATCGTTGTCCCGCGAGCTCTGGACGGTAGCCCAAGGCACCCGAGACCCCACCCGGCACGAGACCCACGGTGTTCGACACGTTGGCAACCACGGGTGGCAGCCCCACCGCCAGCAGGGTGGGAAACGTCACCAGGCTGCCCGAACCGACCACCGTGTTGATCGTGCCCGCAGCCAGCCCGGCGAGGGCGACCACAACCGCCTCGAGCAAGCTCATCCGCCGGCGGAGCCGATCGGCGGCGGCCGACCCGCGGTTCCGGTCTCGGTGCCCTCGCTCACACCGGGCGGGACGGCGGCAGGTCCGGCCCCGCCGACGCTTCCTGCGCCGACTCCAGCGCCCGGCGGACCTCTTCGGCCGCTGCCGCCACTGCTGCCTCGCTCTCCTGGACCGCTTCCTCGGCGGCTGCTTCGGTCTCGTCGACGCCAGCGGTCGTGGTTTCCGCCACCCCCGTACCGTCGTCCGGGGTGGGCAGACCCGCCGAGCCGAACTTCCCGACGGCGGCACCGAGGCCCTCCAGGGCGGCGCCGATCTCGCTCGGCACGATCCAGAGCTTGTTTGCGTCGCCGCGGGCGATCTCGGGCAGCATCTGCAGGTACTGGTAGGAGAGCAGCTTCTGGTCGGGATTACCGCGGTGGATCGCGTCGAACACCGCGTGGATCGCCTTCGCCTCGCCGTCGGCGCGCAGGATCTGCGCCTGCTTCTCCGCCTCGGCGCCCAGGACCGTCGCCTGCTTGTTGCCCTCCGCCGTGAGGATCGCCGCCTGCTTCTGACCCTCGGCGGTAAGGATCTGTGACTGCCGGACACCCTCGGCGGTCAGGATCGTGGCGCGCTTGTCACGGTCGGCGCGCATCTGCTTCTCCATCGAGTCCTGGATCGACGGCGGCGGGTCGATCGCCTTCAGCTCGACACGGTTGACCCGGATGCCCCATCTGGTCGTGGCGTCGTCGAGCACGCCGCGCAGGGCTGTGTTGATCTCCTCACGACTGGTAAGCGTGCGCTCGAGATCCATACCGCCGATGACGTTGCGCAACGTGGTGACGGTCAGCTGCTCGATACCCTGGATGTAGTTCGCGATCTCGTACGTCGCGTCCTTGGGATTGGTCACCTGGTAGTAGATGACGGTGTCGATCGAGACCACCAGGTTGTCCTGGGTGATCACTGGCTGCGGCGGGAATGAGACGACCTGTTCCCGAAGGTCGATCAGCGGGAGCACCCGGTCGACGAAGGGGACGACGACCGTCAGGCCCGGGTCGAGCGTGCGGTTGTAGCGGCCCAGCCTTTCCACGATGCCGGCCCGCGCCTGGGGCACGATGCGCACCGACTTGGCCAGCGTCACCAGCACGAACACGGCGAGGAGTAAGACGACGAACAGCACGATGGTCGAACCGGTGTCCATGAGCCTCTAGCCCTTCGCAGCAGGTGACGGGCGCCGGGCGCCCCGGTTTTGTACGACGACGGAGCCTAAGGACCCTCCACCTCATACACGAGCGCAGTCGCACCCTGGATCTCGACCACGTCGACGTCGGCGCCGATCTCGATCACCGCCTGGCCGTCATAGCTGCGCGCCGACCAGATCTCGCCGGCCAGCTTCACTCGCCCACCGTGCGGGTCCACCCGTTCGAGGACGACTGCCCGCCGGCCGACCAGCGCGGCCACCCCGGTCCTGGTGCCGACGGGCTGACGAAGGTGCCGCTTGGCCACCGGCCGGACCACACCCAACAGCGCCGCGCTGGCGCCGATCGCGACCAGCGCCTGGACGAGGAACGGCAGCCCGATGACCGAGGCGAAGGCGCCCGCGACGGCACCGCCGGCGAGCATGAGGAAGACGAGGTCGAGCGTCGTCGTCTCGACGATTCCGAAGACGAGAGCAAGACCGAGCCAGAGGACCCACGCGTAGGCGGCTACCCAGTCCCACACGTCGCCCATAGGCGAAGCCTAAGCGATCTGCGGGACGAAATTGGAGAGTCCGACCTGGAAAGTCACCGTGCGCGAGCAGTCCACCGATCGCCGTTCCGGCTGACCGTCAACGCCAACCCGAAACACTCGCTCAGGGCGTCGTCAGCGACGATCTGCTCGACCGGTCCGGACGCCACGATCCGGCCGTCGCGCAGCAGCAGGGCGTGGGTGAAGCCGGTCGGGATCTCCTCGACGTGGTGAGTGACGAGGACCGTCGTGGGCGAGGTCGGATCGGCGGCAATCGCGCCCAGGGTGCTCACGAGTGCTTCACGCCCACCGAGGTCCAACCCGGCCGCCGGTTCGTCCAGTAACAGCAGCTCGGGGTCGGTCATCAGGGCGCGGGCGATCTGCACTCGCTTGCGCTCGCCTTCGGACAGCGTGCCGAAGGTGCGCTCGACAAGGTGCCCGACGCCGAGCCGGCCGAGTAGGGCAGCAGCACGGTCGACGTCGTACCCCTCGTACTCCTCACGCCACCGGCCGACGACAGCGTACGAGGCCGTCACCACGACATCGCGCACCGACTCGCTGCGTGGGATGCGCTCGGCGAGGGCGGCGCTGGTCAGCCCGATCCGCGGTCGGAGCTCGAAGACGTCCACGGTGCCCAGGATCTCCCCGAGGACGGCCGCGTAGCCCGTGGTCGGATGCATCTGGGCGGAGGCGATCTGAAGCAGGGTGGTCTTGCCGGCGCCGTTGGGCCCCAGGACGGCCCATCGATCGCCCTCGGCCACCGCCCAGGTGATCCGGTCGAGAAGGCGGTGCCCGGACCGAACGACCGTCACGTCGGCCAGCTCGAGGACGTCGGTCATGGGGCGCCCGGCACTTCCCTCCGAGTCGAGCAGCGAGTCGCCGACGACCCTACGACAGCGGGAACTCGTAGGCTCACCGACATGCTTGCGCTCCCACGTTCGGCCCGGCTCGCCGTCTGGGCCGGTGGATGGCTCGACGGTGAAGCGACGATTGCCGACGTCGTCGCCCGCGTCCAAGGCGACGACGAGCCGCACACTGTGGCCGGCATCCCCGCGCACAGTGCGACGGAAACGCTCGGGACCGCGCTCGCCGCCCTGCGGGCGAACGGGGTCAAGGCCTTGCGGGTGGCCTTGCCCCGTCCCGGAGACCCATACGGCCTGTCCGGCCCGGCCGATCTCAATGCCGACGCCGTGGCGGCCGGCGAGGCCGTGCTCGCGGTCGGAGCGCCCGTCGCCCTGGTGCCGAGCGTCGAGACGTTCGGACCGCCCGGCGACCAGGGGCATCTGGTCAGCTGGGTCTGGCGCGAGGCTGCCCCGCCCGTGCTCGGCCCGTCACTGGCCGAGGCCGAACGCGACCTGTCCGGAGCGCTGCTCGCCGCCGGTTCGACGCTGACCGCGCTCGATGTCGCGGCGTGGCGCCCGGAGGTCGCACAGCTGCTGGACGACATCCGGTCCGGGCGCTCGGGCGAACCGCTCCCCCGCGTATTCCCACCGCAGGCGCAGCTCCTCGCCGCACGCGCTTCCCGGCTGCTCGCCGTGTGTGCGGTCGCGTTCGACGACGACGGCGGCGCGCTCAGCGCCGCCGCCGCCGGGGAACGGCGTGCGGCCTTGCAGCCGCTGGAGCGAGCCGCCCGCCATGCGCTCGCGGCCGCCTGCAACGCTCGAACCGACTCCCCTTCCCCGCGATGATGTCGATCACACCACCGCGGCGCACCGACGCCCGAACTCTGCTCGTCACCGTCACCGGGCATGACCGGCCGGGTGTCACCTCGAGACTCTTCACGGCGCTGAGCTCACACCCGATCGACGTGCTGGACGTGGAACAGGTCGTCGTCCGCGGCCGGCTGATCCTGGGCGTGCTCGTCACCGCCCCCGCGGATGATCAGGGCATCCGAGGAAGTCTTCAGCAGGTCGCGGACGAGCTCGGCCTGGAGGCCGAGGTGGCGCCCGGTGGGGCGGACCGGCGAGGGGCCTCCGGCCGCGTTCACGTGACGATTCTCGGACATCCGCTTCGGCCGTCCGCCGTGGCAGCCGTCGCCGGGCGCATCGCCGCACAGGGCGCCAACATCGATCGGATCGTCCGGCTCGCCGCCTACCCGGTCACGTCGGTGGAGTTCGAGGTCTCCGGCGCCGATCCTGCCGTTCTTCGCGTGGACCTGGCAGCCGAGGCGCTCGCACACGGCATCGACCTCGCGGTCCAGCCGTCGGGGCTGATCCGGCGAGCAAAGCGGCTGGTGGTGATGGACGTCGACTCCACCCTGGTGCAGGGTGAAGTGATCGAGATGCTGGCTGAGCGAGCCGGCGTCCACGGCCAGGTTGCGCAACTGACCGCGGCGGCGATGCACGGCGGGCTCGACTTCGCCACGTCGCTGCGCAAGCGGGTCCGGCTACTCGCAGGCCTGCCCGCCGCGGCGCTGGACGAGGTGAGCGCCAAGGTCAGCCTGACCCCGGGCGCTCGCACGCTGGTCCGCACGCTCAAGCGCCTCGACTACAAGTTCGCGATTGTCAGCGGGGGATTCACCCAGATGACCGACCGGCTGGTGCGAGAGCTGAGCATCGACTACGCAGCGGCCAACACGGTGGAGGTGGCAGACGGCCATCTCACCGGAAACGTGGTCGGCCCGGTCGTCGACCGGGCCGGCAAAGCGGCGGCCCTGACCCGCTTCGCCGCGGATGCCGGCATCCCGCTTTCCCAGACCGTCGCCGTCGGCGACGGCGCCAACGACCTCGACATGATCGCCGCCGCCGGCCTGGGCGTAGCGTTCAACGCCAAGCCTCTGGTCCGCAACGCTGCCGACACTGCCGTAAGCGTCCCGTACCTCGACGCGGTGCTGTACCTGCTCGGTATCAGCAGAGACGACGTCGAGGCCGCCGACGCGGCGGACGGCTACGACACCCCCGCCCCACTGCTGAGCTGAGCGCGTCGTGCCGCCGGCCTCTAGCGTTGCCTGATGATCCGGTTGCCTGATCCAACGCTGGTTCTTCTGGTCGGGCCGTCGGCCTCGGGAAAGAGCACCTGGGCAGCGGAGCACTTTGCCTCCGACCACGTCGTCTCGTCCGACCGCATGCGCGCGCTCGTCGGTGAGGGTGAGCATGACCTAGCCGCCAGCACGACCGCTTTCGCACTGCTCGACCAGGTGGTCGAGGTCCGGATGGAAAGGCGGCTCACCACCGTCGTCGACACGCTCGGCCTGGACGGCGATCGCCGTCGCTCGTGGCGCGAGCTCGCCGAGCGACACGGCGTGCCGTGCGTCGCGGTTGCCTTCGACACGCCCGCCGCCGAGTGCCGCCGGCGCAATGCGGCGCGGCGACACCGGGTTCCGGCAGACGTTCTCAGCGGACAGCTCCGGGCGTACGCCCACACTCGACCCCGGCTCCCCGAGGAGGGGTTCACGGAGGTCCTCGCCCCTGAGCCGGTCCGGGTCGTTCCAATGGTGATCGCGACCGCCGCGCGCTCGGTACGAGAGGTCGGGCCGGAGCCCGAGACGTCCCTGCGGTTCGGACTGCAGATCTCCTCGTTCGAGACACCCGACGGGCCTGCCGAGCTGCCGGACCGGATCCGCGACGTCGTGAGCGCGGCCGAGCACGCCGGTTTCTCGTCGATCTGGGTCATGGACCACTTTCGCCAGGCGCCGCAGCTCGGGCGGCCCTGGGACAGCATGCTGGAGAGCACCACGGCCCTCGGCTATGTCGCAGCGGCCACGAGCCGGGTCTCGGTCGGGTGCCTCGTCCACGGCGTCACGTACCGGAACGTGGCGCACCTGGGGAAGATCGTCGCGACGCTGGACGTGCTGACAGGCGGCCGCGCGTGGTGCGGCATCGGGGCCGCCTGGTACGAAGCCGAGCACCGGGCATACGGGTGGCCCTTTCCGCCCGCCGCCGAGCGCTTCGAACTCCTCGAAGATGCTCTACAGCTCTTCCCGCTGCTGTGGGGACCCGGCACACCGTCGTTCGAGGGCCGCCGCGTCCGGGTCCCTGAGGCCATGTGCTACCCGCGCCCGCTCCACGGCCGGATCCCGATCCTGGTCGGAGGCTCCGGCGAGCGGCGGACGCTCCGGCTGGCGGCCCAGTACGCTGACGCGTGCAACCTGTTCGGTGACACCGAACGCGTGCGCCACAAGATCGGCGTCCTGCACCGGCACTGCGAGGACGTCGGACGTGACCCCGACTCGGTCGAGGTGACCCACCTGTCGACGGTCCTGGTCGCGGCCGACCCGGCGGAGCTCGACCAGGAGCTGCAGGCACGCCGCCCGGCGCGTGGTACCCAGGCGTGGACGAGGCGGACCAACCCAGGAACGGTGGAGGACCACGTGATCCGCGCCCGCGCCCTTCAGACGGCGGGCGTGGACCACGTGATCGTCAGCCTGGCCGGCCTCTGGGACTCGCCCGCCCTCGAACGCTTTGCCGACGTGATCGCCGCCTTCCGCTGACGGCTCTCAGCCACGCGGAACTGTGAATGCGGTCAACCGGGCGGTGCCCGGTTCGACGTCCGCCCAAGCCGTGGTCATCTCGAACACGGCCACGGCGCTTGTCGGGAAGTCCCGCGGTGGTCGATCCTGCTCGTCGAGTAGCGTTGCCAGCGTCTCGATCGCGGGATTGTGGCCCACCACCAGAGCGCTGTCGATGTCCTGCGGAAGGCCGCGCACCAGCTCAAGAAGCTCGCCCGCTCCGGCGGCGTAGGCGTCACTCGTAACGATGTCACGGGGCCGCGTCGCGAGTTCGCCGGCTACCAGCTCGAACGTCTCGACCGCTCGGCGTGCGCTGGACACCAGGGCCACCTGTGGGTCGAGGTCGTTCTCACGCAGCCAGCGGCCGGCCGCGGGCGCGTCGCGGCGGCCACGACCGGCCAGCGGGCGTTCGCGGTCGGGCACGTCGTCGCGCTGCGCTGACTTGGCATGGCGCAGCAGCATCAGCGTCTTCGCCACGCCCGGAGCGTAACCGGTCTGAGCCGGAGCGGAAGCCTGCTCAGAGCTCGCCCTTGACCATGGCGACCAGCCGGTCGAGCACGTCGTCGGTCTCGCGCAGCCCGTCGTGCTCGTACGCGTTGGTCTTCCACACCCGAAGTCCACGCACCGCCGCTGCGGTCTGCTCCGCCAGACCGGCGTCGACGTACATGTCGTCGGTGTAGAGCGCCGCGGCGGCCGGTACGTCGTTATCCGCCAGGGCCGCGCGGTCGTAGAGCGCCGGCCAGTCCTCGCGTTGCGCCAGCAGCTCGGCTGCGTCGCGCAGCGGCACCAGCGCCGGGTCGTCCTCGAACATCCACGGATAGATCATCTCGCCGGTGAAGAGCAACGGCGACGCATCGGGGTCGAAGTCGGCCGGCCGGGTCCGCTCGGCCGCCCAGCGGGTCGCCGCCTGCTGCGCGTAACACGGCTCGTGCAGGACGGCGTACATCGGATTCTCGGCGAACGAGAGCCTGGAGTGAACGCCGTGCAGGAACGTGTCGGAGAGCTCCGGACCGGCCGGACCGTGGACGAAGGCCTCCTCCAGCAGGTAGTGGAGCGACGGGACCCCGCTCCGGGCCCCGAGGGCGATGCCCAGGGTCTGCAGTCGGCGCACGGACAACGGTGAGCCGTCGGGTAGCCGGACGTCGTCCGATCCCAGATGGGCGGCCACCGCCTCGAGGCGGTCGCGGTCGTCAGGGAACGCAGCATGGAAGGCAGCATTCTTCGCCCGCGCATGCTCGTACGTCGCCCGGTAGACCTGCTCGGCGGACGCTTCCAACGGGCCCAGACCACCGGTCAGGTACACCGCCGCGAGCCGCTCCGGAGCGAACGAGAGGTAGGTCAGCGCGCAGAATCCCCCGAAGGACTGGCCGAGCACGCTCCATCGGCCGTCGCGACCGAGCAACGCACGCCGGACGTGCTCGGCGTCGGCCACGATTGCGTCCGCCCGGAAATGGGCCAGGTAGTCGGCCTGAGCAGCCGGGTCGCCGCGGCGCACGACGGTCCGCGCCGTCAGCGGGCTCGACAGCCCGGTGCCGCGCTGGTCGAGCAGCAGCACCCGGTAGTCCTTCACGGCCCGGCCGATCCAGCCCGACGCACGGTCGGGGCGCGGTGACTTGCCGCCCGGACCGCCCTGCAGGAACAGCAACCAGGGCAGGTCGTCGCGGAGCTTGTCGACGGCTACGACCTCCCGGGCGTAGAGCCGGATCGCCTCGCCGTCCGGCCTGGCGTGCTCGAGCGGCACGTCGAACCAGTGGTCACGAAGGGCGAGACCGCCAAGCCGGATGGTGCCGTCCGGCGCCGCCGGGATCATGCCCTCAAGCCCCCATCGCGTGCACGCCGCCGTCGACATGGACGATCTCACCGGTCGTCTTCGGGAACCAGTCCGACAACAGCGCGACGACACCACGCGCCGCGGGCTCGGGATCGGTGAGATCCCAGCCCATGGGTGCCCGCTTGTCCCATACTCCCTCGAACTGGTCGAAACCGGGTATCGACCGCGCCGCCATCGTCTTCACCGGCCCCGCGGAGACCAGGTTGACCCGGACCCTCCTCTCCCCCAGGTACTTGGCCAGGTAGCGCGCCGTGGACTCCAGTCCGGCCTTTGCCACGCCCATCCAGTCGTAACCCGGCCAGGCGACCTGCGCGTCGAAGTTCAACCCGACGACGGATCCCCCCTCGGGCATCAGGGGCAGCACGGCCATCGTCAGCGACTTGAGCGAGTACGCGGAGACGTGCACGGCGGTCGAGACGTCGGCGAAGGCGGTCTCGAGGAAGCTGCCGCCGAGGGCGTCCTGAGGAGCGAAGGCGATCGAGTGAACGACTCCGTCCAGACCGTCGACGTGCTCACCCACTCGCTGCGCCAACGTCGCGAGATGATCGTCGTTCTGGACGTCGAGCTCGAGGACCGGCGGCGGCTCGGGAAGTCGCCGCGCGATGCGCTCGACCAGGCTCATCCGTCCGAAGCCGGTGAGGACGACGGTCGCACCGTGGTCCTGCGCCAGGCGCGCGACGTGGAACGCGATCGAGGCGTCGGTGAGAACACCGGTTACCAGGATCCGCTTGCCCTCCAGGATGCGCCCTGCCGGCACCCTTTCGCGTCCTTCGGGCGCTCTCTCGCTCGTGCTCTCGAGTCCCATCAATGTCCCATCCCCAGTCCGCCGTCCACCGGGATAACCGCACCGGTGATGTACGCCGCTTCGTCGCTGGCCACCCAGCGCACGACGCGCGCGACCTCTACCGCCGACGCGTACCGGCCGAGCGGGATCCCGCGCAGGATCTCGTCCCGACGCTCCGTCGTGAGCTCGGCGGTCATGTCCGACTCGACGAACCCGGGCGCCACGACGTTGGCCGTGATACCCCGGCTGCCCAGTTCGCGGGCGATCGAACGGGCCATCCCGACCAGGCCCGCCTTGCTGGCCGCGTAGTTCACCTGCCCCGGCGAACCCAGCAGACCCACAACGCTGGAGATCAGCACGATGCGGCCGCGCCGGGCACGGAGCATGCCGCGCGCCGCCTGCTTGGCCACCCGGAACGCCCCGGCGAGGTTGGTGTCGACCACGCTGGTGAAGTCATCGTCGGACATCCGCAGCAGCAGCGTGTCGCGTGCGACACCAGCATTGGCCACGAGCACCTCGACCGGCCCCTGATCGGCCTCGACCTGGGCGAACGCCGCGTCGACCGAGACCGGGTCGGTCACGTCGCACTGGACTGCGGCGAGGCCGTCCGGCGGTTCGCCGGCACGGCG
>DAIUDS010000061.1:0-8994 GCA_036845485.1 Jiangellaceae bacterium
GCTCAGCACCTGACGTACGTCCTCCCTGGGGAGCATCTCGCTGACGAGCACCACACCGCTGCGCTCGGACCGCAGCCGATCGACCAGCTCGTCGGTCTCGGCGGCGAGCTCCGCTGTATCGGCAGCGCCGGCGAGCAGGACCAGCTGGATCACCGGGTCGATCCGCAGTGCTGCACGCAGAAGGTGTGGCACGCCCTTCTGCCGGGTGATCCTCCCGACGAACGCCACGGACGGCCGGTCGGGATCGATGCCGAGGCGGTCGAGGACGTCGGTGTCGTCGACCGGCCGGTAGAAGCCGGTATCGACGCCGTTGTGGACGATGTGGACGCGTTCGGGATCGACGGCCGGGTAGCAGCCGAGGATGTCCGAGCGCATGCCCCGGCTGACCGCGATCACGGCAGCTGCCGACTCGAATGCCGTCTTCTCCACCCAGGTCGAGAGCCGGTAACCGCCGCCCAGCTGCTCGGCCTTCCACGGTCGCAGCGGTTCCAACGAATGGGCGGTGACGACGTGCGGGACGCCGTGCAGCAGCGACGAGACGTGGCCGGCGAGATTGGCGTACCAGGTGTGTGAGTGGACGACGTCCAGGCCGCCGAGTGCCGCCGCCATGGCCAGGTCGGCGCTCATGATCCGCAGCGCCGGATTGGCGCCCGGCATCCGCGGGTCGTCCTCCGCATACGTGGCGGCGCCGTCGCGCGGCTCGCCGGTCGCGTGGACCTCGACGGTCACCTGGTCGGTCGACCGCCTGAGCTCCTTCACCAGGAAGTCGACGTGCACCCCGGCGCCGCCGTAGACGTACGGCGGGAACTCCCTGGTCAGTACCGCGACCCTCATGTCGCCGGCACCCAGTAACGGAGCTTTCCGTCACGCTGGTCGTCGAACTTCCCCCCGCCGTTCTCGATCACCTTGCGCGACGCGACGTTGTCGACGTCGCAGGTGACCAGCACCGGGTCGATTCCGAGCTCGACGCACCAGGGCAGCGCCTCGCGCAGCATGGCGGTGGCGTGGCCGCGCCGCCGGGCCGACGGACGGACGTCGTACCCGATGTGTCCGCCGTAGTCGCGCAACCAGGGGGAGAGGCGGTGCCGGATCGAGAGCCGGCCGAGGAACTCCGAGCCCTCGACGTACCAGAGATAGGTCGCGGGCACCCAGCCACGCGGTCTCGGGGCGTCGTCGTCGGCCTGCGCCCGCTGGGCCTTCACGTAGTCCTCGAACGCCGCGGGGACGGCGAGCCGGGCCAGGTCCAAATCTTCGGCCCATCGGGGGTCGTACTCGGGCTCGGCGAGCGCTTCGAGCCATGAACCGTGGACATGCGTCGACGGTGTGATGAGCTTCGGCACAGGCCCATCCTTGCCGTGGTCGCGAGCCGTCGCCATAGCCCGGCAGACCGGAGCGACCGTAGTGTTCGGATCATGGCCACGGGACCGCATGTCCTCGGAATCGTCCTCGCCGGCGGAGAGGGCAAACGGCTGATGCCGCTCACAGCCGACCGGGCCAAACCGGCGGTCCCGTTCGGGGGCAGCTACCGGCTCGTCGACTTCGTCCTGTCCAACCTGGTCAACGGTGGGATCGACCGGATCTGCGTGCTGACTCAGTACAAGTCCCATTCGCTCGACCGGCACATCTCGGTGACGTGGCGTATGAGCACGATCCTCGGGCAGTACGTCACACCTGTTCCCGCACAGCAGCGCCTCGGGCCGCGCTGGTACCAGGGCAGTGCCGACGCGATCTACCAGTCGCTCAACCTGGTCTACGACGAGACGCCGGACCACGTCGTGGTCTTCGGTGCCGACCACGTGTACCGGATGGACCCCCGGCAGATGGTGGACGAGCACGTCCGCAGCCATGCCGGTGTAACGGTCGCCGGTATCCGCGTTCCGCGGGCGAGCGCGAGCTCGTTCGGCATCATCCAGACCTCGGACGGACAGCGGATCGATGCGTTCCTGGAGAAGCCGGCCGATCCGCCCGGGCTGCCCGACGATCCGGACCGCTGTTACGCGTCGATGGGCAACTATGTCTTCTCGACCGACGCCCTGCTCGATGTGCTGCGCGCCGATGCCGGCGACGAGGGCTCCGTTCACGACATGGGCGGAAACATCATCCCGATGCTCGCCGCGAAAGGGCATGCCCACGTCTACGACTTCGACGAGAACCAGGTACCGGGCACCACGGCGCGCGACCACGGCTACTGGCGCGACGTCGGGACCATCGACACCTACCACGAGGCCCACATGGATCTGGTCTCGATCGACCCCGTGTTCAGCCTCTACAACCGGGAGTGGCCGATCCTCACCAGCCACCCGCAACTGCCGGGAGCAAAGCTCGTAAAGGGTGGCCGAGCTCACGAATCCATCGTTAACCCTGGCTGCATCATCGCCGGCGGCCTCGTCGATCACGC
The DNA here is from genome assembly GCA_036845485.1 of Jiangellaceae bacterium. GTDB lineage: Bacteria > Actinomycetota > Actinomycetes > Jiangellales > Jiangellaceae > DAIUDS01. The sequence continues at coordinate 2,399 of DAIUDS010000061.1, forward strand.
CGTGCTCTCACCCGGCGTGCAGGTGCGCGACGGCGCCGAAGTCACCCGCGCCGTGCTGCTGGACGGAGCTCGGGTCGAGGCGTCCGCCGTCGTGCGCGACGCCATCCTCGACAAGAACGTCGTCGTCCCGGAGGGTGCGACGATCGGCGTCGACAAGGATGCCGACCGCAGCCGTGGCTACACCGTCAGCACGAACGGGATCACCGTCGTCGGCAAGGGCCTGACCGTCGAGCCCTGAGGGCTGGAGCTCAGCGCGAACGTTCTCCGGCAAGCCAGGCGCGGCCTACGCGCTCCTCGATGCGTACGGCCCTGACCAGGGCGTCGTGCACTGCTCTCTCGATCTTGCCGCCGAGAAGTGGCACCGAGGCCTTGATCCTTCCGTCGACGGTGGCCGCGCTGCCGCTTCCGGCCGGGACCAGGCTCATGCCACCGGTCAGCGTGACCGGGGCGCCGGCCATCCCGATCCGGATCGAGCCGGTCCGGGAACCGTCGCGTGCGGCCGGCTCCCAGATGTCGACCTGGTCCAGATCGATCGTGTCGCCGACGAGGCGCCGGATGAAGTCGGGCACCTCCGGCGGCATGACCCGGAGCAGGCGCACGGTCACCCGGTCGCCGTCGCGGGTCACGGACGCCCGGTGGCGCACGGCCCCGGTCGCCTCCGCCTTCCGGGCGAGGAACGCCTCGTCGGTCAGCATGGCGAACACGGTGACGGGGTCGGCGTCGTAGCGCAGATCCGTACGCAGGTCCATGGGCACATCCTGGCCCATGCGAAGCGCCTAAGGTGGCAGGGTGACGACGCACGTGCGGCAACCGTCGGCGAAGTTCGGTGAGGACGGAGCCCGTCTGACGTACGGCAGCTACCTGCGGGTGGATGCCCTGCTCGACCAGCAGCGGCTCGCCACGGACGCGCACGACGAGCTGTTGTTCATCACCATCCACCAGATATACGAGCTGTGGTTCAAGCAGCTTCTGTTCGAGTTGGAGTCCGCCCGGGACGCGATGACCGACGGTCAGCTGTGGTGGGCGAGGCACCTGCTGGCCCGGGTCCACGAGATCGAGCGGATCATCATCGAGCAGATCGGCGTGCTGGAGACGATGACTCCGCAGGACTTTCTGGAGTTCCGCGAGCGGCTGGCCCCGGCGAGCGGCTTCCAGTCGGTTCAGTTCCGCGAGCTGGAGTTCCTGTCCGGCGCCAAGGATCCGGGCTTCGTCGAGCGGTTCCGGGGCGTCACCGACGAGGAGAAGGCGAGGTTGCGCCGCCGGCTGGACGAACCGACGTTGTGGGACGCGTTCGTCGACGTCCTGCGAAAGCATGGCCTGCCGGCCGCGGGCGACGACGAGGTACGCGACTCGCTGGTGGCCGTCGCGCACGACCGTCCGAGGCACGGCGAGATCTGGGAGCTCGCCGAGGCGCTCCTCATCCACGACGAGCGCGCGGCGGGCTGGCGGGCTCGGCACGTGACCATGGTCGAACGGATGATCGGCTCGAAGACCGGCACCGGCGGCTCGTCCGGAGCCGCCTACCTGCGCTCCCGGCTCGAGATGCGCTACTACCCGATCTTGTGGGAGCTGCGTTCCTGGCTGTGACGGCTGTGGAAATCCGGCGCCGGAGGGTACGTATTACCCATGGGGACTAGTGTCGGAATCGTCGCGTACAAGGACGTACCGGCAGAAGACGTCCTGGGGGCTGTGCCATGCGCAACCGGCTAGACGAGGCGAAGTCCGAGCTGCTCGCCAAGGCTGCAACCGTTGCCGACCATCACGCCCAGCGAGGGCATCCGCGCGCTGAGGACGAAGCCTTCCTCCGCCACTACTACCGCCATGTCGCGCCGGAAGACCTGGTCGACCGCGATCCGGTCGACGTGTTCGGCGCCGCGGCCTCGCACCGCCAGCTCGCCTCGGTGCGCCCGCAGGGTCGGTCCCTGGTTCGGGTCTCCACGCCCACGGTCGAAGAGTACGGCTGGTCCTCGGGTCACACGGTCATCGAGGTCGTGACCGACGACATGCCCTTCCTCGTCGACTCGACGACGATGGCACTCTCGCGCCAGGACCGGGCCATCCACCTCGTCGTACACCCCACCTTCATCGTCCGCCGCGACGTCACCGGCCAGCTCCTGGAGATCTGCGACTTCGGCGAGTCCGACCCGCGGCTCGCCGACACGCCCGATGCCATCGTCGAGTCCTGGATGCACGTCGAGATCGACCGGGAGACCAATCCGGACGACCTGCACGCCATCGCCGAGGAACTGCGGTTGGTGCTCCGCGACGTCCGGGAGGCCGTCGAGGACTGGCAGCGGATGAACCAGCGCGCGATGGAGATCGCGGCGGAGCTGGACAAGTCCGAGCTTCCCGTTCCCGCCGAGGAGGTCGCCGAGGCCCAGGAGCTGCTCCGTTGGCTCGCCGACGACCACTTCACGTTCCTGGGCTACCGCGAATACGGTCTCGACACGGTCGAGGGAGAAGACGTCCTGCGGGCTGTGACGGGGTCGGGGCTGGGCATCCTGAGGTCCGACCAGGACCTGTCCGGGTCGTTCGCGAAGCTGCCGCCGGAGGTCCGCGCCAAGGCCCGCGAGAAGCACCTGCTGGTGCTCACCAAGGCCAATTCGCGTGCCACCGTTCACCGACCCGCCTACCTCGACTACGTCGGGGTGAAGACGTTCGACGAATCCGGCGAGGTCGTCGGCGAGCGCCGGTTCCTCGGCCTGCTCACCTCGGCGGCCTACACCGAGAGCGTGGTACGGATTCCCGTCCTGCGGCGCCGGGTGCAGCAGGTGCTCGAACAGAGCGGGTTCGCCGCCACCGGGCACTCGGGCAAGGACCTCATGCAGGTGCTCGAGACCTATCCACGTGACGAGCTGTTCCATACGCCGGCCGAGGAGCTCCTGCCTACGGCGATGGCCGTCGTGCATCTCCAGGAGCGTCGTCAGCTGCGGCTGTTCGTCCGCCGCGACATCTACGGCCGCTACCTGTCCTGCCTCGTCTACCTCCCGCGGGACCGGTACAACACTGACGTCCGCGAGCGGATACAGGTCATCCTCCTCGACGCCACCGAAGGCATGTCGATCGACCACACGGCGCTGGTGAGCGAGTCGGTGCTGGCACGCCTGCACTTCGTGATCCGGATGCGGCCGAACCAGGTGCTGCCCGACCTGGACGTCCCCGCCCTGGAGAAGCGGCTCGTCATGGCCACCCGGGCCTGGGGCGACGACTTCGCCGACACGCTCGCCGAACGGGTGGGTGAGGAGGCCGCGGCCCGGCTGCTTCGCCGCTACCGGGAGGCATTCCCCGAGGCCTACAAGGAGGACTTCCCGGCGCGTACGGCGGTCGGCGACATCGGCCGCCTCGAGGAGCTGCCCGACGAGGACGGTCTCAGCATGAACCTCTACCAGCCCGTCGGCGGCGAGCCGAACGAGCGGCGGTTCAAGATCTACCGGACCGGTACGCCCATCTCACTCACCCAGGTGCTTCCGATCGTGTCCCGGATGGGCGTCGAGGTGATCGACGAACGTCCATACGAGATCCTCCGCAATGGCGAGGGTGCTGCCGCGCCGGCGTTCATCTACGACTTCGGCCTGCGCTACGAGGCCCGCCGAGCCGTCGAGGCCGCCGACGCCAAGGAGTTGTTCCAGGACGCGTTCGCCGCCGTGTGGCGGGGAGACGCCGAGAGCGACGGGTTCAATGCGCTGGTGCTGCAGGCCGGGCTGTCCTGGCGGCAGGCTGCCGTTCTGCGGGCGTATGCCAAGTACCTGCGGCAGACAGGCTCCACCTTCAGCCAGGACTACCTGGAGGCGTGTCTGAGCGCGCATGTCGAGATCGCCCGGCTGCTCGTCGACCTGTTCGAGACCCGGTTCGACCTGGACCGCTTCACCGGCGATCCCGACACGCGGGCCGCGGCGTCCGAGGAGATGGCCGCCAGGCTGGAGAAGTCGCTCGACCGGGTGGCGAGCCTCGACCAGGACCGCATCCTGCGGTCGTTTCTCGCCCTCGTGCAGGCCACGTTGCGCACCAACTACTACCGGGTCGACGACGCCGGCCGCAGGCCTGCGGCCCTGGCGTTCAAGCTCGACTCGCGATCGATTCCCGAGCTGCCCAGGCCGCGCCCGGTCTTCGAGGTGTGGGTGTACTCCCCGCGGATCGAGGGTGTCCATCTGCGCTTCGGGGCCGTCGCCCGGGGTGGCCTGCGTTGGTCGGACCGTCGCGAGGATTTCCGTACCGAGGTGCTCGGGCTGGCGAAGGCACAGGCGGTGAAGAACGCTGTCATCGTGCCGGTGGGCGCCAAGGGCGGCTTCGTCGGCAAGCGCCTTCCCGATCCATCGGTCAACCGGGAGGCGTGGCTCGCCGAGGGCATCGAGTGCTACAAGACGTTCATCCGCGGCCTGCTCGACGTCACCGACAACCGTGCGGCGGACCGCAGGGTCGTGCCGCCGCCGCGGGTTTTCCGGCACGACGGCGACGATCCCTACCTGGTCGTGGCCGCCGACAAGGGCACCGCGACGTTCTCCGACATCGCCAACCAGGTTTCGCTCGAATACGACTTCTGGCTCGGTGACGCATTCGCGTCAGGTGGGTCGGCCGGATACGACCACAAGGCCATGGGCATCACCGCTCGCGGTGCGTGGGAGTCGGTCAAGCGGCACTTCCGGGAGATGGGCCGCGACTGCCAGAGCGAGGACTTCACCTGCGTCGGCATCGGCGACATGTCCGGTGACGTCTTCGGCAATGGGATGCTCCTGTCCGAGCACACCCGACTCGTCGCAGCGTTCGACCACCGGCACATCTTCCTCGACCCCGATCCGGACGCCGCGGTCTCGTTCCAGGAGCGCCGCCGGCTGTTCGAGCTTCCTCGCTCGAGTTGGGCCGACTACGACCCGGCGCTGATCAGCGAGGGCGGGGGGGTCCACCCGCGCACCGCCAAACGCATCACGCTGACCCCCCAGGTCAAGCAGCGGCTCGGCATCGACGACGCCGTCACGGAGATCACGCCGCCGGATTTGCTCCGGGCGATTCTCACCGCGCCGGTGGACCTGCTCTGGAACGGCGGCATCGGGACGTACGTCAAGGCGAGCTCCGAGAGCCAAGCCGACGTCGGCGACAAGGCCAACGACGCGATCCGGGTGAACGGTTCGGAGCTGCGCTGCGGCTGCGTGGGGGAGGGCGGCAACCTCGGATTCACCCAGTTGGGCCGCATCGAGTACGCGATGGCCGGTGGACGGATCAACACCGATGCCATCGACAACTCCGCCGGGGTCGACACGTCCGACCACGAGGTCAACATCAAGATCCTGCTCGACGGCATCGTCCGCGACGGCGACCTGACCGCGAAGCAGCGCAACGAACTGCTCGGGCAGATGACCGACGAGGTCGGCCAACTCGTCCTCGCCGACAACTACGGTCAGAACGTGGCGCTCGCCGGGGCCGTTGCGCAGGCGCCCAACCTCATGCACGTGCACCGCGGCTTCGTAGCCAAGCTCGAGGCGCAGGGCAAGCTGGACCGAACCGTGGAGTTCCTGCCGACCGACCGGCAGTTCGGTGAACGGATGCAAGCCGGGCGAGGGCTCACCGGGCCCGAGTTGTCGGTCCTTCTCGCGTACACCAAGAACACGATGTACGCCGAGCTTGTCGACACCGGACTGCCCGACGATCCGTACCTTCGCAACGCGCTGCATGCGTACTTCCCGACGGCCCTGCGGGATGGGTACCCCGACCGGATCGATGAGCATCCGCTGCGCCGCGAGATCATCACGACCACCGTCGTGAACGAACTGGTCAACCAGGCTGGCACGACGTTCGCCTACCGGCTGGGCATGGAGACCGGCGCCACCATGGACGATCTCGCCCGCGCCCATACCGTGGCAAGTGTCGTGTTCCGGATTCCGGAGCTGCTCGCCGCCGTGCGGGCACTCGACACCATCGTGCCCGCCGACCTGCAGATCAAGATGCGCCTCGAGGGCCGCACCATCACCGAGCGCGCCACCCGATGGCTCGCGGTCAACCGGCGACCGCCGATCGACATCGCCTGGCAGATCGGCTTCTTCGAGGCGCCCATAGGGAGGTTGCTCGAAGAGCTGCCAGACGTGCTGGTGGGGCGCGAGCACGACCTCTTCACCCAGCGGCGGAACGCTCTGGTCAAGGCCGGCGTCACGGACGACCTGGCCGTCCGGGTCGCGGTGTTGCCGCCTGCCTACGCCGGCCTGGGCATCGTCGAGACCTCACTCACCACGGGCACCGACCTGATGGAGGTCGCGCGCGTGCACTTCAAGCTGGGCGAGCATCTCGCGCTGGGTAGGCTCCTGGAGCGGATAGTGGCGCTGCCGCGCACCGACCGTTGGCAGACCATGGCCCGCGCGGCGCTGCGCGACGACCTGCACGCCGTCCAGACCGCGCTGACGGCTCAGGTCATCCAGCTGACCGAGGAGGGTCCGGATGCGAAGGCCCGGGTGAAGGCCTGGGCCAAGAGCGACTCCGTCGTCGTCGAACGGGCCCGCGGCATCCTTCGTGAGGTCGTCGAGAGCGAGTCGTTCGACCTGGCCCGGCTCTCGGTCGGCCTCCGGGTCGTCCGGTCGTTGCTCCGCGCCGGCAACACGTGACCTCAGGCG